>CAJOMU010000018.1:0-37340 GCA_905235735.1 uncultured Synergistales bacterium
TTGATTTTTGAACATTTGGGCTGTTGGACGGAAAAACACGAAGCGAGAACCAAGCATAAAGGTTTCGTCTGTAAAATGTTCAGCCATCAATGAGCAGAAAATTATGTACCCGTACGTTAGCGGGGAATTGAAGCCTCTGGAGCGTCATACCAAACGTGAGTAGCAGACCAGCGTGAAAGCGGACGCGAAGAATGAGGAAGGAAACATAAAAGTTGATTTATAGCTTTTTATAAGTTTTCTGTAACGGTGTTGCAGGAATATTCATCGGGCCGTATGACCTATCGACAGCAATGGGAATATCAGCCCAATTCATGAAGCCTGAATTTATTTCTGCACTCAGGAGAATCATCAATGCGTGCCATTCATGCGGAAAGTTCGTGATGATTTACTGCGACAATGCACAAAAAGCTAATGAATATTTTTCAATGGGCGTTGATAGTGTATCAGTAGGTCTCGATATTGGAATAATGGTTGAAGGTTACAGAAAGATTGTTGCTGATACGATAGGAGGAATTAAACATGAATGAACTGTTTCTGACTGAAGAGACGAATGGAATATCGCAGGCACAGCTTGAAGGTATGCTTGATGAACTCCTTGCACAGTATTCCAATCTCAGGAAGGTTTTGATTATTCCACCTGACTACACACGATGCTATTCGTATGCAGGAATCATAACGCAGATTCTCTATCGTAAGCTCGCAGACGTTCATGTAGATGTGATGCCTGCACTGGGAACTCATATGCCGATGAGCAAAGAAGAAATTGAAAGCGTAGGTTATCAGTGGGCAGATTATGACGAGATTACGAAACGATATGACCCTTTCAAACTCAAAGAAGGCTGGAACGTTTTAGATGACGGAGAAGAGATATATTTTGTGGGTAAACCTGCGATAGGTCTCTGGAAATACGATAGATAAGATTCAAAATACGGGAGCCGGTTATGACTCCCGTTTTGATTCTATATTCTTCCTGCTCCGTCTGAAGTGTCAACAGTGTAGAAGTTCGCAGTTCTTCCTGTTATGCGTGTATATTCACTTCCAACACTGCGAATGAAATCATCAATCGCATCATTCCTCACGATACTCACAGTACATCCTCCGAAACCTCCTCCTGTCATCCTTGAACCTAATACTCCTGGAAAATCCCACGCAAGCCTTGCAAGAATATCAAGCTCCGGCACTGTTACAGCGTAATTGTCCCTGAGTGATACGTGAGAGGCATTAACTAAAAGCCCGAACATTGGAAGGTCTCCGCTTTTGAGTTCATGAGTTGCTCTCAGAGTGCGCTCGTTCTCACTGACTGCGTGAAAGGCACGGCGTAAATTAACAGGTTCTCTTACGGCGTATGAAACTTCATCGAGTCCTGTAACTGATAAATCACAGAGGCATGAAATCTCCCTAACTTTCTTGAGGTCGGCGAGGGCTTCTTCACACTGCTGACGGCGTAAGTTGTATTCGCTTCCTACGAGTGAATGAGGAACATTTGAGTTTGTGATAACGATTCTGTGATCGCCGAGTTCCAGCGGGACATATGAATAATCGAGTGTTGAACAGTTCAGAAGGATTGCGTGATTCTTTTTGCCCATGCTTACGGCGAATTGATCCATTATTCCGCAGTGCATTCCGACAAAATTATTCTCCGCTTCCTGTGAATATAATGCTGCCTTCACTCCGTCAATATCGAAGCTAAGTAACTCACTGAAGATTTTAGTTGTGAGAACCTCAATTGCCGCTGAAGATGAAAGTCCAGCACCGTCAGGCAAGTTTCCCTTGTAGAGAATATCAACTCCCGAATTGAATTCATATCCGTGTTTCCTGAGTATGCTCACGATTCCCAAAGGATAATTTACCCATGAACGTGAACCCGTCAATTTTTCGTGAACATCATCGAATGCAATCTCGAATGCTGGAGCAGATTCAGAGTCGAAGTTCATCGAGTATAGCCGTAATGTATTGCCTGGTCTTCTCTGTGCGAGTGCATATATCCCGAATGTTATTGCGCATGGGAAGACATACCCGCCTTCATGGTCAGTGTGTTCACCGATGAGATTCACTCGTCCAGGTGAGAAGAATTTTTCAGCTTCACATTCACTGCCGAAAATTTTTGCGTATACTTCTCTCATTTCATCTATCATGATTTAGCCTCCTTAAAAAAAAAGATACCCCTTGCCTGAAATTATACAGACAGAGAGAAATAAGTCATCACAAAAATTTATTGTCTGCGGTATTTCGTGAAGTCAGGCACAATCGCAACTACGATAATTACGCTCTTAAACATGCTAGTACTATTTACCTCGCAAAAAATCTGCGTAGCGCTTACGCTGTGCTTGGGTTAGTTTGTCAGCAGCACCAGCCTTCCGCAGGATAGATACCGTCTTAGTGTTTCCGTGAAATTCTGCGAACATGACCGCACTCCAGCCTTTTGTACCCCACTTTTCTACAGGTATCTTAGCGTTAATGTCTGCTCCTGCCTCTACGAGTGCACTTACCATTTTTGAGGCTTCATCGTCATCCTCGCAGTTTGCCGCCGCATACATAAGGGCTGTATAACCGCTATTATCTCTAGCGTTAACATTAGCACCTGCCTTTATGAGTATATTGATGACTTCGATGAATTCAGGGTTACCGCTCTGCTGTGCTGCAAATATTAAAGCCGTCAAACCGCCATCGTCCTGAGCGTTTACATCAGCACCATGCTTCAGAAGTACTTCTACTGTTTCGGGGTGACCTTCACCTGCTGCATAAATTAAAGCCGTATCATTGTTACCGTCCTTAGCGTTTACATCTGCGCCATATTTCAGGAGCACTTCTAATATTTTGGAGTGGCCTTCTTCTGCTGCCACCATAAAAGCCGTATTGCAGCATTTATCCTTAGCATTGAGATCAGCACCGTATTTCAGAAGTAATTCTGCGGTTTGTGAGTGGCCGTTACTTGCCGCCAAAATAAAAGCCGTATCGCCGTCTTCGTCCTTAGCATTAACATCAGCACCTGCCTTCAGTAATGCTTCCACAGTCTTATAATCACCATTGAATGCGGCGCGTACAAGTTCTGCATTCTTATCTGCACCAAATGCTGGCAATACAAATGCCGCCAGAATAAATATTACAATCATCAATTTCCTGCACATGATATTCACTCCTTTTTTGTGTTAAATAAAAACCTCCCCCATAACTGAGAGAGGTTCATATATTTTCAGATTATTTCTTGCGGTATTTCGTAAGGTCAATCGCAACTGCAACCGCAATAATTACACCCTTGATTACCTGCTGCCACATTGGAGATACGTTGATGAACTGCAAACCGTACTGAATGACCGTGAATATCAGAACACCCATAACGATTCCGCCTACCTTACCAATACCTCCGCTCATTGATACTCCTCCGACAACGCACGCCGCTATTGCATCTGTCTCGTAACCATTGCCGTAATTGTTCGTTGCTCCTGCTGTACGTGCCGCCTCAAGTACTCCTGCAATACCATAAAGGAATGACGCAAGTATGAAGATGAACATTATGTTGCGGAATACATTGATACCTGCAACTACTGCCGCCTCTCTGTTGCCGCCGATTGCATACACGTTCTTACCGAATACTGTCTTGTTGAGTATGAACCATATGATTGCACAGATAACTAATGAAATCGGAATCAGAATGCTTATTCCAGGAAAGCCCTTGTATATTCCGCTGAATAATCTCATCTGTCCTATCTGCGCGAAATCTGGACGAATTCCTCCGATAGGCTGTGAGTTGTTCGGAGGCATATCGAAATACAGTGAGCATGCTCCGTAGATGATAACCTGCGTTGCCAAAGTCGCAATGAATGGATGCATCTCGAATTTCGCAACAAGGAATCCATTCAGTGCACCGAAAATCATACACGCAACAATAGCCGCAACTATTGGAATCCATAAAGAGATCTGCGGAAGGTCAGGGAAGAAACGGTTTGCGTATGTCGCTGTCTGCATCATTGACGCACTCACTACTGCCGCAAGTCCTACCATACGTCCCGCACTGAGGTCTGTACCTGCAATGAGAAGAGCGAAGCATATTCCAAGTGCCATAATGAGCTTCGTTGATGACTGCGTCAGTATATCAAGTGCAACTCTGATCTGCATGAATCTCGGCTGAAGGATACATATTACGATAACGAGAACTAACATTGCGAGAAGTATTGCATTGTTCGTGAGGAATTCTCCGAATGCCTTCCCAGAAAGTTCTAACACATCATCAGGTTTACCCTTCGACATGAAGCCGCTGATAATGGAACAAAGACCAATGATGATGAGGAAAGTGGGAAGATCATATATTCTCTTCAGTCCCATTGGATCTTTCATGAAGTAAAGTACAATGCCGATAATGAGAATTACTATTCCCGACACTGTGAACAATTTCGAGCGTGAACGTGCTGTTACATTTTCTGCCATGATTTCTTTTCTCCTTTATGCTGCTGTATTGTGGCCCGCAAACTGTGTAGCGAATGCCATAATCTTTTCCTGCGTGTATTCGCCTTTGTTCAGGAATCCTGTTACCCTTCCCTCGCACATTACCATGATCCTGTCTGACATTCCCATTAGTTCGGGCATCTCTGACGAAATCATGATGATAGATTTTCCTTGTGCAATCTGTTCAAGCATGATGTTGTAGATTTCATACTTCGCTCCTACGTCAATTCCTCTCGTAGGTTCATCGAGAATGAGAATATCCGAGTTCGTGAGGAGCCAGCGTGCAATCAGAACCTTCTGCTGATTCCCGCCTGAAAGATTCTGAATCAATGTCGCAAGTGAAGGTGTCTTTACGTTGAGCTTCTTGCATTCAACATCCGCATCTGCCATTCGCTTCCTGTCATTGAGTACTCCAAGATGTGCATAATGCTTCTGATTCGCAATGACTGTATTCTCAAGTATGGGAAGTATTCCGAATATGCCTGTAGCTCTTCGTTCTTCAGTGAGCAATGCTAAACCTTTCGACTTCGCAAAGCCCGGAGACTTTGACGCGTATCTCGCACCGTTCAGCAATATCTCTCCTGATGCTATGCTTCTGAGGCCGAATAACGCTTCAACAAATTCCGTCCTCTGTGCACCAACAAGACCACCAATGCCGAGTATTTCCTGTTTGTGAAGTTCAAAGCTGACATTCTGAAATGATTTCTTCAGAGGCGAACATACCTTCTCAACTTTAAGCACAACTTCATTGCTTGGTTTGCCTGTTCGCGGCGGGAACTGATTCGTCATTTCACGTCCGACCATTTGACGGATTATGAAATCATTCGTGAGCTTCTCCCCTGTTTCCTTATTCACGACAGGCCATGTTCCTACGTAAGTTCCGTCTCGCATTATCGTAACTTCATCGGAGATTTCAAGAATCTCTTTCATCTTATGTGATATGTAGATGAATGCAACTCCCTGCTTACGAAGACGATTGATTATCTTGAAGAGGTGTTCGACTTCACGGTCAGATAATGATGATGTAGGCTCATCGAGAATTATTATCTTGGCCTTCATGTCTACTGCTCGTGCAATTTCCATCATCTGCAATATTGCCGCTGACTGTTCACCTGCGAGTGCCAAAGGATCAACATCAAGCTCCAAATCATCAAAGAGTGCCTTCGTCTTATCGTACATGGCCCTATGATCAACTACTCCCATATGGCCCGGAAATCTCCCTAAGTACACGTTCTCCATAACTGAACGGTATCTTATCGGGTGCAATTCCTGATGTACCATTGCGATTCCGTTATCCATTGCCTGACGTGCAGAATGAATATTTGTCTTCTTACCTTCGAGATAAATTTCTCCTCCGTCAGGGTTGTATATCCCGAACAGGCATTTCATAAGCGTAGATTTCCCTGCTCCGTTCTCGCCCATTAGAGCATGAACTGTACCTGCCCTCACGTTAAGCTGAACGTTATCGAGTGCCTTTACGCCTGGAAATGTCTTCGTGATGTTCTTCATTTCAAGCAAGTATTCGCCCAATTAACTCACCTCGTTTACTTCGTTACTTTCTGATAGGGTATCCAGATATATTTGTTATCCGTAATCTCATACCCAACTGTATCCTTGTTGATTGCCTTTCCTGACGCTAGAGCAACTGCAAGTTTCACCGCTGCTGTTCCCTGACCGTCAGCATCATTCAGGACTGTACCAAGTATTTCGCCGTTTTCCATTGCCTGAAGTGCTGAAGCATTCGCATCAACTCCGACAACAGGAACGTACATAGCAGCATCTCCCTTGTTGTAATCGACTATCTTCAATGCCTCAACTGCACCTAAAGCCATTTCATCATTATTCGCGATAACAGCTTCAATGTTCTCTGCGCCGATTGACATTACGAAACCGTTCATGATTTTCATGGCCTCAAGTTTATCCCAGTTTGCGATTGCGCTCGCGAGTTCAACAGGTTCAATCCCCGCATTACGAATCGCTTCAACAGAATACTTTGAACGTAATACCATATCCTGATGTCCATTCTGACCCTTCAGCAGTATGAACTGTAATTTGCCGTCTTTGTTCTTGTCAGCTTCAGGATGTGATTTGAAGTATTCAGCAATGAGTTCACCAGCCATTACGCCGGAATCTTCTGCCTTTGCTCCTACGTAATATGCCTTCTCATATGACGCAAGCGTTTCGGGTAACGGTTCTCTGTTGATGAACACGACAGGAATATTTTTCTCTTTTGCCTTATCGATGATTGATTGTGATGACATTCGGTCAACTGTATTCACTATGAGGACATTCACACCGTTAGCTATGAATTCATCTATCTGTTCGTTCTGTACGTTCTGGTCATCACGTCCGTCCGCCATCGTGATTAATGCTCCTTCTTTCGTGCTCTCTTCGGACATTGCGTTTCTGAACCTGAGCATGAAGGCATCATTGAATCTGTAAATGCATGAACCTATTTTGATTTCTTCAGCGTATGAACATGATACTAAAGTAAGAACTACAATTAATGTTGTCATAAAAATTTTACGCAAGAAAAATCACCTCTTAGCAATAAAAACCCCCGCCGGTTTCAACGGGGGCATAATTTTTTTCACTTCTCTACTTCATGTAGTTTTTGTAATTCTCAACGGTAACCGGTCTGTACGGTATCCAGATATATTTTCCGTCAGTGATCTTGTATCCGATTGACTCTTCTGTAACTGGTTTGCCGTCCGCCGCTACTACTGCTACACGTACTGCCGCGAAGCCCTGGTTGTCTGCGTCATTCAGAACTGTGCCGAGCATCTCACCCTTGCTCATTGCCTCAAGTGCTGGTGCTGTTGCGTCAACTCCGACGACAGGAATGTACTTTGACTTATCGCCCATGTTGTAGCCTTCAGCCTTCAGTGCCTCGATTGCGCCGAGTGCCATATCGTCATTGTTCGCTAAGACTGCTTCAATGTTATCGATTCCGACTGCTGAAATGAAGCCCTTCATCTTATCGGTCGCCTGAACTTTGTCCCAGTTTGCCGTATCGCTTCCGAGTTCAACGATCTCAAATCCTGCATCTTTCATTGCCTTCGTTGAGTACTCTGTTCTGAGTGTTGCATCCTGATGTCCCTGCTCACCGCGAAGCATGATGTACTGAATCTTTCCGTCTTTGTTCTTGTCGGCTCCTGGATTGGTCTTGAAGTAATCAGCGATAATCTGACCTGACTGTGTGCCTGACTCCTCTGCCTTTGCTCCGACGTACCAGATCTTGTCGTATGCATTCATGACTTCTGCATAAGGCTCACGGTTCACGAATACTATCGGAAGACCTTCTGCCTTTGCCTTCTCCATGAGGGGCTGTGCTGCTGTTCTATCGACAGGATTCACGATGAGTGCATTTGATCCCTTCGAGATGTACGCATCAACCTGATCATTCTGCGTGGGCTGCCTGTTCTGTGAGTCCACTATCTCAAGCTCTCCGCCCTGCTTGTCCATCTCTGCACGCATTGCATTGCGCACGCCGGTCATGAAGGTGTCGTCGAACTTGTAGATACATGCTCCGACAAGTGCATCTGTCGCCGCAAATGCCGCGAGTGATGATACTGCGAGAACTGCTACTGCTAATAGAACTGCTAATTTCTTCATAATAAAGAAATACCTCCTGAAAAATTATTTATTTTCCAACGCGCAAATTACTTCACGCGAGGGATTCCTAATTTATAAATGTTACATTGTATGTTATGTTCGCATCTCCATGATGATTCTTACGCTTCAGTCCGGTAATATCTACACGCCAGGATTCATAATGACCATAGCTGTATATATCCATAGGCCGGAAGATTATGCATTGGTCATACGCAACTTTCGCATCTGCTATTGTGAAGTATCCATCGCTCCGGGTCGTGCCGAAGTTCCATATCTTGCCATCACTGATACGCATCAGCCTGACATTCACGGAATCTCTTTCGCATTCATCGAAAATTTCACTGTTGAGCGTTACAGACCAGGCAGTTTGTGGGTCAAAATATTTCAGCGGATGAGGAGTGCGGTTAACCGGCCAAGATATAAATTCATAATTGACGGGCCACTTCAGCCAGCGGAGATACTGCTCGTATTCATTCCTCGTTAGTGAACCTGACTTCCCGAAGTCCTCAATCACATACGCTGATGCATAGCCGCGCCTCTCACTTATTCCGAAGCCTACGTATTTCAGTCTTGGATTCATCAGCCATCTTCTATGACCCAGTCTAGGTATGTTGTATGAATCTGAATCATCCATGTAGTCCCGTATCGTCTGCGTAAGGTTGATCCTGCCAAATGTTTCACCGTCTATCGTTACTGACCTGTATGCGATATTGCTGTGTGTTGTTGCATTATAGGCCAGCGAATAAAACTCTTGATTCATATTTGAAGGCTTTCCTGGAGTATGCGTGAGTGTGTCTATGATGTCAAGAAGAACTGCACCATGCTGGGCTTTGCTGGTGTATTCGCTGTTCAGGGTTACATCAGGCACACCTATTAGCCTGCGAATCTGATTCACTTCATTCAGTGCGGAAACAAGGACATCATATTTCACTGCTCCGATGGAATACGGAGATTGATGCGAAGGAGCAAGATTGTAGACGCCAGACGCAAGAGGCACGTTTGATGACCATATAAGAATGAAGAGAATGAAAAGAAATTTTTTAGGCTTAACGTTCATGGAAAACTGCCTCCCAAAAGTAAGTTTTCAAGTTTATATTGGAGTATGTATATTATAAATGAAATCTCGTAAAAAAATTGCGTAACTTATGAAAATTTTTCAGGCAAATCTCTTCAGTTTGCATTGAATGTTTTTAACGGCTATAATGCAACTCAATTCACACACATAAACTTTTATGTACAGATTCATTTTTTCTCATGGAGGAATCAAGATCATGGCTAAGTTCAGATGCCTTGAATGCAAAAAAGAATTTGAAATCGAAAATACTTCATCTTCAAGACGATGCCCGGAATGTATGAGCCGTTACTTAGAATTAATTTCAGGAGAGATTCCGCGAGGCAAATCGTGGAGTTCAAAGAGTTATTCAGCAAGGTAAAGAAGAAGCATGCCTGATGAGATTAAATTCGTAGATGTAAACGACATAGCAGAAGCTGCAAAGAAAAAAGAACCTGCACCTGAAACTGTTGAAGCTCCCAAAGATGACACTCCTGAATTCCTCGCGATAAAATCAACATTCATTCCAAGTCGCGGCAATATGGGAGGAGCATTCTGCAACATACTTGAGGGTAAGACAGGTCGAACAGTGTTTCAAGTCTTCTGGCTGGCATCACCATACACGGCAGGAATTCTTCTTGAACCATCAAAGGACTGGAGGAATTTCGTTAAACGTTTTCCTCAGTTAGGGCCTCTCGATAAGGATTTAGCGGAGAAGTTTCAGACACAGCTCAAGGGAATACTGACGGTAGATGAAAAGAAGAAGCTGTATGAAAATTACACGAAGGTGAAAGTGAAACAGCTTGAGAGTATGATACGAAGGTCATTCGAGCAGGTCTCACAGTGCGTATTCACAGCCGCAACTGACGTTGAACCTATATCACGAAAGGAACTTGAACGCGCAAAGGTCATCAAACCTCTTCCTCCTTCACCTGCAGAACTCGCAAGACAGAAAGCCGAAAAGGAAGAACGTGAAAGGCAGGAACAGGAAGAACGAGACAAGCAGGAAGCCTCGAAGGACGGAGTTTTTGAGGGAACTATCATAATGTGTCAGCCTGTTTTAGATCCTGTGAAGGGACGCGCAAGTTCTGAAATTGTTCCCGGTGATATTGTCGGAGTAATCATTGATGGTGAAGGTACAAGTGCACTGGTGAAAAAGTATCTTGAAGAGAATAACATTGAACCGTTATTCCCAGTTGAAGAGATTAAAGAGACTGCCGGAAAGAAATTCCTTTATGTGAAGATAAGCGATGAGATTCGGGGAGTTCTGACGATAACGAAGGACTTTAAGATAAAGATTAAGCAACCAGAAGTTGAAACGGGAAATAAACCAGGAGGCTCATCATTCATAAGTGGCGTAATATTCTTCGGTATGCTTGGAGGCGCGGCAATCGGTTTAATATTCGTGTTACGATATTTGTTCCTGTAAACGTACATAATAAAACCCTCCTGCAAAAACGGGAGGGCTTTGATTCTTCTTTCAGCTTACTCTTCTTCTTCCTCTTCCTTCTTGTGAGCAGCTATAACCTTCTTCGCAATATCTCCAGGAACTTCCTCATAATGTGAGTATTCCATTGAGAATGAACCTTCACCTGATGTCATTGAACGAAGAATTATCGCGTACCTGAACATCTCCGCTAACGGACACTGTGCCTTCACAACCTGTAACTTTCCATGTCCTTCCATGCCCATAATGCGGCCTCGTCTTGAGTTGAAATCTCCCATGACATCACCCATGAATCTCTCTGGAACTGTAACCTCGACATTCATCACAGGCTCAAGCAGTACGGGATTTGCATCCATGATTCCCTTTCTGAATGAGAGACGGGTTGCGAGCTTGAATGACATTTCAGAGCTGTCTACATCATGATACGATCCGTAGTACAACTCTGCACTGAAATCTACAACTGGGAATCCCGCAAGAGGCCCTGAAGCCATGTATTCATTCAAACCTTTTTCGACTGCTGGAATGAAATTGCGAGGCACTGCTCCTCCCACAACACTGTCAATGAACTTGAAGCCCTCTCCGCGTTCCAACGGACGATAACGAATGTAAACATCTCCGTACTGGCCATGTCCGCCTGACTGCTTCTTATGTTTGCCCTGAGCCTCTGACATCTTCCGAATCGTTTCGCGGTACGGAACTTGAGGCGTTCTAGTGTCGAGTTCAACACCGTAACGCTCTTTCATCTTCGCAAGTACGATGTCTATGTGCATATCTCCCATTCCAGACAGAACATTATCGCGTGTCTCCGCATTCTTCTCGAACGTTAAGCTGCAATCCTCTTCAAGTGTTCGTGATATTGCATTGCCGAGCTTGTCTTCATCCGCACGTGATTTCGCTATGACTGCAACACTGTATACGGGCTTCGGGAATTCAATTGCCGAGAACTGACCGCTGAATCCTCCCTTAATCGCGAGAGTATGACCAACACGCGCACTCTGCAACTTCGGAATTGCAACTATATCTCCTGCAATGACCTCTTTAACGTCTTTTCCGTCTTTGCCCGTCATCATCTTGAATGAACTTATGCGTTCATCTTCGCCTTTGTTCACGTTGTAGATGTTGCTTCCTTCAGATGAAAGTTTTCCCGAATACACGCGAATGAATGAGAGCTTGCCTACGAATGCATCTGCCATTACCTTGAAGCATAAAGCAGAGAACGGAGCATCAAGTTTGGGTTCAACGCCTTCAACTGCACCTATGTCTGCGGGTGAAGGGAAGTATTCCGCAATGAAATCCATGAACTGAACAACGCCGATATTTGTTGTCGATGAGAGTGCGAAGACCGGCATGATTCGTTTGCTTGCGATTGCCTTTTTCAGTGTGCGTGATAGGTCTGCATCAGAGATTGATTCACCCTCAAGATATTTCTCCATGAGTTCATCGTCCATCTCTACAGCCGCTTCAACAAGTGCCTCTTTTGCACTCTCCGCATCTCCGGCCATGTCCGCAGGTATATCGCCCTCCGTGAATTTTCCTGAACCGTCTGGCTTGTAGGTGTACGCCTTGCCCTTGAGAACATCAACTACACCGGTGAATTTGTCTGCCGCTCCGATTGGGAGCATAACAGGAAGTGCATTCTGTGAGAACTGGCTCTTTATGTCATCGAGTACCTTCTGAAAGTCTGCATTCTCTCTGTCCATTTTCGAGATTACGAATGCCGCAGGTGCTTTGTGATGATCTGCATATTCCCATGCTTTTGATGTCTGAACTTCGATTCCTCCGACTGAACTCACGAGTATCACTGCCGTATCTGCAACTCGAATTGCCGCACTCATTTCGCCGGTGAAGTCAGCGTAGCCTGGAGCATCAAGAACATAGAATGTCTTTCCTTGACGTTCAAGAGTGATCAGTGATGTGCTGATTGAGATATTACGTTTCTGTTCTTCACTCTGGAAATCGCTCACTGTGTTGCCGTTCTGAACATTGCCCATTCGGGTGATATTGCCGTTATCGAAGAGCATGGCCTCAGCTAATGATGTCTTACCTGCTCCGCCGTGTGCACATAATGCGAAGCTCCTTGTGTCTTCGGGTTTACGTACCCCCATGAAAGAAACACCTTCCCTTTTTGAATCTGAAATTATGATTGTGATTGAAATATTATATTACACAGTGAAATTTTTTACGCACATGAATACTTGCTGCTGTACACGCTTAATCCTTCAGACCTACAAACGGGTATTTGTTCTTCGGCATATATACAATCTTGTCCCAGAACTCGTACTCCATTCTGCGCCCGAAATATCCGTCAAAATGTATGTGCAATTTGTACCGTCCGACTGAAGGATAGTTCTTATCCTCGAAGTCTGTCTTAGTGTCTATTATCTTGAACTGAAACCAGGCAATTCTCCAGTTATTGCCAGGAGTATGGGTTATATCCTGTTCAGGCTTATCAAGTCCTCCACCTTCCTTATGAGACAGATAATACTTTTTGTTGGTGCCATAATCAGCATGTACCGTTTTGCTAACCGTGTAATTCTCAATACCGAAACCTCTGCTCCAATATGTTCTGGCTCCTTCCTGCTCTTTCCAGCCACTGGATTGATTTATCTGCTCGTTCACTAAGATTCTGTAAAACACGTAGCGTTCAATAAGTTTACGGTAATTGTCAGCCAGATCATCAAAACGTTTTTTGTATCGGCTCACATCGCTTTCATTTTCGCACAGACTTCTTAGTCTTGGGGTAACCTCATTCTGCAATCCTTGCAGCTGACTATTCCATTCGTCCGTCTGAGTTTTTCCGCGCAGGATTTGTTCTGCTGGTATTGTCATAAGTGAATTGCGATAACATGCGGCCATGAACATAGACTTTGTGAAATCTTTCACAGTGTCAAAATGCCTCTGAGTTTTCGGTAGTCGTTCATCAATGTACTGTCTTGCTGAAGGAATTTCTCTGAACCGTATCATTATAATCTTTAACGGGCTGAAATTGCTCCTGTCAGAATTTAACGCTTTAGGCACTGTGTTATTCACAAACTCCTTGAGAGTATCAGCGACGCTCTTAACTGAAAGTTTACCGAGAACAGAAGATGCATTCCCGCTTTCCTTATTAAGGTTATAACCGTTGAGCGTTATGGTCTCAATGCTGATATTATTGATGAATTTGATTTCACCGCCATCACCTACAAGTGTTTCTTTTGAAATCGAATCAAGCTTATTTATCTTTGATGAATAATCCTGATTATTAGCTGCCAGCTTCATTGTATCTTTCACTAAATCGATGACCTCATTAATTCTCCTCTGATTGTACTCTGAATCGCTGTTGAGACCAAATGTAATTGATATTAAAGCCTCGAAACGCATTCCCCATCTGTAGCCGCCGACAAAGTAATCCCCGAACTCACTGCGAAACTTATTCGCTCCGTCTTTTCTGAGAAGTTCAAGTGCGAAATCAGCAAGTTTAAGATTATTCACATCGACAACTCTCGGCTGCTCCTCCAGCACATCATAACGAACGAGAATATTTTTCTTCATCGTTCCGAATCCTACATTTGTGAAAATTATAGGCTCCTGACCTGCTGCATATCTGGCCATTGAGAACGTAGACATTGCTTCCATTTCCTGCTCACGTAAATTATCTTCTTCACTCTCAATCGTATGCACCGTTAATTTCTGTGTGCATGACATTGCAGGCTCATTTACTGGGGAAGGAACTGCGGGCATGTTTTCAAAAGCATTATTAGCACCAAGAGCATCAAAACCTGAATCAGCGTAATATCCCTCTCCGAACTGATAGAACGTACTGAACGGAATATTATCGACTCGCGGTTGTATTCTTGCGTTTCCTGTATTCGCACTGCTTTTGATTTCTCCGTCATCTGATTCGGTTTCAGCCTCATATGACGTAATCAGATTGCTTATGAGTTCCTTATAAATTTCCCAGTCGTAAAACTCATCGCAAAACTCTACTGGTATTCCTTCATCGTTGAGTTTAGTTGCGAAGTTTATCAGGGTTCTTTGTATGCCGAGAATTTCATACTCAGTGGGGCTAAAGTCTGTATCATCGAGAACGTAACCTGGAGTTGCAGTGAATATATCGTTATCATGAACGTTTTCGTAGATTAGAACAAAGAATGCATGTTCTTCATCCTGAGCTATGTCATATGAAATGACTGTGAACTTAAAATCATAAGTTCCCGTCGAAGGAGCATTAAATGTATAAGTTATCATAGCAGGTGCTTCTTCAGGTTCAACAGAGAATGAAGTCTCAACGTAAATCTCATCTGATGATGCAATTATCTCACCGTCTCCGCTGATCGGCTCTGCTTCCGGCAGAATATCATCTGAATCATCGCTCTCATCACTCACGTAAACCAACGTTACTGGTTTGCCGTCAGGGTCAGTTATATCCATATCAAGCATTGAGATTCCCAATGTACGGCCAGGACGATAATACTGCACAGAATAGCTTGTATCTTTCACGAGATTAATTTTTGCTGAATCCATTCCTACCGTAAGAAGGAAAGGTGTTTCATATGCTCCGTTAGCATCTTTTCTGTTTATGATTTCGCTTTCATACTCGAAGACATCAGGTATGCCATTATTATCCGTGTCCATTTCATCAAGTGCAAGTTTAACCGTGCTCTGTGATGTATCCTGTCGAATGGAACTTCCAGAACTTCCTCCGCAGCCTCCGGAAATAAGAGACGCGATAAACATCATAATCAGCAGCGAAGAAATATATTTAAACTGTTTCATGCTGATAAATTTTCCTTTCAAAAGTTTTGAAATGTTGTTAAAAAATGAGCCGGGCAAACTCGAAGAATACCCGGCTTCTGAAGTTTCTTTTTACCCGCTGTAAAACTGTTAGTTCGTGAAATCTGGATTACTGAACGGGTAATCTTGTCCGAATTTCATTGACTGAGCGCGTACATACCAACCGTAACTCCTTGAGACACCCGACTTGAAATCAAACTGCAATGCGCTTCTGCCTACAACCCCAGCAGGAGAAACTCTGCGGTAGTCATCGTTGTCATTGTCTCCAATCACTTCGACATAGCAGAATATTGCTCCTTTGCCTGCGTCCTCTTCAGCATTCCAAGAGAAATGCCATTCATCGCTTGGTGCCGGGTTTTTCGCCCAGTTAGGTTCAGTTTTCTGATCTCTGTGAGTTTTACCGGCATTTATGTCAGCAGTTACAACTTCACTCGCATAGAACGTAGGATAACCGCTTGCTCCGCCTCTGGGTTCATCTTTGGGCAGAGTCTTGCCGAGAGGATAATTATCCCCGTCAGGTTGTTCGTTCTTGCGGGCATTAACGAGCATTGTGAAGAAAGAATAACGATCTGATAAATCCCTTAGCTGCGGAAGGAGATCATTCACTTTGTCCACTCCGTTATTAAGGTTCTTTTCGTCGGTGAAAAACGCGTTCCTTAATGCCTTAGCATCGTTTATGATGTCGTTGTATTTATCGCTTAGGTCTTGCGGCATATTGTAAATTGTCCTGGAATTCTTGGCATCTACAAGAATGTTGTAATAACCGGTCAAACGATACATTGAGGCATTGAAATTCGCAATGGTCTTCGTAATTCTGGCTGGGACATCGATATATAACGGGATGGCCTTGAAATGCCTGTATGAAAGGAATCTATATCGTTTAAGCATGACATTGACAGGAGCATAATCCTTCGGGGACATGCTGTTAGCCAGTGCATTACGGAACTTCATAAGCTCTGTTATCACGTTGCCCACTGCGCTTATATCATGGCTGTTCGGAAGGTTTACTGAAGTTGGAATATTATTTCCTGCTCCGACTGTACGTATATCAACCGTAACCTGTGCTCCGTATTTTTTCACCGTTTCCTGCAAGTCATTACTCACATTCACTCCTGCGTTCAGGTCAGTGCTCCCCAGTCCCTGCAATTTCGCTTCAAACGCTGTTGTCAGTTGCTTGAGCTGCTCTCTGCTCTCAGTTGTCAGCGTGATGAATGCGTCAAAACATCCGCCGTATTGATAACCTGCAACGAAATAGTCTCCGAACTCTTTGCGAAACTCGTAATTAGCGTAATTTGGTTCGCCTTTGTGTGCGTCCATGTCTTCAGCTATAAATCCTAAAACCGCCTCTGCATTCTCGGTCTGATACTTGAGATATTCAGCATTCGAGAGTTGTCTGTAAGAAGGTTCAAGTTCCTCATAGTGAATTATGATCGTTGCGGAAGTCAGGCCGAATTTTATGTTATTCGATTTTGATGTGCTTACACTCAAACCGAACGTGCCTAGTCCGCCTGATACGTTGACACCTGATGACATTCTTCGGGAATATTCTTCCTGCGATGATACACATGTTGCTGTGTATCTCGTAGTGATGCCTGATTTAGTTGCAGGAGCTTTAGAAGCAAGAAGGTCTTGGAAATTGCCTATAGCTGCTCCGCCTGATGCTTCCATCATTGATGTTGCAAAAAATCCTGCACCAGGAGAGAACATAGGATCATAAGGAATTCCCAGAAGTGTACCGCTGATTTCTGAAACCTGATTCCAATCGGTTGCGGCGGCTGAGTGTACACTGTCTTCGATTTCGTCAGCAAAATCTTTAATGTCTTCTTCCGTGAATAAACTTTCAGGCTGAATTATATCTCCGTTTATCTCCCTGAAGACCTCTAAAATATCTTCGTCTTCGAGAAGAGCTGTTACCATAGTAGTCTCGATATACTTCCCATAAAGTTCATACTCCTGACGTTCTTCTTCGGACACGTAGGCTCCGTAAGCATCCTTGAGGAATGAGGGATCAGCAGCAAGAATGAGCTTCCTTAATTCAAGCATCGCAGGAACAGTGTAAACTTTTTCCTCGTCATATTCATCATACGTGAATCTGAATGGGTAGCCGTTATCGCGTGCGGCTGTCGTATCGTCCGTATTGAACATCTCTTCATACAGGAAGAATACGCAGTTTGTCTGCACATCTTCGATTGAATTCACATTGGCACTGCTTATCCTGAATGTGTAATTTCCGGCGACTTCCGGCCTGAATGTTAAGCAGATTAAAGACGGGTCTGCCTGAGGATAATTTGAATGCTGGATAGTTCCTTCAAACGCATTGCCATTCGGGTCAATGATTTCAACTTGCGGGAGTGTTGCTCCAAGCTCGAACGCGAAATTTTTTGAGAACTCTGCGGTGTAATAAGTTCCTGCCTTCAATGATACTGTGATTTCATCGGGTTCGTTCGTGTCTGCAAGTTCCTCAATGAATGCCGCGAGAGGCACTGTTCCGCTGGCATGATACACACCGTTTTCATCGGGTACAAGTGAACTGCCTGTTCCGAATCGTAATATCTGTGCTCCGTTGAAATCCAAAACGTCAGGCTTACCATTTCCGTCAACATCAATCGGATCAAAAGCCGATTCTATTTTAGCTCTGTCGAAATCAATCTTAATAGTCCTGCTGATGATACCGCTTTCCGAAGTCCTTTCCGGATTAATGCTGCTGCTGCTGCTTCCTCCGCAGCCTCCAATGCTGATAACTGCAAAAATTAAGCACGCAATCATCAGGAACGAATAAAACGCTTTCTTGCTCATAAAAATATACCTCCTTATGTTATGAGTACATACATTATGTAATAGTATAAATTACATAACAAAAAAAAAAACAAATCCCCTCCTGTTATATTATGGGAAGGGGATTCAATTTTCACTTCGCTTTTAATTCATTTGCTGTCAAAAAATTTCTGGATTACCTCTTTTATCTCCCTCAATGGAAGTGTCTTCTGCATATGTCCTTCTGGCTTCAGCTTCTCAATCTGCGAAATGCTTCCCGAATCTCCTTTTGCTGTCAGAAACATCACGGGTATATTCGCAGTCTCAGGATTACTCCTCAGAACACCGAATACCTGCGTGCCATTCATCTCCGGCATCTCATAATCCAGTAATATCAAATCTGGTTTCGCACGTTCAAGAATCTTCAGTGCATTTGCTCCTGAATTCGCAGGAAGAACTTTGTAGCTCGTACTCAATCCTTCTCTGAGCGTTCGTATCATCACTGCATCATCATCTACAAGCAGTAATGTCTTCTGTGATTCAGTCTTCACTGATGAAAGCCCTGATAACTTTTCGCGTATCTCATTCACATTGAAGGGCTTCGCAAAACTCTCTGAATCTGATATATCACATGCATCAATCTCTGCCTGAGTGCCGAGAAGAAATACTTTCGACTTCGTGAATGATTTGATTCTCTCTGAGCTATCAAGACCTGCTAGATTCACTAACACTATTTCAGGTACATGCTTCACTTCATCAGATGAACGTACACGCATAATCTCAAATGTTCCGTCGAGATTCTTCATGAGCATATCCGCTGCCATACTTGGCCTGTCAGTTACATATAATATTTTTTGTTTCATGTTCATATTTCTCCTTTGCTTTATATATCCTTCAACGCCTCTTCTAATCCGCTCCAGTCTGCTCCGTCTGCACACTGCGCAATCTTGTTGAAGCGTTCTGATTCATTTTCTGGTATCCTGTAGTCTCTAAGCATAGCCATTATGCCGTCTATAGAATCACTGTCGAACATTGAAGCAAATTCCTTTAATGCCTCGTATGCCTCATGCAGTTTTTCAGGCGTAATCATCTCCGCATCATCATTCTTCTTATATAATGGTGAAAGTCTCTCTATATATACTTTGTAGTTCATGAGGAGTTCAGGTGTTAAGTCTCTTATGCTGTCAGTGTCGTTATTGTTCCCGCAGTCCTCAAGGTATGCCGCCTGACCCGATAATTCATCCGCACCGATTAACCTCGCTGAACTCTTCAATGCATGTACCTTTATCGTGTAGTTCTTGATGTCATTCTCATTCAGGAAAGTTTCTATATCACGCAGGTTATTCTGAATTGAGTTATAGAACTGCTGAAGTGTCTTCGTGAGTATTGCCTCATTTGAACAGCTTCGTATTGCACTCTCATAATTCAAACCTTCAGTTCGCGAATAGAATTCTTCAAGTTCGGATTTCTCTTTTGATTCGTTTCCTGATTCCGAATCTGATTCTTCATGAACGATAATTTTCTCTGACGGAAGATACTTTATCAGTGCAGCTTCAAGTGTAGGGCCTTCGACAGGTTTTGAAAGATAATCCGTGAATCCTTCCTCAAGATACTTGTTACGTGCTCCGCTTACCGCATCTGCTGTGAGACATATCACCGGCGTATCAACGTTCATTCCGTCTGACTGTTCACGAATGCGTTTCATCGTCTCTGTTCCGTCCATGTGAGGCATTCTCTGATCCATCAGAATCAAATCGTATTTCTTCTCTTTCGTCAAAGTGAGTGCCTCTGCTCCTCCTGATGCTGTATCAAGATTGATGTCCGTCTTACTGAGAAGTCCCTCAATGACTGTCAGGTTCATATCCGTATCATCAACTACAAGTATATATGCGTCAGGTGCTTTGAAGGATTCCTGATACGCTCTCATAGTGTGCACATAGTGTTCAAATTTGTCATGGAAGTTTCCGATAGGCTCAGATGAAATGATTCTCTGCGGAAGGTATATCGTGAACGTTGAGCCTTTGCCGTATTCACTTTCAACTTCGATTCGTCCGTCCATGAGTGCAAGGAGATTCTGCGTGATTGAGAGACCTAAACCAGTACCCTCAACCGTATTATTCTGAACGAGGTCAATGCGTTCAAATTTCTTAAAGAGTTTTCCGATGTCCTCTTCTCTGATTCCTATTCCTGTATCCTGTATCCTGAACACAAGGTTTATACTTTCGATTCCGTTATCATCATCAGCACGTTCACCGTTCACGCTCAAAGATACGCTTCCTTCATGAGTATACTTCACGGCATTATTGAGTACATTCGTGATTACCTGCCTCACTCTTACTTCATCACCGTATAAACCGTCAGGAAGATTCTCATTTACTTTAACATTGAACTTCAAATCCTTCTGTCTTGCCTTGAATACTATCATGTTAGTTACGTCATTGAGCACAGAACTCAGCTTGTAATCGCTCTCTGCAATTTCCATTTTACCGGCTTCAATCTTCGAGAAGTCCAGTATGTCATTGATGATTGAGAGCAAATTCTTTCCTGCACTTTCAACATTACGCGCATAGGTCGTAATTCTGTCGCTTGTACTCTCACGAATGATCATCTCATTCATGCCCAAGACCGCATTGATTGGAGTGCGAATCTCATGAGACATGTTAGCGAGGAATTCACTCTTTGCACTGCTTGCACGTCTTGCCTGCTGCATTGCTGCCTTTGCTAGTTCAAGTGCCTCCTCTAACTGTTCACTTCGTTCCTGCTGTTCTCTGTGAAGTCTCGTAGTATCCGACACAAGAATGATATAGAATCCCGGATTGACCGCATAAAAGTTGAACTGCTTATAGAAAATCCTTCCTTCAATCTCGCATGATATGTTCACTTCATACAGTGAGTTCTTCTGTGTTCCGAAAGCTATTGCATCAGGTGCTAGTGCATGTGCCATTGAATGAACCTGTTCTTCTGTTCCGTGAAGTATGGGTACAATCTCATCATGAATGTATGAGTTGAAGGTGTCATGCATATTCTTTGGCAGTATGCTTCCTTCTGGTAAATCTTCGCTGACTGTAACATGATATTTCCCAATTGCCATGTATGCGATCATCTCGAACTGACGTACAAGAATTTTATCTACAATTGTCTGATACACTTTTGAATTGTTGCATTCACGCTCCGTTATGAAGGCTATTACATGTCCGCTTAAAGGGCTTCGCGTAATCATTGCTGAGACTTCAACGTAACATATGCTTCCGTTCTCGCGCCTTGATAGGAGAACCTGACGAGTTCCTATTTTACCTTTAATGTATGCATCAAGAAGAGAGTCTACACTGAACATATCGAGAAATTTTTTACGTTCCGCAAAATTGATGTAATGTTTTGCTCTAATCTTCAGCATCTCGGAATACACAGACTGTCCTTTATCTGTGCTGAATATATCTCTGCCGCGAACTTCTTCAAGAACATCAAGGGTCAGGTCTATTCTGAACATTCCGAGAGTGAACTTGTCCTGATGATAGAAATTCTGCCCTATTGAATCATAACTTGCACGCATTTTTTCTTCGTAATTTTTGAAGAGAGTTATATCTGAATACGTGATGTAAATATAATCTTCGCCTTCAAACTTTATGAATGCATAATGAGCATTACACCATTTGATATTATTCCCGAATGTAACTTTTCTTATCTGAAGGCTATGTGATTTATCAGGTGCTTCATGATGTTCAAGCATGTAGTCTACGAGAGATTTATCTTCATGATAAGTTGTAGATATAGCGTTTCCAGGTTTATTGAAGAGTTTCATCAAGTTTTCTGGAGTGTCTTCCATCATTGCGGCGTAATCCTGTGAAATGAAGACAGCTTCATTATTTCCATTCTTATGAGAATGGATAAGGATTGCATTATTGCCTAATTGCTTTATGGTATCTATAAATTTCTGTTGTCCTTCAGGAAGAGGATTGCCCATACAATTTTAGTCTCCTTATGAAATATTGAGAGATACGGGATAATTATATTACCAGTGCATAAAAAAACGGACACCCATTAATCTGAGTGCCCGCGAAAATTTTTTTTGATTCATGAGTGCTGTAACACTTCGCGAATTATATTCATGCCTTCACGAACAAGTTCAACATATGCCTGCGAACCCATATGTCCTATTCTGAACGTATGACCTGCGAGACTTCCATAGTTGCCCCCAACAACAAGGCCATGTTCACGGAGCTTCGTATCGAATTCATGCCAGCTATATTGTTCAGGAATGTAGAATGTCGTTACGGTCGGTGAACAGAAACTCTCACTCTTCGGGAAAAGTTTTAATCCCATATCCTTGCCCATATCCCTGCATAACTTCGCGGCATCTTCATGACGTTTGAATGATTCATCAAGTCCTTCACGCGTAAGTGATTCAAGAGAGAGATTGAGTGCCTTCATTGAATGCCAGTCGTGAGTATACGGCATGTACTTATTCTCAGGAACATTACGCCAGCCTTTATATGAATCATAACCTGCATAATTCACGCGTTCAATCACTTCCCATGCACGAGGTGAAATCGATGATATTGCGAGTGAGGGTGTAATCGATAAGACCTTCTGACTTCCCAAAAGACCAATATCGATTTTGCATTCATCAACATCAAGAGGTGCACCTCCTGCACTCGATACGAAATCAACGACGAATAACGCTCCGACTTCACGTGCCGCATTTCCAATTTCAGCTAGACAATTCGTGAGTGTTCCTGATGGTGTCTCACAGTGAACAGCGGTTACGATTTTTGGCTTGAACTTCATGATGTGATCTCGCACTTTCTGAGGTTCGGGCAGGCTGTCGTATGGGAATGCACATACCTCCGCTTCTGCTCCAATGGACATGGCCATGTCTGCAAATCCTTCACCGAACAGACCAGATGAAACCGCTAACATCTTATCGCCTGGAAGGAGTGTGCATTTGATTGCTGCCCATAACGCTAACATTCCTTCTCCGAGATTTATCACGATGTCATTATCTGTATGCAATATTTTCTGAATCAGCTTTTGATTCTCATGATAGAGTGCAAAAAATTCATCTTCAATGTCTGAACTTCCGTAATCATTGTTCCATGCCTGCCTAAATTCTTTCGGTATGCTCACAGGGCCGGGTACTAATCCAATCTTGTAATGTTCCACGATATTCTATTCACCTCAATATTTCTTCTGCCAGTTCAATCATATGTTCATCATCGAGTGAACCTGTTTCAATCGTGAGAATTATATCCTTGCTGACGTTCACTGCAAGCACAAAAGGCATATATTCATGATGTTCAATGATGCAATTATGATTTGACACTCTCAGAATTTCATATCCTGATGACGGCATTACACCCTTTGAATCGTTCACTCGTTCGGGTACGTAAAGTGTGCCTGTACCGCTTCCTTCAGTGAGAATGATCTGCATGTAACCTTTCGGAGATTCACGTTCGTAATTTTTGTACACGACTCTTCCGAAGTCTTTCTCTCCTGCTATTAGAGGCAGAACATGTTCACTGACTGAATGCCATTCCTGAATCTTATCCGGAAGTTCGAGAGCCTGAATGTGTGAGGGGAATAACAGAAGAGAGATGATAAGTGCGAAAAATATTTTACGTTTCATGTTTAACCTCCATAAGCCAAAGTTTGCGTACACGTGATAGAAATTCATCATAAACTCCGCTCGCGAAATCAGGAAACGTGTAATCGAAGCTCTGCCATTTCTTGAATCTGAATCTCATCGTAACCTCCGCATATATTCCATCACGCAAATATATCCTGTGTGCATGATCCTTCGTTGACGCGAGAATCAATCTTGCACCGTCTATATATCCCGGATCTATGTTGACCGCTCTTATTGGCTGTCTGCTCTTGGCCTCAATGGAAATCGCTTCATGTTTCCAGTCAGCTAACCCTGACGCGTCAATGAGACCTGGAAACGATACGAATGCACGTGAAAGTTTCGGATGAATTTCATGATAGTAGTCTGTCTTGTCGAATGGAACTGTCTCACTGAAAATTTCAGGAGTGCCCCATAGTTTTGAAAGTTCGTTTATGCTCCACGATAGAAGCTCTGTGTTATCTGTCGGAAATAGAATTCCTGATATGCGTTTTACATTTATGCTCATAGTTTATATATTCTCTCTTGATTGTCCTGCCGCTAAGAGTGCCATTGCCTGCGGGCCTATACTGCTTACTACATCATCAGGTCTTCGTGTCATGACTTCTTCGGGCTGTATTTCTTCCTGTTTAATTTCTGGTTCTGATTCTAATTTTGGTTCTGGTTCTTTAATTTTCTTGGGAGCTGCTTTCTTTCGTTTAGGCATGTCTATATTCAGGTAACCTTGAAGCTGACCGTTCCATTCACATGCTCTGAATGATTTCGATTTTCCTTCAGGAGGATTATCAAGACGTTCCCATTTTCCTCCGGCAGATTCGATTTCCTTCACCCATGCCTGCCCTACTGCTGCCCACCATGTTATATCTTGTGCGTCAGTCAAATCTTCTGTGCAGTCATCTATCGTGAAGATACCCGGCTTCAGCTTTCGGAACGCAATGAACCTCGTGCCGTTGAGACCGTCAAGCCTGACGATGAATTCATCACGTTCAGGAAGCTCTTTAGCATTCAGCTTTTCGAGTCCATTTCCGAACATATTCACCGCAGTATCATTCAGTCTGAGTACTCCCCGTGAAGATAATGCAAAGGGAACAGGAGCATTCCACCATTCGGGATATTGAGGTTCATCGGGGTACAATGCAATCTCAAGCGAACTAATGAATGAGCCGGTAGTCTCGACATAAAGCGCACGAATTTCTTCGGGATACTCTAATTCTTCGGGGTTAACTGGATGAATGATATTCCTTGAGACTAACTGCGGAAGCGTCTTAATCATCGCATCAGCACATCCTCTTTCAACTAGAAAGACTAACTGCCCTTTCGTGAGTACGATAACGTCCCCTGAATCAGGAATGTACACGGCGTATTCAGCAGTTGAACCGAAGAGAGTGCGAAGAAAATATAAGAGAGTTGAATCAGGAGTTAATGACGATAAATTATAGTCTCTGCTCATTCATTCTCTGAACCCATGAGTGCTTCTGCAAATTCTTCTGCGTCAAAGTTATTGAGGTCATCAGGGCCTTCACCAAGTCCAATGTAACGTACAGGAACATTCAAGCTCCTTGCGATTGAAATCACGACTCCTCCTTTGGAAGTGTTATCGTATTTTGTGAGTATGATTGAGTTCACCGGAATAATCTTGTTGAATGTCTCTGCCTGAGCAACTGAATTCTGACCGAGTACAGCATCAAGTACAAGGACAGTTTCAAGTCTGTCTTCGCCTGCCTCACGCAACAACACTCTATGAATCTTTCTGAGTTCTTCCATTAAGTTATGTTTGTCGTGAAGTCTTCCTGCTGTATCGACAATCAGAACATCAGCGTGTGAACTCTCTGCTGCCTTCCATGCATCGAACGCAACTGCTGCGGGGTCTGATCCCTGACCTTGTGCAATAACTCTCACACCTGAACGTTCACCCCATATCTTGAGCTGTTCAACTGCTGCTGCCCTGAATGTATCTGCTGCGGCCATGATTACATTTTTCCCCTGATGCTTGAACATCATCGCGAGTTTTCCTGCTGAAGTTGTCTTACCGCTTCCGTTCACTCCTGCCATGAGTAGCACGAGAGGAGTTTTTTCGAGGCTGAAAGATTCCCCCATGCCTTTAACTGCATTAAGTTCTCCTGCAATCTTAGAGACAAAAACTTTCTTCAGCTCAGATGAATCTGTTATCTTATGTGATTTTGCTTCATTCTTCAGGAAATCTATTATCTCTTCAGTGAAATCAAGACCTGCATCTCCAGTGATTAATTTTTCTTCAAGTTCATCCCAGAACTGCGGATCTATTTTCTTCCCTGAGAATAATTTTGCGATTCCCGAACTCCATTTTTCGCGTACACCTTTCAGACTATCGCGTAACTTTGAGAATATCGACATGCTGAATAACTCACCTTCCCGCAATCCTCTTCATGAATATAATCTCATAACCGTATTGTCCTGTTGTGCTGTCCTGAGTTCGTCTTGAACCTACAACCTGCCAGCCCTCTCTGCCTCTCTGGGACATTCTTTCGACTATGTTCTGATCCAGAATGAAATCAATTGCGTAATCATATGATGGATTGCTCTCAACATGCGAAATAGGCTCAAATACTCCGTTTGAATTCATCGACATAATAGAAGCTAACCTGTCAGGCAGAGAGTATAACTGCCAAAGTGTAAGTGCTCCTACAGCTAGGAGAAGGAACAGCAGAAGCGGCAGTAATATTCCTCCTCCAGATGATGAAGATGATGATTTCTTTGCTGATGCGGGTGATGAATCTTTCGGTGCTGCTCCGTTTTTCTTTGCTGCTAATTTTTCTCGTAATCCCATAGTCTTCTCCTTGTGCGTTTCTTCTGTTGGCTCTGTCATAAATGACGGATCAAGTTCTGGTTCTGGTTCAATTTCAGGTTCAGGTTCAGGTTCATCATCAGGAATAGATGCTGCCTCGCTTACGATTCCAAGTGAATTAATATCCCAATCATCACCGATTTCGTCATCATCCTGTGGTGCAATATCATTTTCTGTTCCGTCCAATAAACTATCTGGCATATCGTTTTCAGGTGATACCTCCTCCTGTTGTGTATCTATGTCTGTATTTATGCTTTCTTCAGGTGCATCTGGTGCATCCTGTGTGAACTGTGCAATCTCCTGTTCAAGTCTCTGTTGTGCTGTGAGAGGCTCAGCTTCAGATTCAAGTTCAGGTTCTGGCTGAGGCTCAAGTTCAGGTTCAGGTTCAGGTTCTAATTCTGGCTTATCGAGCGATACAACTTCAAGCTCAGAATCACTTTCAACCATAGGTTCTTCATCATTATCATCATTCAAAGGAAGTTCATCAAGATTAATTTCAGGTTCGTCTGATTGTTCCTGTTCTTGCTGTTCCTGCTGTTCTGGTTCATCAGTTACATCAAAAGGGCCTGAAGCATCATCATTTTCATCTGTGAAATCCGGCAGAAATGCTTCATCTTCTTCATGCTTTTCTTCTTCCTGTTCAGGTTCTTCTTTTGGCTCTAGTTCTGTCTCTGATTCTGATTCGTCTTCAGGTTCAGTTATGCCTGGTGAAGTTCTGTCTGCAAGTTCAGAGAGTGAAATCTCATCGAAGGGATTCAAATCCTTTTCCAAATCCTGCATGGCCTGCTGCTGTGCAATCCCAATCGGAGACTCTGACATGGCCTGTGCAATATTGGCTTTGAGTTTATCCTCAGCTGACAGTTCAGCATTTGAATCATTATTCTGTGAAGTGAAGAAATCTTCAGGCAGTCTGTAAGGTTCAGGAGCTTCTTTAGATTCAAGAGTGAGAGGATTACCCGTGAATGCTTCTGCAATATCGGCCATGAGTTTATCTTCGGCAGTTTTGATTGTCTCAGGCATTGTTACGGACACAGGAGCAGATTCGGCTTCAGGATCAGGTTCTTCTTCATCAGGTTCATCGGTTATCTGAGGCAAATCCGAATCTACATTCAGGACAATATCAGCAGGCGATGAAATATCTTCAGTCTTTTCTGTTTCCGATTGAGCTTCTGGTTCTTCCTCTTCAGGTTCAGGTTCTTCTTCAGCGTCAATTACTGGAATGTCTTCAAATTCTTCGAGTTCTTCATCTTCGTCAGGTTCATCAACTTCATCTGCACTGATTACGGGTATATCAGGGAGTTCATCATCTTCTTCATATGAAGGTTCTGAATCTATCAGCGGTATATCAGGCAGTTCATCTTCATGTTCAGATTCATCTGTTTCTTCTGATTCATACTCAGATTCATTTTCAGGTTCGGGTTCAATCTCTGGAAGTGATTTGCTTTCTTCAGGGACATCATCAGGTTTATCAGATTCATTTGCAGGTTCAACTTCAGGTTCAATTTCAGGAATGACTTGCGGAATATCTTCGTGTTCAGGTTCACGTTCTGGTTCACGCACAGTTTCGGGGATAATCTGCGGAATTTCCTCAACAACATTCACTGCAAGATTCTGTTCTGTATCTTCAGCAGGCTTCTCATTCTGTGTTCTGATTACAGAACGAGGTTTCTCCTGCTTCACTGGTGCTGCTGGTGCTGATGATGATGTTTTCACATTCACACCCGAAAGACTATCTTCAACCTTTTTCTCGAAAGCATCAATGAACGAGTCAACCTGCTGACCAACGCTTTTATCTGTGCCAGATGAAACACGACGGCGCACTCCTATGACCCTTGAAGATTTTGCTTTATCCTCAGAAGGTGAACGCGGATTATCTCTCATCAATGAATCTCTTTCAAGTTCTTCCCGTAATTTTTCCTCTGATGTCTTTGAATCTCTTTCAAGCTCTTCCCGTAATTTTTCTTCTGATGTTTTTTCATTCATTGTCTTTTTCATTCCGTCCTTACGAACCGCTGTTAGTGCCTAATTATAAATCATGATGGCCATAAAAAAAGCCTCCGTATTAATTACGGAAGCTCTTTCTCTTCAAATCTTAGTAGCCTCAACGGGACTCGAACCCGTGTTTTAGCCTTGAGAGGGCTACGACCTGGACCGCTAGTCGATGAGGCCATGTTTTTTATTGCAAAGAAATATTATCACGAAAAAATTTTTTCTGCAATCCTTCGTTAATTTTCATGCCTGATATTATCAATTATAATTAACAGCAAAAACACGAAAAGAGCTGTATAAAACTTGGAAAAAATCTGTGGAGATAAAACTGATAATAAAATATTACGCCGCCTGTTCCTGAAAGCTGAATTGTCCTATACCGTTTCAGACTTATCGAAAGCTATCGGCCCGATCATAGATTTAATGTTCATCAGTCTGTTCATCGGCACTGCAGGCATCACTGTTATGGGCTATGTCAGTCCGTTGGTAATGCTTTTTGAACTCATAGGAACGGACATAAGCAGCGGTGCGCGCAATAAGGTATCAAATCTTCTTGGTGCCGGAAAAATAGACGAGGCCAACCGTGTATTCTCAGCCTCTGTAATTCTGGGCGGAGGCTTATCACTGATTACAGTTCTTGCAGTCGGGATATTCTGTTCGGAAGTTTCTTTCATTCTCGGCGCAAGAGAGCCTCAAATTTTCGCGATGACAAAGCTCTTTATATTCGGCTATATTCTGGGCATTCCTTTTTTCACAATGACACGTATTCTAACGCCCTATTTACAGATGGAGGGTCAGTACCGCAAAGTAACTATAATCTCAATTATTACCACCGTAATTGATGTAGCTGCTGACGCTTTTGTAATCTTCGTTCTTCACGGCGGAATGTTCGGGATTGCTCTTGCTACTTCATTAGGGTACATAATTCCGTTTTTAATAGGCGCGGCATTTTTCCTGCAAAAGAAGAATCACTCTGTATTCCGTATCTCGCTCAGGGGAATAACTATGAAGGATTGCTGGGAAATGATACGTCGGGGTGCTCCGGCAGGTGTCATAAAGGGAAGCAATGCCATCGGCGGAATGTTAATCAATAATATGCTGACAGCTTTACATGTACAATATCTTGTCGCGGCATACGGAGTTTTCTCTCAGGTTACAGTCTTCGTGCGTTTTTCATGGTATGCACCGGCTGATACTCTCCACGCATTTAGCGGAATTTTCATCGGCGAGGAAGACAGGCATTCTCTAAGGGAAGTGCAGAAAATTTCACTGCTTCACGCTTTGACGTATACATCTGCTGTTACGGCCGCGATGTTTATTTTTGCCGTTCCATTGTCTGAGATATTTCTGAAATCCCATGACCCTGCAGCATTGAGAATGGGTGCTGAATGTATCAGAATAGCATGTTGGTCGCTGCCGTTTCATGCAATAGTCTACAACTTCAACAATTACCTGATGGCGGTTAAGAGGCTTCGTTTCTGCAACATTTACAGCTTCATGATTGAATGCGGAAACATAGTGCTGATTACGTTCCTCATGCTTCAGATTATGGGCTATCATGGCGCGTGGGTCTCAAAGGTAATCACCATGATGATTCTCAGTGCGATTGCAGCGTTCTATGTATACCGTAACGGAGAAGGTAAAACTTACAGGGACAAAATGTTTCTTCTTCCTGAAAGTTTCGGCTTTTCCCCATATTATGAGATTGCAATATCGGCGACATCTACAGGTGAAATTATCGACCTTTCACGGGTTGCGGTAGCCTTTGCGCTGGAACACGGGGCTGACATGAAGAGGGCAAAAACTTTCGGACTTGTTACAGAGGAGCTTGCAATACTTTTTACGGAACACGGCTTCAATGACGGCAAGCCCCATAACATTAACGCCAGACTCATCGCTAAAGGTGATGATCTCATCATACGTATGCGGGATGACTGCAAACCGTTCAACCTGACGGAATACTACAAGATAGTCCGTGATGACATTGAACATTGTGCAGGTATGGCAATAATCATGAATAAATCTAAGGATGTGCAGTATACAAATACACTAGGAACGAATAACCTTATTGTCAGGCTTTGAAAAATTAAACTAGTTCAAACAACGAAATGATTTTTATCATGAAATTTTTTATAATATTAAAAGTTTTTCCGTAACAAAAATACGGTAACAAAAATTTTTTCAGGGAGTGATTCAAAATGCCTTCAGAGCGTTATGTGTATTCACTTAAAGACGGCGACGGCTCAAAACGTTTACTTCTCGGCGGAAAAGGTGCAAACCTATGCACAATGGCACAGTCAGGGTTACCAGTTCCTCCTGGATTCATTCTGACAACTGAAGTATGCAGGGAATACATGAAAGACCCCAGCATAATGGATAAAGTGTGGGACGATGTGAAAGCATCAGTAGCCCAGCTCGAAAAAGAAACAGGAAAAGGTTTCAATGACGCAAAGAATCCCCTCTTAGTATCTGTTCGTTCAGGTGCTCCCATTTCAATGCCAGGTATGATGGAAACGATCCTCAATCTCGGACTCAATGACGAAACAGTAAAGGGACTTGCAGAGTCATCAGGCAATAAGAGATTCGCGTTTGATTCATACAGAAGATTCATTCAGATGTTCTCAAGCGTAGTCGATGAGGTGAACTTCGATCTCTTCGAGGCAGCATTAGCACGCGCAAGAGCAGCAGAAGGAATCACGGACGCAAAACAGGACTATAAGATTCATGCGGAGAATCTCGAAAAACTGATTGCAGAATACAAAGCAATCTATAAGAATGCAACAGGAAATGATTTCCCAACTGACCCATGGATACAGCTTAGACGTGCAATAGAGGCAGTGTTCAAGAGCTGGAACATTCCGAGAGCAGTAACATACAGGAAGATAAACAAGATTGATGACTCACTCGGAACAGCAGTGAACGTTATCACAATGGCCTTCGGTAATCTCGGAGACGACTGCGGAACCGGCGTATGCTTCACACGTAACCCTTCGACAGGTGAGAATAAACTATATGGTGAGTTCCTCATCAATGCACAGGGCGAAGATGTTGTTGCAGGAATCAGAACACCTATGCCGATTGCTGAACTTGAACAGAAGATGCCGGAGATATACAAAGAACTCTGCACAATCACGAGCAATCTTGAGAAGACATACAAGAACATGCAGGACGTGGAGTTCACGATTGAGCACGGGAAATTATTTATCCTTCAGACCAGAGACGGAAAGAGAACTGCAAGTGCAGCAGTGAAAGTAGCGGTTGATATGGTGAATGAGGGATTAATCGACACGAAGACAGCAGTAACTCGTGTAGCACCAGATCAGGTAGAGATGCTTCTTCATCGTCAGGTCGATAAATCGGTGAAACAGGACGTAGTAGTCAAAGGACTTCCAGCATCACCTGGAGCAGGAGCAGGAATGTTAGTGTTCTCAGCAGATGAAGCAGAAGAATGGGTACGTCAGGGTAAACCGACAATCCTCGCAAGACCGGAGACAAGTCCCGATGATATTCACGGATTATTTGCATCTCAGGGTGTCGTAACCTCACGAGGCGGAATGACATCACACGCGGCAGTTGTTGCTCGCGGAATGGGCAAGCCTGCGGTCTGCGGATGTGAGTCAGCAGTGATTGACCTCGACAAAGAGACACTTACGGTTGGAGATCGTGTATTCAAGAAAGGCGACTGGGTTACGGTTGACGGAACTGTAGGACAGTTATTAGCCGGTAAAGCAAAAATGGTTGATGCGACGTTCAGCGATGACTTCAAGAAGATTCTCGAATGGGCAGACGAAAACGCAAGGCTTCAGGTTTGGACTAACGCAGACACTCCTGAAGATGCAAAACGTGCACGCGATTTCGGAGCTAAAGGCGTTGGACTTTGCAGAACTGAACATATGTTCATGGGAGTAGACAGACTGCCCGTAATGCAGAGCCTCATAGTTGCGCTTGGTGAAGCAGGTGATGCCGGAAAAGAAGCACGCAAAGAAGCACTCGCAAAGCTGAAGGTAATGCAGAAAGAAGACTTCATCGGAATCTTCAAGGCAATGGACGGTCTGCCTGTCATCATCAGGTTACTCGACCCGCCGTTACATGAGTTCCTTCCGAAAGAACCGAACGTACTCGAAGCACTCAAGACAGCAACACCTGAAGAGGCCAAGAAACTCAACAACGTACTCGAAAAGATTCACCAGCTTCACGAGAATAACCCGATGTTAGGTTTCAGAGGATGCAGACTCGGAATGATTTATCCTGAGATCTACGAGATGCAGATGAATGCAATCTTTGAGGCAGTCGTTGAACTCACAAAGCAGGGCGTAACTGTAAAGCCGGAGGTAATGATTCCAATCGTTGGAACGAAGGCAGAGATGAAATTCTTCCGTGAAATGGCAGACAGAATCGCAGCAGAAGTGAAGAAAGCCAGCGGAGTTAATTTCAAGTATCTCGTCGGAACAATGATTGAGCTTCCGAGAGCAGCACTCGTTGCGGATCAGCTTGCAGAGTACGCACAGTTCTTCTCATGCGGAACGAATGACCTCACACAGACGACACTCGGATATTCACGCGATGATGCAGAGAACAAGTTCCTCTTCCAGTACGTGGACAAGGGAGTGTTCAAGGAGAATCCATTTGCTGAACTCGATCGTGATGGGCCTGGTCAGCTCGTGAAAATGGCAGTCGAAAAGGGCAGAAGCGTGAACCCTGATATGTCGATAGGTATCTGCGGTGAACATGGCGGTAATCCTTCGAGTATTGCGTTCTGTCATCAGGTCGGATTAACGTATGTGAGCTGCTCACCGTTCAGAGTACCAGTAGCGAGAGTTGCGGCGGCACATGCGGCATTAGGAGTTCTGAAGTAAGAATTGAATCACAAGATATAAATTAACCCCTCTCGTTAATGGGAGGGGCTTTTTTGTGCGTGAAAATTTTTGTGATAGTATTTGCTGTTGTTTTTACGCAATTTTCAACAGGAGGCAATAAATCTAAAATGGATGCGAAAGATTACAAAGACACTTTGAATTTACCCGTAACAAATTTCCCTATGCGGGCTAACCTTTCAAAGCGTGAACCTTCCTTCTTAGAATTCTGGCATTCTCACGACATCTATCATAAAGCAACAGATGCAAGACGCGATTCACATGACAGATTCATTCTTCATGACGGCCCACCTTACGCAAATGGCGATATTCATATCGGTACAGCTTTCAACAAGATACTGAAGGATTTCATCGTGAAGTTCAAAACACTCTCAGGAAGATACACACCGTATGTACCTGGCTGGGACACTCATGGACTGCCGATTGAATTGCGTTCACTGAAAGACGCAAAACTCTCGAAACTCGGAACAGGAGTTGATCCCGTAGAACTCAGAAAGAAATGCAAAGAGACAGCCTTACATTATCTTGATGTTCAGCGTGAAGAATTCAAACGTTTAGGTGTGCTCGGTGAATGGGATAAACCATATATCACTCTTGACCCTCATTATGAACATTTAGAGCTTCATGCATTCGCCGACATGGTGAACAAAGGGTTAATCTATCGTGGATTGAAGCCCGTGTACTGGTGCACTGACTGTCAGACAGCATTAGCCGCAGGAGAAATCGAATACTGGGACGAAGAATCACCTTCAGTTTATGTTGCATACCCTCTGCCTGATGCCGCGAAGAAATTCCCTCAGCTTGAAGGCAAAGATACATACATCGTAATCTGGACAACTACCCCTTGGACTCTTCCGTCAAGTGCAGCAGTAGCAGTTCACCCGCGATACGAATACAGCTTCCGTGAATCTAACGGCAAGGTTTACGTGTTCGCTGACGCACTGAAGGATTCAGTGAGCAAAGATACAGGAATGACATTCGGAGATGCATTGCTGACCGTGAAAGGTTCTGACCTTGAGAACATGAAACCTCTTCACCCGTTCTATGAGCATGAACTTCTTGTTGTCCTCGCTGATTACGTTGAACTCGAAACAGGAACAGGCTGCGTTCATACATCGCCAGGTCATGGTGTCGAAGACTACGAGACAGGTGTACGCTATGGTCTGAAAGTATATAGCTCAGTGGATCATGCAGGACACTTTGAAAAGGAAATGCCAATAGTCGGAGGGATGAATTTATCTGACGGAGGCAATAAGGCGATTGAACTCATTCGTGAGAAGGGAAGACTGTTAGGTCTCGGAAAACTCATGCATAGTTACCCGCACTGCTGGAGATGCAAACGTCCCGTGATATTCAGAGCTACGGATCAATGGTTCATCAACGTGGCCAAGTTTAAAGATGAGGCATTACGAATCATTGATGACGAAGTGAAATGGCTTCCTGACTGGGGACGCGACAGAATATATAACATGGTGAGTTCGCGTTCAGACTGGTGCATATCACGTCAAAGAGTTTGGGGAATTCCTGTACCCGCAATTCACTGCAAGGAATGCGGAGCTTTCACACTCACGCCCGACAGAATACGAATGTTCGCGGAGAAAGTGAAAGATGCAGAAGACGGTACATCGATATGGTGGAGCAAATCACTTGAAGAATTATTCGGAGATTTGGCGAAATGCGACAAGTGCGGATCACATAACGTTGAGAAGGACAGCAACATTCTCGATGTATGGTTCGATTCTGGAGTGTCTCATATGTCAGTTCTCAATGAGAGTTTCGGTTTGTCCTGGCCATGCGAGATGTATCTTGAGGGAAGTGATCAGCATAGGGGCTGGTTCCAGTCATCATTACTGACAGCAACAGCCATAAAGGGACATGCACCATATAAGGAAGTTCTGACACACGGATTCACTCTTGACGGTGAAGGACGGAAGATGTCAAAGTCAATGGGGAATACGATTGCACCAAAGGAAGTCTGTGATGAATTCGGAGCTGATATATTGCGTTTGTGGGTAGCCTCGACAGATTACAGGAACGATGTGAAAATCTCGAAAGCGATTCTGAAGGGCTTATCTGAAACGTACAGAAGGATTCGCAACACAGCAAGATTTCTGCTCGGCAACCTTCACGACTTCAAGCCTGAAGATGCATTGCCATATGAAAAACTGCTCTCAATGGACAAATGGATTCTCGACAGGCTTCACAGAATAATATCGAGGGTACGCGATGCATTTGAGGAGTATGAATTTCATGTGCCGGTCTCATTGATTCACACGTTCTGCGTGAATGAACTCAGTGCGTTTTACCTGGACATCAGCAAGGACAGGTTATATGTAGAAGATGTGAATTCACTGACGAGACGAAGTGCACAGACAGCGATGTGGGAGATACTTTCATGTCTGACGAGAATGCTTGCACCATTATTGAGTTTCACGGCGGAAGAGATATGGCAGGAAATGCGTGCGATTGATTCAGGTCTTCCTGAAAGTGTATTCCTCTCGGACTTCCCTGCATGTGATGAATCGAAACTTGATGATTCGCTCAATTCATTATGGGATGAGGCAGAGAAACTGAAGGGTGCGGTGAGCCGAATGCTTGAGACGATGAGGGCGGAGAAAGTAATCGGGACATCACTAGAAGCATCAGTGCAGGTGAAGAAGAATGATTCATTGAAGAGACTTGCAGATGAGTTCACGATTGATGAGCTTGCAGATATAGTGATAGTCTCGCGGTTTGAATGGGTTGATGAACTGACATTGCCGAAGGTGTTTCATGATGATGATACAGGATTTGATGTTGCCGGAGGATTTACGACAGGAGAGAAGTGTCCGAGATGCTGGAAGTACAGTGAGCATGTAAACGAGCATGGATTATGTGAGAGGTGTGCACGCGTACTTCATGAAGCGTAATGTGATTTGAAGTTTATGATGCCTCCCTGAATTATGGGGAGGTATTTTTTGTATGTGAGTTCATGATTTTGTGATGAGATATATAAACGTAAAAGAAGACACAAAAAGGTGGACAAGAAAAATTTTGTGCTATAATACTTACCATATTAGCAGTTAGTTTTGTATCATGGCACTCGACTATTCGGGTGCATCCCGATTATCGTATCTTGTCCTGCGATTATTATAGCACAGAGCAAGATAAGATAATTATTAGTTGAGTGCTTCGGTTTTTGTGTCAGGTAGTGTTTAGCTGTTTGGCGCAATGCTTTGTTCGTCGGGTTTTGTTATCAGGAAGGAGGAATGATAAGAATTAAAGAATCGTTGCTTTCATGGTGTGAATGTCAAAATAAAATTCAAAGGAGGAATAATCATGAAGAAAATTGCGGTTATGCTATTGTTAGTGTTTACGTTTACGTCATATGGCACTGTGTATTCTGTTCGTCCTGCTGAAGCTATTATAGGTGCCCCCTGGGGATTAGGATATTTTATCGGTAATACGGTATGGGGAACTGCAAAAGGATGCTATAAGGCTTGGAAAGCACCTAAAGGCAGAAAATGGGATTCGTTCAAGAAGGGCTTTAAGGAAGGGACAGAGGGCGTTGAAGGCGCGGCATCTGGTGGCATTGGCGGAATCATAGCGAAGTAAGGAAGGAGAGAATGTATCATGTTAAAGAAGTCAAAAGTTATTGCTGTGTTGTCGGTGTGTGCGATGATGTTCGCGGTTGTTCAGCCTGCTTGTGCTGGATACCGCACAGGTTCAGCAGGTGGAGATGCAGCCATTTATGGGACTGCTGGAGCTGTCATTGCTGGCGGAATACTAACATTCCTGACCGGTGGTCTTGCGTTACCTTTTATTGGTGCTGCTGCTGCTGGTGCCGGTGCTGGTTATTACGGGTACAAAGAGGAAAATAAGAGTCTTGGAAAAGATATTGTGGCAGTAGGAGGTTCGGTTGTAGCTGGTACACTTGGTGCTGGTGCTGTCGGTGCTGTGGAACTTCACGC
>CAJOMU010000018.1:37372-45700 GCA_905235735.1 uncultured Synergistales bacterium
GCTGGGGCAGCGGCAACTACAGCTGGGACAACTGCAACTACAGCTGGGACAGCGGCAACTACAGCTGGGACAGCGGCAACTACAGCTGGGACAGCGGCAACTACAGCTGCTGCTGTCAAAACTACAGGGGTTGCAGTAGGTATTGGTAGTGCGGCTGCGGCAGGCGTGATTCAACAATCTGGGAGCAACGGTGCACGTTCTCCAGTTGATGGGCACGGCGGTAACTGGTCAGGACAGCGCGGAAATTCAGATTTTGTCATGGACGGGAACACAGTACCTGCCAACAAGCTCTACAATCCCGACAAACTCACATGGAACGAAATCAAGGCAAAATACAGGAATGACATCGACAGCATACCATACAAGAACGGAGAACCTGATTTCTCTGCAGTTGCAGTCGATACCGTGAAAATTTCAAATTTCTCGACAAACCGTTACAACAATTTCAGTCAAGCAGACAGACAGCTTGCTAATAAATTGGGTCTCAACGCATCAGATATTGAAAAGCTACGCAAAGATAACAATCTAACTTGGCATGAGCGTTCAGACATGGCTACTATGGATTTAGTCCCAAGAGAATATCACTCTTTGCCGCATTCCGGTGGGATTTCAAACGCTAACAAGTAATGTTGCAATGAATTCATTTGCTTCCAGTGTAAAAGCTGGGGGCAAATTTTTTTTTATCCCTTCAAAAAAAAAATTCAATTACCAGTAAAATTATGTTTGCAGTATTCAATCTTAGTGAATAAAATTATTGCAGCGAATTACCCAATTAATAACCAAAAATTTAATATGTCAGGAGCGTTTAAGAAATGCAGATTGATATTAACAGCAGACTTATCGCACTTATAGGTACACCCCTCAGCCAGTCTTTTGCAGCTCGTATGCAGAATTCAGCTTATCAGGCCGCAGGTTTCAATATGGTATATTGCTACTGTGAAGCAGATAGCACTCACCTCAAAGAAATCATTGACGGAATTCGTTACATGCCTACCTTCTTGGGCTGTGCAGTAACGAAACCTAACAAAGAAGCCGTCATGCAGTACCTCGATGACCTTGATCCCCTCTGCAAGAAAATAGGTTCTTCAAATACCGTCGTCAAAACAGGAAACGGAAAACTCGTAGGTTATAACACAGACGGTTATGGCGCACTCAGAGACATTAAAGAGCATGGCTGCATCATAAAAGACAAAGTTATGTTCTCATTCGGTGCAGGCGGAACTGGACGCTCTGTGTGTCTTGAACTCGCAGATGAAGGCGCAAAGAAAATCTACATCTCTTCACGTTCAGAGAAATGCGAGGCACTCAGCGAAGAAATAAACAAGTTCTATCCGGGCGTATGCGTTCCAGTAAGAGCAGCTGATGAATCAGGAATAGCTAAGGCACTCGAAGAGACAGACATCATTCTGAATCTTTCAGGTCTCGGCATGCGTGGCAAAGAAGAATATACATGCGTCGATAAGAAATTCCTGAAACCCTCTCACATTTGCTTCGACGCAACCTATAACCCCGCAGAAACTCGTTTCCTCAAAGAAGCTAAAGAAGTCGGATGCGAAACGATTAACGGACTCGGAATGTCATTGTATCAGGGTCTCCGTCAGATTCAGTTATGGACTGGCGGAAAAGCTGTACCGCTGGACGTAATGCGTCAGACATTAATGGACATTCTCGCAGGCAAGTAATCAATCAATCAAGGAAGGGAGTAAAACATAATGGCACGTAAATTTTCGTTAGCATATCTGACAATTCCGGGAACTAACCCGATGAATCAGATTAAAATCGCAAAAGAAGCAGGCTATGATTTCGTTAGCCTCCGAACAATCCCGATGCATTTGCCCGGTGAACCTTCATTCCTTCCTCAGGATGACCCGAAATTATTCGCAGACATTAAAGCTGCTCTCAAAGAATACGATATGCCTCTTATGGATATTGAGCTTGCACGAATCCGAAAAGACCTCGACATCAATGAATACAAGCCAGCGTTCGAGGCAGCCGCGAAACTCGGTGCAACTGACGTACTCGGCAGTGTATGGACACGCGATAGAGCATGGTACACAGAGACAGCAGGAAAAGTTGCAGGATTCGCAAAAGAATTCGGTTTGAAGCTCAACATTGAGTTCCTTCCTTGGGCAGGCGTTCGTAACCTTCAGGAAGATATTTCGCTCATTGATGACCTCAATGCGGCTGGACATGATAACGTCTTCGTCATGGTTGATACACTTCATGCAGGCAGAGCAGGCGTAACAGGTTCAGAGCTTGCGAGAACACCGCGAAAATACTTCAACTTCATTCACCTTTGCGACGGCCCAGCTCCTGAAGGTGCAGAATGCAAAGATACAGTTCTCGATAACATCAAAGATGATCTCATGCTCTACACAGCACGTGAGGCGAGATTCTATCCTGGTGAAGGCGATGTAAAAATTGCAGACATGATTAAAGCAATGCCAAATATCCCGCTGTCGATTGAACTTCCTAACCTCAAAGAGATTGAAAAGCGCGGTGTTGCTGGACATGCGAAACAGTGTCTTGATGTCGCAAAGAAATATTTTGCGGCAAATGGTATCGACTAATGATGATGAATCTTCCAGAAAAAGTTTCAATATGTGAAGTCGGACTGCGCGACGGCCTTCAGAATGAAAAAGTTATCCCGTCAACTGATGATAAAGTTGAACTCCTCAAGGCATGTATTGATGCAGGATATTCAGTAATTGAAGTCGGCTCATTCATGCACCCGAAGAAAGTTCCGCAAATGGCAGATACCGATGAAGTCATCAGGAGAATCGGAAATGTAGAGGGCGTTGAACTCAGAGCGTTAATCCCGAATGTACGCGGAGTTCAAAGAGCAATAGACTGCGGGTGCAAGAAGGTTAAGCTGAATGTATCTGCAAGCCGTATGCATAATTTGAAGAATCTGAATCGTACACCTGAAAAAAGCGTTGCAGGCTTCGCAGACTGTGTTGACCTGGCCAGGAAGAATAACATCGCAATTTCCGGCTCAATCTCAATGCCATTCGCATCACCATGGGAAGGCAGAACTCCCGTTGAAGATGTTGATGCAATTATCGAAGCGTATCTGAAAGTCGGAATTGATGAAATTTCACTCTCTGACGCATCAGGTCAGGCAGTCCCGAATCAGGTATACGATTTATGCACTCATGTCCGCGAGAAATACACACAGGCTTCATGGTGGCTTCACTTCCATAATACAAGAGGTGCGGCAATGGCGAATATACTTGCGGCAATGCAGGCAGGAATGACTCAGTTCGATACATCGTTCGGCGGTCTTGGAGGTTGTCCTTTCGTGCCAGGTGCAGCAGGAAACATTTCATCTGAAGATGTGATTAACATGCTCGATGAGATGGGCATTCAGACAGGCGTTGATGTCTTAAAGGTCATGGCAATCTCACGAAAAGTAAGTGAACTTCTTGGTCATGGCCTCGACAGTTATGTTTTACGTGCAGGAAGATCGAAAGATTTAATTGCATCACAAACAGAATAAGTGAATGAACCCCCTGAAAACTAATCGGGGGCATTAATATTTTTACAGTCAGGAGGAATTTGTTTTATGTTCAAATGGCTTGATGAACACTTCGAAGAGGTGCTTATGGTCATATTTCTGATTCTGATTGCATGCGTCATGATGCTTCAGGTTGTAGTCAGAAAGATACCGTTCATTCAGTCGCTTACATGGGCAGAAGAATTCTCGCGTTTCATGTGGATTATGAGCGTGTTCATCTCACTGCCTTACACAATCCGAAAGAGCAATATGTTACGTGTCAGCGTAGTACTCGATTTGCTCCCTCAGACGTTACGCAAAATCATTAACCTCTGCGTTGATGTCATTGTTGCTGTATGCATGGCTCTGTTAGCGTATCACTGTGTGGAATGCCTCAAATGGTCAGCAGGTACTATGCTTGAAGGTGCAAAAGCAGAAACATCACCCGCAATGAACTGGCCTATGTGGTGGTTATACGCAGTTGCACTTTTCGGATTCATTCTCGCAACTCTCAGAGCAATTCAGATGTTCTTCGTTCACCTGAGCAAATTCGGTGAGAGGGAACTTACTACACTTGAGCAGACACAGCTTGATGCAAAAGCTGAAGCTGAAGCAGGACTTCGTGCAGAGGGAGGCAAATAAATTATGGCAGCGTTACTCGTATTCGTAGTATTCCTTGTAGCAATAATTCTCTCAATACCAATCGGAGTCAGCATGATTCTCGGTTCAATTGCTCCGATTCTCACTATGGCAAGAGGAGGAGTTATCCCTCAGATTATCGATAACACATTGAGCGGTGCAAACTCAACACCAATTCTCGCAGTTCCGTTGTTTATACTCGGCGGCGTAATCATGGCTGAAGGTGGAATCTCAAAGAAACTCTTCAACTTCTTCGCGTATTTCGTCGGACGTTTCACGGGCGGAGTTCCCTGCGCAGTCGTCTTAACGTGTCTGTTCTACGGTGCAATTTCAGGTTCAGGCCCGGCAACAACGGCGGCAGTCGGTGCAATGTGCGTGCCTTTCATGGTTGATTTGGGTTACAACAAGACATGGGCAGCAGGACTTATCGCTGTTGCAGGAGGTTTAGGGGTCATAATTCCTCCTTCAATACCGTTTGTGCTTTACTCACTTGCAACGGGAGTTTCAACAGGAAAATTATTCTTGGGCGGAGTAATTCCCGGAATCTTAATCGGATTGTTCCTCATGGCCTATGCTGTGTTCTACTGCGCAACTAAAGGCGAGGACAAAGCGAAGATTAAAGAACGTCTTGATGAGATAAGTGCAAATGGATTCTGGCCGCTGTTCAAAGATTCATTCTGGGCTTTACTGTGCCCGATCATCATTCTCGGCGGAATTTATTCAGGAGCATTCACACCTACAGAAGCAGCTGTTGTTTCCGTCTTCTATGCAATCATCGTGTGTCTCTTCATTGAACGTTCAATCAGATTCTCTGCACTTCCTGCATTCCTCATCAGCAGCGTAAAGACATATGGCGGATTAGCATTCGTTCTCGCATTCGCAACGGCATTCGGAAGAGTGTTATCACTCACACATGCGACATCAGCAGTTCAGGACTTCATACTGAATAACTTCAGCAGTGCAGTATCAGTTCTAAGTGTCTGCACAATCATCTTCCTGATTCTGGGTATGATTATGGATACAGGCCCTGCAATTATCATTCTTGCACCCGTTCTTCTTCCTGCGGTACAGATGCTCGGTGTCAATGATGTACACTTCGGCGTTGTACTCGTATGCTGCCTGTCGATTGGTCTTGCTACTCCTCCGTTCGGACTTGACTTGTTCGTTGCGGGAAATATATCGCAGGATCAGCCCATGTCCGTCGCAAAGAGAGCTACACCGTTCATCATTGCGTTCTTGCTTTCACTCGCGCTTATTGTCTACATTCCTGCAATAAGCACGTGGCTTGTAGGTTAAGGGGGTTAAATTATGAAGAAAATTATTACTGCCCTGTTAGTTTTGGTTTTATCGCTGAGTTCATGCGCTTACGGTGCATCAGAATTCGATGAAGTTTGGCTTGTTACTGCTGACACTACTGCAAAGGGTGCGGCAGGCCAAGTCTTTGTACAGTTAGTTCAGGAGAAAGTTAAAGCGGCAAATTCAGGACTTGTGATTGACTATTTCCCGAATGGAGAGCTTGGCGGAGATGCTGACTTATTGCGTCAGGCACAGAAGGGTTATATCGCAATCATGCTGTGTCAGACTGCACCGGTTGTGTCATTCATTCCTGAAATGGCAGTTTTCGATTTGCCTATGGTCTTTGCTCGTTACGACGGTGATACGATCGATAAGGTTCTAAATGGCGATTCAGAATTTCACAGACAGATGTCATTAGCATACAACAAAGCGGGATTGCATTTGCTCGGCTTCATGCAGAACGCAACGTACAGACTTGCCACAGCGAACAAAGATTTGCAGACGCTTTCGGATTTCAAAGGTCTTCAGATTCGTACAATGGAGAATGCTAACCATATGGCATTCTGGACAGCAATCGGAGCAGAACCTACACCTCTTGCATGGGCAGAACTTTACATTTCACTTCAGAACGGTACGGTCAATGCTCAGGAGAACGCCGCAGATACATGCGTGGGTGCACACTTTGAGGAAGTGCAGAATTATCTTGCATGCACGAATCACATTCTGTACTGCAACCAGATATGCATGAATGAGAAAATGTATCAGGCACTCTCACCTGAACACAGAGCTGTACTTGATAAGGCAGTTAGTGAAGCATTGAGTGAAATGCGTCCGAGACTTGAAGAGATTGACAAGAGCAACAAGGAGATTCTCATCAAGGGAAACATGAAGATGATTGAATACGATAATTCATTCTTCAGTGATGTACTTGCGATTCAGGGAGTCAGAGATCTCTACAAGAAGATTGACACGGCAACGAACGGATTAGCTTCAGCACTTGAGAAAAGTCTTGCTGATGTGGCGGCCTCTAAGGCATCTGCGAAATAAGCTCTCAAGGATACCTCTTCAATAAAGAATTTCCCGGCTGTGATTTAATTCATGGCCGGGACTTTTATTTTGCGTTTACAAAAGTGAAAATGTATTTAGGAATAACGTCCATAGAAATATAGTTATTACTGACAGAACCGTAGTTGCACATACAAGCTGACCCGCTAAATCTCCGTCCGCTCCCATTGCTACAGCCATAGGATATGATGCTACTGCTGTTGGTGCCGCAAAGATAATCATCATTGCACATAAACTCTGCTCCCTGAATCCCATAATGATTGACAGAGGCATGAAGATTATGGGAACAACTACCATTCGCAAGAATATTCCCCAGATTAACGGCTTTATGTCTGAATGCAACTTCGGCATGTTCAGACCTGCACCGAGTGATACAAAGCTGACAGTTGTCGTTGAGTTCGATATACTCCGAATAACTGACCAGACCGGCGCAATTATTGGAATGTTCAAGAGCCTGAAGGCAAAGCCTAATATCGCTCCTACAATCAACGGTGTCTTCAGTACAGCAATGAATAGTTTCAGAGGGTCAGCACTGCCTGAACGATTCAGTTCAAGGATTATAGCGGAGAAAATATTAATTGCAGGAATAACTACCATTCCAATCATTACAACTGCCCTCGTATTCCCCTCACCGTAAATCGCTTCAGCTACAACAATTCCGCATAAAAGATAATTGCATCGCAGTAACGCCTGACCTATCACTGAAGATTTATTGCCGTCCTTCGTGATTAATTTCGGAATCGTCAGACCTAACGCAAAAAGAACAGTCAAACATACTGCCGCAAATATCATCTCACGAACTGCAAAGCCCTGCGTAAAATCCATGTCGTAAATGTTCTTGAAGAGCATAACGGGCATAAAGATTCTGAAGATTAAACGGTCAAATTCTCTCATGGTCTCACGCCTTACCATTCCGTTTATGCGTGAAAAACTCCCAAGAGCCATTAAGAGCATCATGGGAGTTACAACGTTTAGTGCCGCAAAGAAACTATCATACATGAACTATATCCTCGCCACGCCTGAACGCCTCGCCGCCTCTGCAACCGCTTTAGCAACCGCAGGCCCTACACGTGGATCGAATGCCGCAGGAATAATGTAATCAGGACTAAGTTCCGAATCACTCACGAGTGAAGCTAATGCATGTGAAGCAGCAACTTTCATCTCCTCGTTTATGTCGCTTGCACGTACATCAAATGTTCCTCTGAAAATTCCGGGAAATGCTAACACGTTATTGATTTGATTCGGGAAATCACTACGGCCTGTTGAGATTATTTTTGCTCCGGCAGATTTCGCTTCATCAGGAAAAATTTCAGGTGTCGGATTGGCACACGCGAATATGATTGCATCTTGCGACATTGAACGCACCATATCCTGATTAACTGACTTCGGAGCAGACACACCGATGAATACATCTGCACCTTTCATAGCGTCAGAGAGTGTACCCTTTATGCCTTCAGGGTTCGTTACTTCGGACATCTCACGCTTAATCCAGTTCATGCCCTTCTCACGTCCTCTATAGATTGTCCCTGTCCTATCACAAAGCGTTATGTTCTTTGCTCCTGCTGATAACAACAGCTTTGTGATTGCGATTGCTGCTGCTCCTGCTCCGCTGACTGCAATTTTCACGTCTTCGAGTTTCTTGTTCACAACCTTCAATGCATTCGTCAGACCTGCGAGCATTATTACGGCTGTTCCGTGCTGGTCATCATGGAAAATAGGGATATCGCATCGTTCTTTCAGTTTGCGTTCAATCTCGAAGCATCGGGGTGCGGATATATCTTCAAGATTTATTCCTCCGAATGAACCTGAAATGTTGTAGATTGTCTCAACGA
>CAJOMU010000019.1 GCA_905235735.1 uncultured Synergistales bacterium
AAATGTACAACCATCAATGAGCAAAAAATTATGTACCCGTACGTTAGCGGGGAATTGAAGCCTTCGGAGCGTTACACCAAACGTGAGTAGCGAGTAAAACCAGCGAAAGCGGACGCGTAGAACAAGGAAGGGAACATAAAAGTTAGTTTATAGCTTTTTATAAGTTTTCTGTAACGGCATTTATACTTTGAAACTGCTTATTGATTTATTCGTTACATTCGCAAAAATGGGAGCAATAACTTTCGGCGGAGGTTATGCTATGCTCCCAATCTTACAGCGTGAAATAGTCGAATCTAAACACTGGGCATCAGATGAAGAACTTGCTGACTATTACGCAATCGGGCAATGCACACCCGGAGTTATCGCGGTGAATGTCGCAACGTTCATCGGGAGGAAGAAGGCAGGCATTACAGGAGGCATAATCGCGACAATTGGTGTAGTCTTTCCTTCGGTAGTCATAATCTCATTGCTTGCAGGAGTCATTCAGGCGTATTCATCTCTCGAATGGGTCAAACATGCATTTGCAGGAATACGCGTATGTGTATGCGTGTTAATCTTCAATGCAGTCGTAAAACTCTTCTCGAAAGCTGTAATTGATTTACCCACAACGATAATCTATGCCGCAATTCTTCTTTGTGCGCTCTTCCTGAATCTTTCACCTGTACTATTCGTGATACTAGCAGGACTTGCAGGCGTAATACTGAAAGTGATGGTGAAGTCATGATGATATACGCACAATTATTCTGGGAATTCTTCAAGACTGGACTATTTGCAATGGGCGGAGGCATGGCAACTCTTCCGTTTCTCTATGACATTTCAGACCGTACAGGCTGGTTCACACATCAGAATCTCGCCGACATGATTGCAGTCTCCGAATCAACTCCCGGCCCTATAGGTGTGAACATGGCCACGTATTCAGGTTATCTTACTGCCGGACTTCCTGGTTCAATCATAGCTACACTTGGCCTCATCACTCCGAGTATCATTGTTATTCTTATTGTGTATGCGTTCCTTCATGCGTTCAAAGATAACAAGTACGTCAATGCTGTGTTCTATGGTCTTCGTCCTGCGAGCACTGCTATGATTACTGCGGCAGGTTTAGTTGTCTCAAGGATAACGTTCATGCCAGACGGAATTAACTTTAAGGCTGTATGTCTCGCATGTGTGCTTCTCATTCTCACTCAGGGAATCAATTTCACTAAGAAACTTCATCCTGTAATCTGGATATTTATTTCTGCGGTTGCGGGAATAATCTTTGCATTCTAAAATTTACTCATCCAAATTCAAATTCAGGAGGTTATTCCTATGCGCAAGATTTTTTCATGCATTATCGTTTTATGTCTCATTCTCTCAGTATGTCCGGCATTCTCAAATGAATACTGGAATGATGAAGCCTATAAGCTCATTGATGAGACAGTGAAAGCTCATGTTCCAACATTCCCAGATGTGAACTTCTCAATCAAGGATGCGAAATATTCTGCTCTTGTCGAAGATATTACTGAAGAATACTTCGAGGGTAATGGTGCAGACGGCCATGTTCAGAAGACACAAAAGGTGAAGGATTACACGAAAGCGATTCAGACGGCAATTGATGACGCGAACAAAGCAGGAGGAGGAAAAGTAATCATTCCCGCAGAGGCAGGAGCAACAAAAGCGAATCCGACTGTATACTACACAGGTTCAATTGAACTGAAGAGCAATGTAAATCTTCATCTTGAAGAGGGAACAGAGCTTCGTTTTGTCCGCAACATTTCAAACAAGTATTACCCTATGGTCTTAACGAGCTTTGAAGGCAATGATACATATAACTATGCATCGCCGATAAGGGCGTTTCATGCTAAGAACATTGCATTAACCGGCAAGGGAACTCTCAATCCTCAGGCAGACCCGTATAACTGGCAGGCATGGAAGAGAGGTTCATTTGGTTTCCCAAATCAGGCAACAGTTGTTGATGTCCTCGTCAAAGAATGGAGCGACAAAGCAGCACCCATAGCACGAAGAATTTTGACTGACGGAGTAACACCGCCTCCCGAAAAGATTCCGACAATGAAAATCGACTGGGACAATCTCGATAACGTAGAGTACGTTGATACACCGAAGGACGTAAAACCATTACGCTCACTGCTCAGGCCATGCACAATAGAGACGTATGCATGTGAAAACATTCTGCTTGAGGGAATCAGAATCATTAACTCTCCGATGTGGGAAGTTCATCCATTGAGGAGCAGATATATTCTCGTGAGAAGACTTGAGATTGATTCACACGGAAGCAATAATGACGGAGTGAACCCAGAATCATGCAGCTATGTCGTAATTGAAAACTGCTCATTCAGCACAGGAGACGACTGCATAGCAATCAAATCCGGAAAGAACAGAGACGGTTACAATCGCGGCAAAACAGGCGGAGAAGTCTGCGAGAATATCATCATAAGGAACTGCATCTTTGCTGACGGTCATGGAGGAGTTACATGCGGATCAGAATGCACCGGCGGAATCAGGAATGTATTTGCACACGATAATCACTTCGACAGCATGGAACTTCAGCAGGTCTTACGCTTCAAGACGAATTCATACAGAGGCGGACTAATCGAAAATATTTACTTCAGAGACAACACTGTAGCTAAATGTTCAAACGCATTAATGTTCGGTGAGACACAGTACACATTAGGTTCTGCACAGGATAAAGAAGGCGACTTAGGGCCTTACACACCGCAATTAAAGAACGTCTACATGTCCAACATAACGGCAGGCAAACCAGATTCACCAGTCATGGCCAAGAATGCTGTTTACTGGACTGCATATGAACGTGCACCTATGACGAACATTAACGTGAAAGATGTTACGGTCTACGGAGTTCAGAACGCAATCAGCCTGTCGAACGTGAAGAACTTTGTGCTTGAGAACGTGAAGATAAGCCTCGTTGATAAACCCGCAGAACTCATCACGTACAACACAAATGCAATCACAATCAGCGATGTAAAACTATCAGCAGGAGGAAAGGATTACGACCTGAAAGAAGGAACGAAGGTTACACTTCCTGATGATTTCGACAAGTCAAAGGAAGCAATTCTAACGGGAACAATCACGACTAAAGACGGCGTATTTGCATCAGGCAAGGGCAGTGTGAATGCGTATCTCGACAGAGGAAGGCTTGAAGAGGGAAGCAAAGCTCCAGTGATTACACCGTTCAAAGCTGAAGTGAAGTCTGCGGGTGAAGGTAAGTATACGTTCAAGGTAAGCGTGAGCCTCAAAGACAAACCCGATTATCAGTATGCATACAGACCGGACACTGAAGCAGAGAACATGAACAGAGGCAATCATATACTCTCAGTTGTAGCGACTGGTGAAACTTACGACCAGAACACATGGAACTATAACGTAAAGTGCAAAGCTGATAAGTAAACCAGAAAGTGAAAAGTAAAAAGTGAAAAGAGAAGCCCCCGATAAAAAGCATCGGGGGTTTTATTGTGTCAGCGTTTAATGTCGTAGTTCATGTTCATGATGCTCTTGATGCTCTTCACATCATCTGTGATATTTCCGTCTCCTCGAATCGTATGCTTGATTACACTGCTTGCAACTGCGAAGTTCACCAGATCATCGGGCGAATACTCTTTCATCATCGCATAAATCAATCCAGACGCAAAAGCATCGCCTCCGCCAACACGATCCAGAATCGTGAACGTGAATAACTTGCTCTCATATGTCTTCCCGTCATACCACATGAACGCCTTCAAACTGTTTTCGCTTCCAGTGTGAGCATAACGCACATGTCTTGCGATACATTTTATGTTCGGGTATGCCTTCACGAATGCATCAAATACACCTGCCTGCTGTTCATAGTTCGGCTGATATGGAATGTTATCTTTCACGTCTCCAGTTCCGTCCTCACGAGGAAGGTTATACGGTTCAATTCCCAGTAAGACATCAACATACGGAAGGCATTTAGTGCAGAAATCTCTTGCATCGTTCCATGACCATAAAGTGCTTCTGAAATTTCCGTCAAAGCTCACAATCAGATTTTTCTCTTTGGCCTTCTTCATGATTGCAAGTGTGAAGTCTGCACAGCTTTTCGATAATGCAGGAGTGATTCCGCTCATGTGAAGCCAGCTGAAACCTTCAAGCAATGCATCTAAATCTACATTCGAATAGTCGAACTCAGAGAATGCACTGTGCTTACGGTCATAAGTTACTTTGCTCGGACGAATCCCGTAGCCAGTCTCAAGATAATATATTCCGAGCCTGTGTGTGGGTGTCTCTTCCGATGTGCTCAATATAACTGGCGAACAGTGAACGTCATTACTTCTGAGCATTCGTATTGCGCTCTTGCCGATTGAGTTATCAGGGACAACGCTGAAGAATGAGCTATCTATTCCCAAATTTGCGAGTGAGAGTGCTATGTTCGCTTCACTTCCTCCGTAGCTTGCCTCAAAATGTGTTGCAACACGAATCTTATCGTAGTTCGGAGGAGTGAGACGAAGCATAATCTCTCCCGCTGTGATGAATTTCTTGCTCGTCATGGCATTACTGCATCCTCTGATACTGAATTGCATTTCCGTTTTGGAACATAAGCAGAAGGAATTCACCTGTTGGGTCTAACTTCACTGTCGCCTGAAATTTTACGCCGCTGTTATTATGTCCTGCTATCGTGTTCCCGTTCACCTCGTATACTCCCATTTCAGAAGGCACTCCGTTAATCCAGCCGTAATATTGGCCGTTGTTGTACTGAATTACCCACTGCTGACCGTTCACTATTGCTCCCCATGTGCCGTTAATGTTCAATATTGCACGTTTGAAGATTACTGCTTCTTCAGGGTAACCTGTGTTTGTTGTGAATGACACAATAAGCGCATCCTTTTGAGGGTTGTACATTGCATAGATGATTCCTGCTTCACTGGTCATGATTCGGTCATCAGTAACTGCGAAGTGTCCGAGCGATTCGTCCTGCAAGAATAATTCTCCGTTGCTGAAAGTGAGATTATATTTCCCGTCTTCACTTGACCATGAACCTTCGTACCAGCCTGCGGGGAACCAGTAATCATTAATTGGAATGAGATAGCTTACATGTCCGTCTTCAGTGTTAGCGCAGAACCATACGTATTGATTCTCTTCGGCCATGACTACAGCAAACCCTTCAGCTGATACTTCATATTTTTCTTCAGCATTGAGCGTGTAAGTTCTGAGGACAGGAACAGGTTCATCTGTGTCGAAATATATCCAGCAGTTGATGATGTCTTTTCCGTAGACGTTTATGCTTGCAGGATAGTAACCGCTTTCTGAATCAAGCTGCCCAATCTCAATGATGATGTGTGAAGGGGCATTAATCTTTTCGCTGCTGTCCTTCAATGGAATTTCGTAAAGCTGAACGTATCTTCCTGGAAGTAAATTTGCTCCGTTCTGTTTCGTATATTCAATGAAGGGTTGTATGCGTGGATCTTGAGCGGCGATGTCAGGGGAGACTTTTGCTGATGCACATGATGATATGCATAGAACAACGACTGCTATGATGAATGAGAATGACAAAACTTTTCTGAATTTCATAGAAACTGCACCTCCGTAAAAATTTTTGAATGCCCTAATTCTAATTGATAATTGCGCAATAAAAAAGCTCCCTTCATATTTCAGAAGAGAGCATAAATTTTATTTTCTGGCTTAACGTAATGGATTGAACTCCTTCGATAAGACATTCATGAACTCATCAAGACTCATTGAGCCTAAATCTCCCTTTGAACGTTCACGAACGCCTACAGTGTGATTCTCTTTCTCCTTATCACCCACGACAAGCATGTACGGTATCTTCTGCATCTGTGCATCACGAATCTTCCTTCCGAGTTTCTCAGAGCGAGTATCAATCTCTGAACGCAAATTCTGATTCATGAATGCATTCTGAAGTTCACGAGCGTAATCGAGATGTGAATCAGCAATCGGGATAATCTTAATCTGAACAGGTGCAAGCCAGTACGGGAAAGCTCCTGCGTAATGTTCAATGAGAATTCCCATGAAACGCTCAACACTTCCGAATACAACTCTGTGAATCAATACAGGTGTATGTTCTGCTCCGTCTTCACCGATATACGTAACATCAAAGCGTCCGGGAAGCTGGAAGTCCAACTGAATTGTTCCGCACTGCCATGTTCTGCCTATGCAGTCCTCAAGGTGAAAGTCTATCTTAGGGCCGTAAAACGCTCCGTCTCCGGGATTAATCGTGTATGGAGTGTTTGTGCTTTCGAGTGCTTCACGTAATGCATTCTCTGCTTCGTTCCATTGTTCATCTGTTCCCATTGAATCATCTGGTCTGGTTGAGAGTTCAACTGTGTATTTGAATCCGAAGACGTTCGTGTAAAAATATTTATCCAGCTCCATGATTGCAGTTACTTCTTCGCGTATCTTTGAAGGCTCAATATATGTATGAGCATCATCCTGCGTGAAGCATCGTACTCTCATGAGGCCATGTAACACACCGCTCTTTTCGTGTCTGTGAACGCAGCCGAGTTCAGCCAGTCTCATGGGCAAATCACGATAGCTTCGTAACTGTGTCTTGTAGACGAGAATGCTTCCGGGACAATTCATAGGTTTAATTGCATAAGTTTTCTCGTCAATCTCAGTGAGATACATATTCTCTCTGTAATGATCCCAATGGCCAGAACGTACCCACAATTCACGGTCGAGAATCTGAGGTGTCTTAATCTCAGTGTAGCCTCGCTTGATGTGTTCGCGTCTCCAGAACTCAATCAATGTATTCATGACTGCCATTCCCTTTGGGTGGAAGAAGGGGAAACCTGGCCCTTCCTCATGTAAGCTGAAGAGGTCTAAATCTTTTCCGAGCTTTCTGTGATCTCGTAATTTGGCCTCTTCCATTCGTCGAATATATTCTTTCAGTTCATCGGGAGTTGCAAAAGCAGTTCCGTATATTCTCGTGAGCATTTTGTTGTGTTCATCACCGCGCCAATATGCACCGGCAATCGAGAGCAGTTTGAAGTTATGAATCTTTGATGCATCAGATACATGAGGGCCTCTGCAAAGGTCTGCATATTCTCCCTGCTTATACACTGATACAGTTGGAGCATCAATATCTGTGATGAGTTCAGTTTTGTATGGGTCATTCTGGAAGAACTTCAACGCTTCATCTTTCGTCATGTCGGAACGTGAAACCTTTTCACCTGCTCCTGCAATCTTTCTCATTTCGGCTTCTATTTTGGGCAGGTCATCTTCAGTGATTGTTCCTGCAACATCGACATCATAATAGAATCCGTCTTTGATAGCCGGGCCTACACCGAAGTGTGAGCCTGGATATAATCTCAGGATTGCCTGAGCCATTAAGTGAGCTGTTGAGTGTCTGAGTATCTCTAAACCTTCAGGTGAATCGATTGTGATCGCGTCAACTTCACCTGATGTGCTTACGATTCGAGAGAGGTCAGAGAGTTCACCGTTGAATTTAGCGGCGATTACCTTTTTATTATCTAGGCCAAGAGCTTTGATAACTTCATGCAGAGTTATGTTCTCACTGTCAGAATTATATTGTCTGTCTTCATGTTTAAACTGTAACAATGATATTATTCCTTCCTTGCTGTTAGTGATTAAGATTTTGTCTGCAAGGATAGCACCTAACGTTTTTCACTGCAAGCAAAGCGCAATATCACGAATACAGCTTCTGAATCTCTCTGATTATTGCTGCATCCTTTGTCTCATCAAATTTTCTGGCGAACATGGCTTCAGACTGCTTTATTTCTTCGAGGTCATCAATTGTGAACACGTAAGGGCCGCCGCGTTTCCAATCAATAAAACGAGCATTGTTACGGAAAAGTCGATTACGAAAATCTGAGGCTCTCACTATTGTATGTAAAAACACTTCATCACAGCAGAATGTGTAACAGAAAACTTTTCGTATCCAGTCTTTTTGTGTGAGAACATATCTTGCTAGTTCGTCCGTTATGCTAAACCAGTTACTCCCTTTCTGAAAATTGATTCCTCTGTTTCTTTCTCTGCGCGTTATCTTCTGAAATAACTTCTGAAATTTGATACAAGCACCATTTAGTTTCCTGATAGAAAAATTTCGTACCCTTGTAAAAAATTTTCTATCCCTGCCTACATACTCTTGCAAAGGATGATAAAACCTAACTCTAACTTCGTGGTCCGCTGGAAAAATATCACTCTGAAAGCTCACGAATTCAAGCCCATGATGCTCCTCAAAGAACGCAATAATATCTTCCTGCTTCTTTATGGGAAGGTCTGCTCCAGACAACAGATGATAATGCTCATAGCTTCCATTTTCAGTAGATGCTTCAAGCAATATCATTTCTGCTTCGATCTGGCTGTATCCTCCCCATGCAACTTTGATTCTCCTTGTGTGATATATATTGCTGAACTTAACGAGTTTCAAAGTGTCAGAAGGGTTGTATAATTTGTTCTTAGCATCCATGTGAATGAAGATATCATTTTGAGGGTGGTCGAGCATTTGAATCAATGTTTTGAATGTTAAGTCTGTTTTATGCGCAATAATCAGATATGCCTGCCTGCCTGCCTGCCTGCCTGCCTGAAGGAATCTACATGCTCAATCATTAGATTGTCAAGCCTTTCTGTGAAGAAAATTTTTGAGTAAATTGATTATACACTATTAACGACATAATCACCATCATAATATCTGCAACTACCTGCGTCCATACTATGCCATACATTCCAAAGACGTAATTCATCACGAACAGTAACGGAATGTTGAACACTACCCAGCGTGATGCTCCGAGTATTAATGCCTTCCCTCCATGACCAACAGCCTGAAAGAAATTCACCAGATGAAAGCACATGAACATGAACGGTGTAGCAAGAGCACGAGCACGCAGAAAATGTGTACCAAGCTCTATGGTCTGAACGTCAGCAATGAATATTCTCATGATATACGATGCAAATATCTCATACATCAGTACACTAACGAATCCGAAAATCAATCCTGCTATACGTGAGAACCGAACAACTTCACGCATTCGATTGAAATTTCCAGATGAATAATTGTAGGCTGCTATCGGCATCATTCCCTGACAGATTCCAATTCCAATGTTCAAAGGCAAACGTTCAGCCTTCAGAACAATTCCAATTGCCGCCAGAGGAATATCACCGTAACCTGATGCGAGCTTATCGATGACTATATATGTGAGGTCAAAGAGGAACACTGAGATTGCCGCAGGAACTCCAACATAAAAAACTGAATACACGTTCTTGCGTGAAGGAAGAATTTTCTTCAGCGACAATGATAGTGCACTGTTTCCTTTTAGCCTGAAGAGAATCACATACAGGAAGTATGCACATATAATTACGTTTGAAAGCATAGTAGCAATTCCTGCACCGAGAACCTCATAACCTTTGGGAAGAATTACGAACATGAACAGAGGATCTAAGAATATGTTTATGAGTCCTCCCATTGAAACACCGAAGCCCGCCTCTTTAGCGTAACCTGTACTGCGGAGAATGCTGCTCATCGTCATAGATAGTATCGTTGGTATTGCACCGATAACGATGACGCAGAACGTATACTGTTCAGCGAAAATCAATGTGTTATCGCTCGCACCAAGCACACGGAGAATCGAATCCATGAATACGAACATGAAGAGCGAAAACATTCCGGCAGAGATTATCGTCATGTAGAAACTGAATGAACTTACACGTTTGGCTTCATTGTCCCGTCCTGCTCCGATTAAACGGGATATTAATGTTCCGCCTCCGATGCCGAAGAGATTCGCGAATGATATTGAGATGTTGAAGACAGGAAGCAATAACGATACGCCTGCGACCATTAAGGGATTGTTAGTGCGTCCAATGAAGAAGGTATCAGCGAGATTATAGATTAGTATGATGAGCTGACCGAATATCATAGGCACAGCAAATTCTGCTAATGCTTTAGGGATTGGCCAAGTTTCAAAGACTGCACGGTTATTCTTTGAATGATTCATGAAGTTCCTCCAGATATGTTATTGCTGATTGTTCAGAAGATTCTATTGCGAGTTCAACGGAATGGACAGCGGCATTAATTAGGTGTTCAGATTTTCGTCTGAGAGTGAATGATTGTTGAACATGACCTGCGATTATATTTTGTGTTTCGCGGTCGATTATGGGCAAGTTGATTTTCTGCAATTCGTTCTCAGATATTGATGATAATATTGTTCCCGAACAGCCTCGCTTCATCAGGTCTTGAATCACAGATGACTTGAATAGCATTAACAGGGTTTCGGAATTATACACATCTGAATCAATGACGTAAAAGCCAGTTGAACATAATGCATTATCATATTCCTCTGTGATTAGAGCACAACTTTGCAATGAACCTTCAATAGACGAGACTATCACCTGTCCTGCATGAATTATACGCCTTGCTCTTGTTGGCAGTTCTGCTCCGTCCGCTGTTATTGTCCCTGTGATGTTTCCATATGTCCCAATGTCTGCAAGTTCTATATAGCTGTAACGTTTGCCATTCTGCGGTGTGAAGTTATCTCCGTGAATGTTACACACATCTTCGAATATGTATGCGCCTTTGAGTTTATCGAGAATGTAATCGTATTTCGGCATGAAGTATTCTGCATCAAGTCTGCCTGTACTGAATACCTCACTGAATGATTTTGAAGTTACGTTCTTCTGTGAGAGTGATGAAGACGTGAAGTGAATTGCATCGTTGAGTATATTTTGTGTTTCAGTGTATATTCTTGATGACTCACGAATTGCATTATCACTCTCTACGATGAGTGAGCTTACACGTTCGGAAAAATCATCATTGAATCTTGGAATAGGGATAATACACATATCACTTACATTCAATTTTGGTTGGACATTTCCGCTCTTCCTTCTTTGCAATAATATTTGCCCATAGTGCGAATTAAGATACGCTAACATAACATGCTTTTCTTGTGTGGAATATGCTGATAGCTTGAGACCTATATTATTCTCGCTTATATTACACGTTCCTAATTCAGAATCAACACGAGCAAACAAACCTACACTACCTACTTTCGACAATATTAAATCATCTGTGTATAGCTGAGAATTGGCCAATCGTGTATTATCCCCATTGGAAATATATACAAGACTATCTCGACTAATATGGAAGCCTCCTCTTATATTCTCGATTCTAACAAAAGCTATATCTCCATCTGTCATATACGCAGAGCTTTTCAGCGTTGAACCGAACGGGCCACTTACTACATCTTTCTTTTTTAAGAATATATGCTCTTTCCGCATGATAAATTGTTCTATGCTTTCTGCTGTCTTCGAGTAATATTCCGCATCAAGTCGTCCTGATAAAGAACTCAGCATCATTTCACTGCATTCAAGCCCATCCATTAAAGCACAGTACTTCTCCTCAATGAATGGGCATCCACGAAAAAACTTAATCCCTCCCTCTTCGCAAACTCAATAAACGCCTCAGCAATCCCGTCCTCAGTCAATCCATCATGGTTGAATAAATCATGATCCACTATCGGATGATAATTCCTATCCTTCATGTAATTCCCTTTCTCATCCCTCCGTATTATCTTCTCTCCTGAATTATCCTTGCCTGGTCTCCTCATCGTCGCAAAAAACACAGGGTAATCTTCACGTCTCGGACATAAATCATCATCCCATTTCTGCACAAGCAAAACTGATGTCTTCGTCCCAGTGTGAGGCTTGAATACATTCTCATGAAGTCCAATCACCGCAAGTATTCTGCACCTCTCCGCAATGAAATCACGAATGTATTTGTCGCTCGAATTATTGAACCTGCCCTGCGGAAGAATAATCGCCATTCGTCCGCCAGGTTTCAGAAACTGAAGGTTACGCTCAATGAACAGAATATCCCTGCCCACTTTTATCTGTGTCTTCCCTCTCGCATTCTTTCCGAGTTCATATTTCGATATTATGGTCGGCTCTTTGATGTCCCCTGCAAACGGAGGATTCGCCATCACAATATCAAAATTGAAGTTCCTGTAGCTCTCTTCATTCTCTGCAAACGTGAGAAATCTGAACCAGCCTTCATGATATTTCTGCATCCATGCTAGCGGCTTCGTTATCTCCTTCCACCTCCCATAATCGAGAGTGTTCAGGTGCATTACGTTCGTATGTCCGTCTCCTGCAATGAGATTCAGGGTTTTCGCAACACGTACTGCTTTGTCATCGAAGTCAATCGCGAACACTTTATCCTTCACATAGTCCGTGTATTCCGGCGGTCTCGTTTCACCAGTAAACATATGACTGTCTGTTATACCTCGTTCTGCATCAAGCTGCCTCCAGACGTAAAATATCGTGTGAACAGGGAATCCGCATGACCCTGCTGCTGTGTCTATCATTGATTCGTGCTTCTGTGGATTGAGCATCTTAACGCACATGTCGATAACGTATCGAGGTGTGAAGAACTGTCCTTTTTCACCCTTCTGTGATTTATTCATGAGGTATTCAAACGCATCATCTATGACATCAAGATTGGAGTTGAATAGTTTCACGTCCTGAAGATATGATACACAATAAGCAAGGTGCGAAGGTGTCAGCGAAATTTTATCTTTTGAATCAAAAACTCCTTTCCATTTTTGTGATGCCTCTTTGAAAAGTGATTCGATGATCTTCTTCAGTTCATCGTCAGTGTAGCCGTAATTCCGAAATTCAAGAGTGCGTGTTTCTCTGTCTATGCTCATCTTCTCATCATAGAGTTTCGTGAATATCAGCCTAAATACTTCTTCAAATGCATCTACTCCTGCATTGGCTAATATGTCATCTTCCATTTCGAGAATTATATCCTTGAGAGTTTTCCTGCCTTCTTTGAGTTTATTTTCACGTTCAAGGTCATTAATCGTCCATCGTTCTTTAAGCAGGTCAGAGAGTTTCTGATTAGCTTTTGGAATCTCTGTTAGTGATTCAAAGATATTAGGTTCTTTCCTGTGATAATATGAAGAAATCTGTCCGTTTATCCACACTCCAATTATTGCTCCTGTTGCATTGCAATATGATTTGAGCTGTTCTTTTCCTTCTCTGAGGTTAGGCTTTTTGACCTCAACTATAATGTATTCTGATTCTTTGCGTTCATGGTCAAATATCACGATGTCTGCGCGTTTCACTTCACGTCCAAAGTGTATTGCGTGTTCAAGTCCAATGTTTTCAGGTGAGTATCCGTAAATGTGAATCAGTTCATACACATATAGCTGACGTACTGCTTCTTCTGGTGTAAGCCTGATTTCTTTATTGCGAATGATGCACCTGATGTACGGAACTTCTGAGCCTCGAATCGTTTTTGTGATTATTGCGCTCTCGATTGCATTCAAGGTTTCGGGTCTGAATATTGAACCTTTATGCGTGCTGTTCCTGAATAGTTCAGATAGTGAGTACATGGTCGATGCCTCCTGTTATTAATGAGAATATTATATTGCAGGCGGCAGTAAAAACTTTAAGTGATATGAAAAGACGCAAAAAAAAAATTCCCCCCGTGAAAATTTGCGGGGGCAATTAATTAATCTATTTGCACGGGGAATATCCACAGCTGAAACAGTATTCACACCCTGAAATCATCTCTAATGGTGAGCCGCATTCCGGACAGAGCATTGACTTATCACTAAGTCTCGCATTCGTCGTCTCACGGTCAATCAGCTTCTCAAGCATTAAGGCTATCGCATCTGGAATCGAACGCACAACATAGTTATCATTGAACTTCAACATCCAGTATTCCTTGCCCGATAATCCCTTCAATGTGTCAATGAAATCCTCAAGACTGCACCCTGAACGCAATCCAATTGATATTACTCGTGATAATGCTTCGGTCATCGCTTTGAGTTCAGATCCACTCTTGCCTACATTAACGAATATTTCAAACGGATCTTTGCCGTCAAAATTCATAGTTACGTACATGCTTCCCCAAGGAGTTTTGTCTTTAATCGTCTTCCCATAAACCACAAGACCAGGACGCTCTTTTACCTTCTTGTACTTGTTCTCTGGTTCTGGATTCTCCGCTTCTTCTTCCTTCTTGGCCTCGATAGGCTGATATGAACGCGAGCCATCACGATATATCGTTATTCCCTTGCAGCCCATGTTATAGCAGTCCTGATATACCCGTCTCACATCTTCAACTGTCGCACTGTTCGGAAGGTTCACCGTCTTGCTGATTCCGCTGTCAACGAAATGGGCAAATATCCCCGTAACATTCACATGCTGCTGTGTCGAGATGTCATATGCCGTAACATAAACAGGGTCAGACAATCTGCCTCCTGTCGCACGGTATTCATTGCGCTGTTCCTGCGATAACAATTTGTGCCAGAAGTCGAGGTCTTCAAATCCACTTCCGTCAGTCTTCATTACGCGTCTGTTCCATGACCACGCAAAATTTGGTTCAATCCCTGAACTCGCATCAAGAATCATTGAGATTGATCCTGTAGGTGCAATCGATAGCCTTCTGCTGTTCCTCATGTCGCCTCTGAATAAACGTTCAAGAATGAATTTCGCATCATCAATGTCATCTCTGAACTCTTCGAGCGTATTCACCAGCGTAACAGGAATCACTTTCTCACTGCGCATGTTTTTTATCATGTAATCGAACTCTGAAGTCGTATCAGGGACTTTGAAGCCGTCAAATAATCCCCGAACTAATTCATGTTCAGGGAATGGTGATTTACCTGCGTCATTCACTATCTGAACTGTCGCACTCAATGCTGAACGTGCCATTGTTCCGCCGAGCTTTTTGCAGAACAAGTTGAATCTCTCTGAGCCGTAAACTATACCCTGAAGAATCGAAGCGTCAGCCAGTCCCATAATGCCAAGCCCAACAGGTCGAATTGCCTTTGTACGTTCACCAATCTTCTCTAACGGGTACATGCACGCATCAATCACCAAATCGAGATAGTACATTGACCTGAAGACTTGTGCCTGAAAATCTTTCCAGTCGAAATTTTTGTTCTCATCAACAAAGATTTCTACGTTTATTGAGCCAAGATTACAGCTCGTGAAGTTCGGCAATGGCTGTTCACCGCATGGATTGGTTGATTCTATGTCCCATTCTGCTCCGCCGAGTTTCAGAATGTTATCCTGCCTCGCTCTGTCTATGAAGAATACTCCGGGATCTCCGCGCTTCCATGCAGACTCGCAGATGTGATTCATGAGGTCTTTCGCTTTCACTGTATGCACTACACTTCCGTCAACTCGTGAATGCAAATCAAAATCTCTGTCGCTTAATGCATCTTTCATGAGCTTGTCTGAAATTGCAACCGAGATATTGAAATACGACAGCTTTCCGTCCTCAGTCTTGCAGTCAATGAAACTGTAGATGTCAGGGTGATCATCAAACAGCATTCCCATTAAGGCCGCCCGTCTCTTTCCTCCCTGAACTACAACTGCACCCATTGTGTTCCATGTCTCCATGAATGATACAGGCCCTGATGCTTTTCCTCCTGTACCTCCTGCAATCTCTGAGCTGTGTTCACGAAGGTGTCCGAAGTTCCCTCCTACACCTCCTCCGAACTTTGAGATTATGCTCGCATTCTTCACACTCTCGAATATCCCTTCTATGCTGTCAGGTACACTTATCACGAAACATGCAAAGAGCTGCTGATTCTTCGTTCGTGATTCATAGAGCTTCCTGTAGTCGTCATACGTCATTTCATCCGGCGACTTGTAGATTATCTCTGCGTATTCTGGAATAACCGTGAGACCTGCCGCCGCACTGAACAGACATGGAGAGTTGAACAGAAACCTTCTGCTTAGAATGTCATTCGCAATGTTCTTTTCGAGAATACGAAGCCATTCAATCGAATCTGTGTAGTTCACTTCGGCACTCGCTACTGTCCTTGATACTCGTCTCGCGAATTCCTCAAAATTTTTCTCCTGACGCGTTGTTTTCATCTCAGGGTCATATCTGGCAACAAAATATCTTTGCTCAAGAAGCCACACAGCATTTTCTGATAATCTTGATGTCCCGTCATTTTCAAGTGAATGTGAATCTATTCCCGCATCGAAGTAGTCTTTTATGTTCTGGATAGTCATGTTTCTGAAAATACTTCCTCCTTTAGCAAAAAATAACCTCCGACCCCCATTTTTTATTCAGAGAGCCGGAGGTTGGTTCATCATTTAGGTTTACGCGATGTTGTTTTTATATCTGTGTGTTGATTCTTTACTGAAATTCTCTGTAAAGTTTTATGAGTTTCACAAACAGTCCGTCCTCTGCTCTTACGTCCTTTAACGCAAAATCAAAATGGAACGTCTCAGCATCACTCGCTATGAATGACATCGATGTAACCGAGAAATCTGCACTCAGTACATCCTGCACTGCCTCAAGAATTTTTCCGTATCCCAAGATTGAGGCTATAGGTTTGAGTGTCGAGAATACTCCGTTGCTGTCATCGTTCAGCCATGACTGAAGCCCTGCGAAATCAAACCAGAATGATGCTATTGATTCTCTGCTCATTAAACTTCCGAATGCACCTTCAGTGTTAGGTCTGTCCTTGAAACTTGCGAGTTCAGCAAATGCTATGCCTAATGTGTTGCCTGCATTGCCGATTATGCACGACACAGGACTCAATGACGAATCAACCTGTAATATTCCGTCATGCACTTTATGGAAATGAGGAGACTTCGTGAGCGTGTCATATATCTTTGACGCTGCACCTTTTGCACCTGTCTGCGAGATATACACTGCGGGTATCTTGAATGATTCAAACATTACGCTTCCGTTTACTACGATTGAGAACGGGCCGTTGAACAGTGCATACACATCCTCTTTCGCAATACCGAAACGTTTCCTGAGCTGTCCGAATAATTCATCCATGTAAGGTTTTGCCTCTTTAACTTCATCAGTTCCAGAGAGATCTAATACTCCTCCGATAGCAAGCATAGGAACAGATGATCCGCCTGAATTCCTCAGGTCAATGTAGCCGCCTTTGACTGCCTTTACGGTTTTGACTTTTTCCGCATACTTCTTCGTCATGGCCTCAACAATGTTTACATGCGTTGAGAGCGTGAATCTGTCAGATGTCTTCTCAAATCCTATCTCTAACGTAACAGGCTTCGCGAAATATTCAGTGAGTTTCGCATCTTTAAGTTCACCTTTGTCATCAAGTGCTTCTGCTGTCTTCGGGTCTAAGTGAATTAACGCGAAATCATTAGTCCTGAATGTTCTCGGTGAACGTGCAAATAATCTCGCTTTCTTGTCTTCAAGTGCCTTCACTGATTCTTTAACGTCATTCTCAGAGAGGCCAAGAATAATTATGTCATCAACTGCCTTTACGAACAGGGCATTATCGATTCTCATGATATTATCCTTGCCGCTTTCAACTTTTATCATCGTCTCTGCAAACGCAATAAGCGGGCTGTCTGTTCCAAGAATCAATTTTGCGATGTCTTTTGCGTCTGCTTTTCCCTGTGCGAGATTCCGTACTATAGGATTCAGCTCGGAACTCACGGTAAATGCAAGCTGGAAGAACGGATCTTGTGATTTAGCGTTCTCTGCCGTAATGCCTACGATAGCTGCTGCGGACTTCAGCGGAGTATTCTGAATGATTGAACGAACCATTTCAAGCCCGCCGATTATGTCATTTGAATTCTCTGATGAAATTATCAGGGGCATGAAGACATTTATGTTTTCCTCCGAGAAAATCCATTTGAGAAGTCCTGATGTGTCGCTGAGTTTCAGAACTGCATAGACAGATTCATCAGGTCTGGGTGTCAGTGCATCTTCAGGCTGTGCGGAGAAAGCTGAAGCCGTGAACACAAGAACTGTCATAACTGCTAATGCTATAAACCTTTTTGCTTTCATGTGATAATCCTCCTTAATTTTATGGTCAAAAAAACCCCCTCGCATAAAGCAAAGGGGCATGAATAACAATTAGCCCTTGTAGGCAGTGTAAATTTCGAGGAATGATGCAGGCTTCAGTGATGCTCCTCCGACAAGTGCGCCGTCAATGTCCTTCATTGAAAGCAGCTCTTTTGCGTTTGATCCTTTCACGCTTCCGCCGTAGAGAATCACAGCTCCGTCATCACCGATTAACTTTCTGCTCCATGCGCATACTTCTTCTGCCTGATCTGGTGTAGCAGTCTTACCTGTTCCGATTGCCCATACAGGTTCATATGCGTAGATGATCTTGTGAACTTCTTCGGGAGTCAGTGAATCGATTGCGCTCTTCAATTGACGTTCCATTACTGTGAATGTGTTTCCTGATTCGCGTTCTTCAAGCGTCTCGCCATAGCAGAACACGGGTATCATTCCTGCATCGAGAACTGCCTTAACCTTCTTCGCGATGACTTCATCACTCTCAAGGAAGATGTGCCTGCGTTCACTGTGTCCGATGATGATATGAGTAACATCATATTCTTTCAGCATCGGAATCGAAATCTCGCCGGTGAATGCTCCTTTTGCTTCATAGTACACGTTCTGTGCACCGAAGACTATTCCGTTCTTCTTTGCTCCCTGTGAGAGAGGCCATAATGATGTGAACGGAGCGAATATGCCGACCTCAAGATTTGCATCACCCTTCAGAGGCTCATATGCAGGTGTGAATGTCTCAAAGAATTTTTCGGTCTCTGAGAAGGTGTTGTTCATCTTCCAGTTGCCATATAGATAAATTTTCTTGCTCATGAATTCTTATCCCTCAATTCTGAAAGGTTCCATTCCTGGAAGTTTTTTGCCTTCGCAGTATTCGAGGCTTGCACCGCCGCCAGTCGAGACATGCGAAACTTTATCCGCAACTTTGAACTGTCTGACTGCACTTGCTGTGTCTCCTCCGCCGATTACTGTTACTGCACCTGTCTTCTGTGTGAGTTCCGCAACTGCCTCAGCGAGTTTCTTTGTGCCCTCTGCAAATTTCGGGTCTTCAAAAACTCCCATAGGCCCATTCCATAGAACGGACTTTGCACCGTCGAGAGCAGCAATGAAAAGTTTTGCGGTCTCAGGCCCGATGTCTAATCCCATTTTACCGGCAGGCATTGCATCACTTGATACTGTTTCAAGATCATCTGCATCCATTCCTGACGCTACAACGCTGTCAACAGGAAGCAGAATCTTCACGCCCATCTCAGCGGCTTTCTTGAGGGTATCACGTGCGAAGTCTAATCTCTCAGTGTCGCATAATGACTTTCCGATCTCTTTTCCCTGTGCCTTGAGGAACGTGTATGCCATTCCACCGCCGATTAGAATCGTGGTTGCCTTGTCGAGAAGGTTGCCTACGATTGCTATCTTGTCGGATACCTTTGCGCCTCCGAGAATCAATACGTATGGCTTGGCCGGATTTTCACTGACTGCACCGAGCATCTCACCTTCACGAATGAGAAGGTCGCCTGCATATGCCTCTTTCACGAACGGAATTACGCCGCTTGTCGAACAGTCTGCACGATGTGAAGCACTGAATGCGTCCATTACGAACATGTCAAACGGAGCTGCCATTGCCTTTGAGAAATCAGGATCATTCTTCTGCTCTTCGGGGTGATAACGTGAATTCTCAAGTACTACTATCTCACCTGGCTTCAATGCATCAACTGCCTTTGCGACTTTCGGCCCTACACAGTCATCAACGAATACGACTTTGAGACCGTATGCTTTCTCAATATCAGGGACAATCTGTGAGAGCGAGAATGCAGGATCAACTTTACCTTTTGGTCTTCCGAAGTGAGATACCAATGCGACCTTAGCACCTGCATCAATCAATTTCTTGAGGGTGCTTGTGTGAGCACGGATTCTTGCATCGTCCGTTACTTTGCCGTTCTTGAAGGGTACGTTGAAATCGACGCGCATTAATACTTTTTTTCCGGCTGCATCAGAAGGCTTGAATGTTTTTAGCTTCATGATTATGTCCTCCGTATTAAATGATTTGGTTTTTTCCGATTAGTTTCTGGATTTTATCCCACCGATATTTTACAGCAGATTTTTTGATTCTAGGGTTTAATTTTTCACCGAGACCTTCAAGTGATTCGTGAGGGTATGCAAGACGCAGTTCTACGACTTCACGTAAATTTTTCGGAAGAGATTCGAGCAAACCTTCAGCGATGATTCTTTTGGCAAGTTCAGTTTGTTTTCGTGCGGCATTAACGCTTCGTGCAATGTTGGCGGCATCATAATTTCGTTCGAGGTTCACGCGGTTACGCAGAGATCTCATCATGACCATTGAATCAAATTCTAATGCTCCTGAAGTCATTCCGGCTTTATGCAGGAAGGTCATAATGTCTTCGTGATTTCTGAGAGTGAATTCATTACGGTGTTCTTTCCACGATAGTCCCGTTACGCTGAGAATATTTCTCGTTATGTCAGACGTTTTTGAATCCGTGATTATGAGAGTGAGATAGTATCCTGTTCTGGGGAAATACAAACCTCCAGTGCTGCCCCATAAGCCTTTGAGCCATTGCCATGATGAATTAATATTTTTGGGGAGCTTTAGTATTTTGTGAGGGCAATTGAATTTGACTGATGGCTTTTGATTCTTGTGAGTTGTCATTGATATTCCGAGAGGTATGTTTTGAGTCGTGTAGTATGAAGTGAGAGACCAGAGTTTAATTTTGCCTGGCCCTGTTAATCTTCTTGCAGCACGGATTCGATTTGTTGTGAAAGATTCATTGAGATGTTTCATGCCCAAGAGGAGCCCTGATGCTTCGTAGTCAGGAGATTTTGATTCAGAAGTGAGCCATTCATCCCAGATAGATTCGAGCCATAACTTTTGATTCATGATTGATGCCCCCGAATATAAAAAATGCCCTCCCGTTTTGAGTTTCATCAGGAGGGATTGAGATTAATATATCACTGTAGGTTCATGAATATGTGTTTTTATTCTTCGAGAAGCTGTTCAATCACAGATAACGGTTTGCCTGTTATATCAGCAATTTCTTCCGGCGTGAGGAGATTTTTATTCATCAGCCATCTCAATATAGATACCATTGATGAACGGCCTTTAGCTTTCTGTCTGTCCCATAAATCTTGACGCTGAAGCAGTCTGTCTGCATATATGTCTTCATGGCCTGGATATATATTTGTGAAGTAATCTGCCATAAAATGCAGGTCTTCATCTTCAAAATCACTTTTCTTCTCGTAAATATATACTCTGACATCTTTATTTAATATGAATGTTCGGTCAAGTTTCACAAAGTGCCTGCCTATTTTAGAATCACTCTTCGGAATTTCATCTGCGAAAAATTCCACGTTCTGCTGACTTCCCTTTTTGAGATGCGTCTGAACAGGATCAGTAACTACAATAATATCTGCACTGAGAATTTCCATAGGGAATCCGTCTCTCATATCAACACTGCCGAAGCCTAGCAGATTATGAAGACTGGAAGATTCATACGGGAGCTTCAGGTTCGACATTATATCTCCATTCAGAACTCCGCTACTGGCCAGTATGAAAACTTTCCTGTCAGTGTCTTTCGTCATTGAATTTAGGTAGTCTGCAAGCTCGTTGAGTTCGTGAATATCATCACGCTTAAGAGGAGTATATTCATTACCTAAGAACCCCGATAATACTTTGAGTGCAGGCCTTGTTTCAGGCAAATATGAGTTTGCAAATCCGGCGCAGAACAGCAGAACAAATATGAATAAGACAATTCTATTTTTGAAGACTATAACACTCTGGGCTATGCATATACACACAAGGATGAATACTTGTATACAAATAGTGTATATGTGATGAATTCCCATTGACTGAACATGAAAGAATGCCGCCATAGTGAAAATCAGAGATGCAGCGGAAAAGCACGCATACCTTCTCATTGTCCGCGTGATGAACGTGAGAATAACTCCAAGCCCGGCGAGTATAAATGTAAAAGCTCCAAATATATGAATAACTCCGAGTATCTTATTCATCAAAGGTGCGTTATATCCTTCATACATCTGCGAATAGCTGTTCCTGAGTACACGTATCAGCATTGGAGCAAAGAATATCATCATTACGGCAAGAGCAAACAAACCAATCACTGATATATTCACAAAAACATTCCTGAACAGCTTAACTTTCGATTCACGTCCCGAATAACTGAACACTGAATGCAGAGACAAAAGTATAAGAGCGAACACATAGCCTTCAACGAAAAATGCAAAGTATCTTCGGAACATGAGAGTACACAGCAGTAATGCAGAAATATATACGTCTCGTTTAATCTGTTCACGCGATATACTAAGCGCATCATACTCTTTCAGGAGAAGCATTGATAATGAGGCAGGAACAAGACATGCCACATCTATATAGCCTCTGAGCATTGCAAAATAGAACGGAGTAAATGTGAAGGCTGCGAACATAAAGAGTAATAATAATCCTGGCATACGTTTTCCTGTTAGTGATTTTGTCAGCGATAATAGTATGAACCATGCCGGTATCAGAAAGCATATGCAGTTCACCATGACATAGCGTGTAAAGGTATATCCTGCGATTTTAAGCGGAATTGCTATTAGCATCGGCAATATAGTATTGTAATCTGAAAACCATATCTTTCCTCCAAGCCTTAATACTGATAACAGAGGCTTTTTGAAGAGCTGTTGCATATTAGTGAAAGATGCTGTCCAGTAACCGCTGAAATCCCAGTAGTATATAAACCTATTCTGACTTATGAGCCAGTAACACAGCCATGCACCAGCAAAAGCAAATACGAAAAACATAAACCTGCTCTTCTTGTCATTTAGCAAGCTCTTCTGTTCCCCCTTAAGCGCAAAATTATATGCACTCATAAACAGCCAGATGAAAAACGACATAAACGCAATTGCAAAGATTAAACCTGCAAAACTTATCATGATAAACTTACTCTCCTTTCTGAATTCACATTCACGCTCTCACTCACTATGTATCTTGGCCTGTGCTTACTCTCCATATACGTCTTCCCGACGTACTCACCTATAATCCCAAGACTGAGTAACTGAATTCCTCCGAGAAAACATACGACACACATAGTAGATGCCCACCCTGTTACGTTATAGCCAGTTAGTGCAGCAACTAACGCCCAGATTATTCCCGCAAGACCTACAAGACCAGCAATGATTCCCAATGAAGCAATGAGTGTTATGGGTTTTATCGTTAGGCTGGTGATTCCGTCAAAGGCAAGCGAGAGCATTTTCGATAACGGATAATGAGTTTCACCCGCAATCCTCTTCTTACGACTGTACATTACGCATGAACTCTTGAAACCTGCAAGCGGTATCATTCCCCTCAGAAAAATATTCACTTCTCTGAACTCTGCAAGGTGATTCAACACACGTGCACTAATCAGCCTGTAATCAGCATGATTGTAGACAACTTCAGCTCCCATTGAACGAATAATACCGTAGAACATCTGAGCTGTATTCCTCTTGAACCATGTATCATTTTCTCGGTCTGACCTCACTCCGTAGACAACTTCACTGCCTGAAGTATATTCACTGAGCATTTCATCAACCGCATTAATATCATCCTGGCCGTCGCAATCAAGCGATATGGTTACACTGCATTTGTCTTTTGCTTCCATTAGACCGGCCAGCAATGCATTCTGATGTCCTCTGTTGCGGCTGAGACTTATTCCTGAATAGTGATTATCCTGTGATGAAAGTTCTGTTATGATTCTCCACGTGTCATCGCTTGAACCGTCATTGATGAAAAGTATTCTGCTGTTATCTGAAATTCTTCCTGATGAAATTAATTCTTTCAGCTTGGCCATGAATAACGGTGCTGTTACTGGCAACACTTCCTGTTCGTTATAACATGGAATCACTAACCAGAGAAGCACATCCTGATTCACGATTCGAACTCCTGAAATGCTTTTTGTGATTGTGAATGTATAAAAGGACAGATTAAACTACTGCGAACTGCGAACTGCGAACTGCGACTATTATACTGATTTAATTGCAATTCTGCAACCTCCTTATGTATGATTAATTTAAATTATTTTAGCACATATTAAAGTGATAAAATTCCCTTCGTGAAAATTATTCGATAGGAGATAATAATAATGATAGATATTACTTTGCTCGGCACTTCCGCACTTCATCCTCTTCCGAATAGAGCTTTAACCTCCGCTTTCTTATCATGCGAAGGTCATTCAATCCTATTCGACTGCGGAGAAGGTACTCAGACAGCAGCAAGACGTGCAGGTGTGAGCCTCATGAAGACAGACATAGTTGCAATCACACATTATCATGGAGATCATATTTTCGGCATTCCAGGATTATTGCAGACCATGACATCGATGAACAGAACAGATAAACTTTACATCACAGGCCCTGAAGGTCTTTCTGATTTCTTTGAGCCGATACTAAAACTTGCAGGAGGTTTATCATTTGAGATTGAACTCACAGAAATTCCGAGTGAAGGTGTCATGCTCGCTGAAATGATTCGAGGATGGCCTCATGAATCAAAACTTTCTGCATTCAGAACGAAACATCGAATCATAAGTCAGGGATATTCATTCACACTCGGACGCGCAGGCAAATTCATGCCGGATAAAGCAAAAGAGCTTGGAATTCCTGTTCAGCTATGGAAAGTTCTTCAGAGAGGAGAAAGTGTACAGATAGGGGACAGAATGATAATGCCTCAACAGGTATTAGGTGAAGCAAGAAAGGGATTGAAATTCATTTTTACTGGAGATACTACTGAATGTGATAGTCTGATTGATGCGGCGAGAGATGCAGACCTTATGATATGTGAGGCAACTTTCGGAGAAAATGAGCAGGCACAGCTTGCAATTGACAGAGGACACATGATTTTTTCTCATGCAGCAGACACAGCAAAGAATGCAGGCGTAAAACGATTATGGCTTGCACATTATTCACCGAGAATAGAAGACCCTATGCTGTATCTGCATAATGCGACAGAAATATTTGCAGAAACTTCATGCGGGTATGACGGAATGAAGATAACACTCACTTTTGAGAACTAAGCATAAAACTCAAATTTCTTCTTAACCCTCACATTCTCGCGTATCAATGGAGCTTCCGATTCTGATTTTGCTTCCTCATTATGCGAGTTATGTTTCTCTTCTCTGCGTTCAAAGCTGTCTCGTCCGCCTCTGTTACCTTCATGGCCTTCACGGTCATCATTCTCTGTCTTACGGTGAACCCTCTGTGATTCTGCTGCTGCTTCACTTGCCTGCACTGTCTGAACGATTCTGATTCCCTCGCGAACTATCTCCTGTGTCTGTCCTGTATCCTGCGCTGCTGCTAATGCATTAGGTGCGTGATGAGTGTTAGCTTCAATATTCAGATTGGACATTTACTGGCTGCATAATTAACCTCCTACACGGCCTATCCTGTAATCATATGGCCTTAACACTATTGCTCTCTTTTCATCATCCGCTATGAATGAAGTATACCTGCATGGCTCATTCACTATATACTTTAATCCGCGAACGGAAATTACAACTCCTCCGTAGCATATATCTTTCACTCTCACGATTCCCTTATCGCGAACGAGTGCAAGCTGTTCATCAAGAGCATCAAGTTCAGTCTGCATATTATCGCGAGCTGCCTGAAGCTGAAATTTCATCTTGGTGATATTCATCAGCATAACGCGTTTCTGATCGTCAAGCTGACCAGCCGCCTCTAATTTTTTGAGCAATGCAAGATTAGGTTCAATGCGTTCAAGATTTTCATCACAGCGTTTAATTTCCGATGTGAAGACTTTCCTTTTCTCTAACTGTTCTGGAGGAAGACCTACAACAACTTCAGTCTTTGTTCCCATTTCAGAACCGAGAATGTTGCATGACACTTCAAGACCTGCTTCTATTCTTCCGCCTGCAATCTGTGCATTCTTTCCTGAACCGAGAGCCGCAACTGTCTTCAATGCGTAAAGTCTGCTGTGAAGTATTGCCTTCTCAATGAGTATATTTCCGCCTGAACGAATCGTTGCCTGATCTCCGAAACTCAGACTTACATCACCATTAGCTCTTATCGTTCCTTTTCCCATTCCGCGAACTCCGCCTTTGATGACGATATTACCCTGACTGTCTATATCTGCACCTTCAACTGTTCCGTTAATCTCGATATTTCCCTGTGCAACTACATGAAATCCTTCACGGACTGTACCTCGTATCTTCACTGCGCCTGTGAAATCTATACTGCCGATTCCAAAATCTATGTCCTGATGAATCTCAAGCTCTGGAAGAACACGAAGTCTCCCTTTTTCATTCTTCAATTGACCTTCTGCAGTTGCAATGAGCATAAGAGGATTCTCTTCGTCTCTCTTCAGACCTTCACCGAATGCAAAGTCTACATTCTTCACGGGCTTGGCCTTCGCTACTGCTCCAGTAACATCGATTCCGTTCTTGCCGTTCTCTAACGGGTGCTTCAACGCTATCTCCTGTCCTGGATGAACTGTTACGATTGTGCTCCTGCTCCAGAAGTCTACTTTTTCATCATCGCGGACTTCAAACGGTTTATCGGGGTCTTTTATTAGTTCGATATATGCATCTCTGCCTTCAACTGGTGCTATTCCATTTGCGACAACAATGGATTCATTCGATAACTGACGTGCGAGCATTGACTGTATTGCAAGGTTGTCTATTCCGATTTTCACTCCATGTGCTTTGAGCAGCTTCAGTATACTTTCTTCAGTAGGCCATGGCTTAGTGAAGAACGGAGGTTCTATCGTTATGCTTGCTGTCATCTTATTGGCTGGAATTGTTACCGTAACTTTGGCTTCCCTTTCGAGCGCAGGGTTACGCGGGCATATCTTGATTATTTCTCCGTCCTGTACGAATTTCCGCACTGCTTTGAAATCATATCTCAGTATCCCGTACTCTTTCAGAAACGCATAAACGTCATTCTCTTTGAAGTCTTTCGTATAAGATGCAAGATATATACCGTCTGGTCTTGCTTCGAGATAAAAACTCTCCTTATCGAACAATTTAATTCACCTCCTCTGAAATTTTTACTCATTCATTTTCGCTTTCAGTATCGTTCTTAACATCGATAATCCTTTTCCGTGTATCTGTGATACCCTGCTCTCTGATACTCCCAGTACACTCCCAATCTCTTTTAGCGTCAATCCATCATAGTAATAGAGACTTAACATCTGACGTTCACGTTCTGGAAGTTCCTGAAGAGCTTCTACTAACTGTTGCTTCTCACTCTCATAGTCTAATCTGTCTGCGGCTGTCTCTCTATCGTCAGCAAGTGTAGCTTCAATTGCAACATCACCGTCTTCAAGAGGCGTATAATCATCAAGTGAAGTAATGTAACCTCGTGATGCTAATTCCTGAACCTCGTAGTATTCTTCTTCACCGATTCCGAGTTCCTCCATGACCCATTCATCACGGAGTTCACCTTTGTCTCGTAGTATCTTCTCCATTGCACGATTGAGCCTCTGAACCTTCTCGCGTCCTGTACGTGAAAACCAGTCGCATTTACGAAGTTCATCGAGAATTGCACCGCGTATTCTTGGGATTGCGTAAGTCTGAAACACAAAACCTTTCGACGCATCGAATTTTTCAACTGCATCAATGAGACCGAACACACCGAAGCTCAGTACGTCTTCATAATCAAGTCCTGAAGGGGGAGTTACTGCCATTCTTCCGACAACATACTTTATCAGAGGCAGGTAACGTTTTATCAGTTCATCGCGTCCTCTTCCTGTCCGTGAATATTCTTCCCATAACTTTTTTTCTTCGTCTGTCGTCATCTATGCAAAATCACCCCCTTCACTATATCTCGCTTACTCCTTTGCCTAATGTTTTAACTTTCAGCATCCAGTTGCTTGTCGAGAATTCAATTGTACGTCCCTTATTGCCTCCTGTATCTGAGGCTATTAATGCAATTCTCAGCAATGCAAGACGTTTTTTTGTCTCGCTGACGTTCTTTGCTCCTACAGTCAGGAAATCAGCAGACATTCCAGGCAATGCGAACATCTGTGCTCCTCCTGCTATCTTGGCCTTGATTCGTGATTTCACTGCTCCCTGTTTCTCCATTGCATCTATCAGTGCAGGTACTGCTGTATCCGCGAACTTTCCAATTTTCTCGGAACCCATTAATCCCCTGCTGCTGGGGAGCATTATGTGTGCCATTCCTGCAACGCGTGCTGTTGAATCATACACAACAAGACCTATGCATGAACCTAATCCAAGCGTAACGAGTTTAACAGGAGCACGTATAACCATTAAATCAGCCATTCCTAATACTATTGTATTTTCTGCCATCACAACACCTTCAGCTTTCTTAGAAGAAGTTCAAGTGAATCAGGATCAGGTATTAATATAATATGGCCGGAAATTTTTCGTCCGTCTTCAAGTCCTTCCGCACTTAATTCCGTATTAACCAGAAGTGCAGTTTCTCCCATCTGGCCGTAAATCGAAGCTACTACATCAAGAATCGAACTCAGCATGTCATGTGCAACTCCTGGCACGCTTATCTGATGCCGAGTTCCCAATAATATATTTATGGCATTCAGGAATGAACTCAGCACTATATTCCCCACTTCAGTTAATGCACTGTCTGTCATCTCCTGAGGTATTTCATCAACGGGAATAAATGTTCCGAACTGCTGCTTGAGTAATAACTCGACCATGAGCTTTGCATCTTCTTCATTCTGAATGAATATCAGACTGCACTGAAATCCTCCAAGTGAACGCACAAATACCGCTCCGACTATCTGCATTGGATCTCCGTAATGCTCTGCGAGTTCATATATCGATACAAGCTCAGTTTCAGGGACATCCATGTGAATCATTCTCGATAACAGTCCGCTTAATGCTGTTGCCGCATTCCCTGTGCCTATGTTACCTACTTCCTTTATCGCATCGAGCTGTCTCTCATTGAACGATGCTATATCAGACATTCTTCATTACTCCTTCTAACTCTTTGTCGAATAGAACGAGGCTACATCAAGAATTAATGCTACATTGCCGTCTCCTAATATCGTTCCGCCGGTTATGCCGTCAATTTTCGACAGGAAGCGGCCAAGAGATTTAATAACTATTTCCTGCTGACCGATAAGCTGACTCACGATGAAACCGATTTTATTCTTGCCTATCTTCACTACGACAACAGGATATTCATCACGGTCTCTTTCATCTCCCAAGTCAGAACCCAGAATATCACCGAGCACATTCAATGATAAGACTTCACCGCGAAGTAACGTTGTCGGTTCACCGTGAACTGTCTTTATGTCCTCTTTGCGAACCATGATTGTCTCTTCAACGTTCTCAAGTGAGATTGCATATGTCTCATCTCCGACCTTGATTAAGAGTGAGAGAACTATTGCGAGTGTCAGAGGCAGACGAATATATACATGAGTGCCTTCATTCTTTTTGCTCACGAGGTCAAACTGTCCGCCGAGCTGTTCAACTTTCGTCTTCACTGCGTCCATTCCAACACCACGACCGGATAAGTCCGTTATCTGCTTGGCCATGCTGAAACCTGGAAGAAGAACTATCTGTGTAGCTTCATCATCACTCATGATAGCGGCTCTGTCCTCAGTGATTATCCCTCGTTCAATTGCCTTCTGCTTTACTCTGTCGGGATCGATTCCTGCTCCGTCATCTGAAACTTCAATTACGACACCAGAGCCTTCCTGATATGCCGCGATTTTCAGAATGCCCTTCTCAGGTTTGCCGAGTGCTTTGCGTTCATCCGGGTGTTCTATGCCGTGATCCATTGAGTTACGAATCAAGTGAACCATAGGATCGCCTATTTCATCAATGACTGTACGATCAAGTTCTGTATCTTCACCCTCAAGGACAAGTTCAACATTCTTATTCAATGTCTTGCATAAATCACGAATAAGACGCGGGAATCTATCGAACGTGAAACTCACAGGAACCATTCGCAATTTAGTAACGAGTTCCTGAATATCACCCGAAATTCTTCCAAGCTGTGAAAGAGTATCATCGAACTGCCTCAATCTCGCTTCCTGAACTAAACGCTCAATTCTTGCACGAGAGATTACAAGTTCACCGACAAGATTCATCAGCTTATCGAGACGGCCTATATCAACTCTTACTGTCTGACCGCTCTTCTTCACGCCTTCCTTCTTGGCCGGAGCCGCAGGTGCAGGTTTAGCTGGTGCTGATGCCTGTGCAGGTGCAGGTGAAGGTTCTGGTGCAGGTGCGGGAGCTGCTGCCTGAACAGGTGCTTGTGCAGGTGCGGGTGCTGCCTGTACAGGTGCTTCTGAAACTTTGACCTCTTCAACATCCGCAGTCTGAACATCACCTATCTTCTCGATTGCCGCTTTTACTTCCTCTGCTGGTGCTGGTGTCGCAACGTAAACCGTGAAATCAAATTCAAATTCCTCGCGTTCAAGTGCATCTGTCGGAGGTTCAGCCCTGAATATATCGCCCATTTCCTCAAGTCGATTCACTACCATGTATGCACGTGCGGCCTTGAGCAAACATGATTGACTCAGCGTTACATGAACACTATATGCATTTGAACCTTCCTCATTTGCCTTTTTGACCCATTCAGCATCTTGTGATGATACTACTTCACCGCCTGATGATGACGCTGCTGCCGGTGCTTGTGCTTGTGTCGCTGCTGCCGGTGCTGGAGATTCATTGCGGAGATCATGAACCATATCTGAAACGTCGATATGCGAATCATTTCCGCCTCCCCTGATTGAATCTGCCATTTCCTGCAACGTATCGAGACCCTGAAACAGTCTGTTCATGTCTGCTTCAGTTAATGGTCTCGTTCCTTTACGGGCGGCATCAAGTCTGTCTTCCATTGCGTGAGTAAGACCCATCATGTTCGTGAATCCCATCGTTCCGGCCATACCCTTTAATGTATGTGCTGACCTGAAGATTTCGTTTATCACGTCCATATCGGTCATATTCTTTTCAAGCGCAAGAAGTAAATCATCTAATCTTTGAACGTTATCGTCAGTCTCATCTAAAAACGCTCCGAGATACTGACTCATATCCATATCTGCCAAAGTGTTTATTCCTCCCTTAAACTTTCACTAATCTCACCATTGCATCAGGAATTTCATTCAGCGGCAGAACTTCGTCTACTACTCCCGCATCTACTGCTGCTTTCGGCATTCCGTATACTACACATGTCTTCTGGCTCTCCGCAAGTACATATGCTCCCTTTTGCTTCAGTGTTACTGCTCCGTCTGTGCCGTCTCTGCCCATTCCAGTCAGAATTACGACTAAGACATTCCCGCCGTATTGTTCTGCTACACTCTGAAACATGATATTCGCCGCAGGTTTTACACTCAGTACAGGAGGTGCATCCGATAAACCGCATATTGCCTGTCCTCCTCTGCGCTTCACAATCAAATGACTTCCTCCGGGAGCTATCACTACTCTTCCAGGCTTCAAAGTTAATCCGTCAAAACCTTCTAATACTTCTACCTTTGATGTATCATTCAGACGCTTCGAGAATGACGGCGTGAATTCTTTCGGCATATGCTGAGTTATAACTATGGGTACAGGAAAATTCTTCGGGAGCTTAGGTATAATATCACTCAATGCCATTGGCCCGCCCGTTGAACTCGCTATTGCTACTATATCCCGTCTTCCTGTATTCACCGGAGGATTCATTCTCCTGAAATCCGCCGCCTGTGGAAGCGTTCTTGAAGGCATTCCGAATGTTCCCGTCTTCGTTCTCAATCTCGCTGTACTTGCCGTTATTACTTTATCAATTAAATCCTGACCTATGTCTTTTATGTTCAGCGAGATCATTCCCGCAGGCTTCGCTATGAAATCAACACAGCCTAATGCAAGTGCCTTCAATGTTACTTCTGCACCTTCACGCGTCATTGAACTCACCATTATTACGGGAAGCGGATTAGTCTTCATGATTTCCTCAAGTGCCTTCAATCCGTCCATGTTAGGCATCTCTACGTCCATTGTTACTATGTCAGGTTTGAGTGCCTTTATCTGAAGCAATGCATCTTTTCCGTCTCTGGCTGTACCGGCTAATTCAATTCTCGGATCACTCTTCAGAATGTCTCCGATGAACTGACGCATTAATGCACTGTCATCAACTACAAGCACTCTTATCTTTCCATTCAACTTTTGTGTATCCTCCTTTCTTAATTCTGCTGTTGGATTTTCTGTATGTATTATAGCTTTATTATCTGGATTTTTTATTTGCTGTCAGAGAATAATGTTTTTGCTAATCTCCTGAAGAACCCTTTTACTCCTGTCTCCTCATCAGGCAGTTTCTCTCTCTGAAGATTAGTTCCCTCGCATATCCTCAGTAACTCGCCTGCTAAATTGCGGACACAGATACTCGCGTTTGAATTCGGATCAGCGCGATAGAATATTCTCCAGTTCTTTACGGAACGTTCGATAATATCATCTTTCAGAACATAGCCGAGATATAACGGTGCATTCCCTAAGTACTGCATTGACGCAAGCCTTATTCTTTCTGCAACCTCCTGAGCTTCACGGCTCGAACTTACCATGTTGACCACTAGCATTAATCCTGTAGTTGCTCCTTCTATGCTCTGCCATGCACTTGCTCCCAATGATTTTATTACTCCGTATGCATCACGTACACTCGTAGGTTCTGGTGTAGTTATGAGAAGCGTAATCTCTGAGGCATATGCAAAAGATAACACTCCTTTATGAATTCCTGCTCCTGCATCCATGATGAGATAATCCGAAAGATTTTCGAGTCCTGAAAGAGCATCAAATAAACGTTCCATTGCAAATTCATCGAGGTCTGCAATCTCCTTCAGACCATAACCACCTGGCAGTAACGCAACACCTCCGTTCTGGCTCTGTGCTCTCTGAGATGTTCGGAAGTGCACGAGGATTTCATTAAGATTCCTTGAACCTTCAATTAGGTGTGCAATGTTGTATCTCGCGTTCGTTACTCCGCATAATATATCGAGATTCGCCATTCCCAAATCAGCATCAATAAGCACAACTCTCTTCCCGAAGTCCGCAAGTGCAAATGACAATGCTGCTGCTATATTGCTCTTGCCTACTCCGCCCTTGCCGCTCAATATCGATAACGTATGCAGCTTTTGAGGTTGTCCGGCTGAATTTGATTTATTCTTTTCTCTGTTGTCTAAAACCATCCGCCTTAATTCTCCCGCCTGATCAGGATTGTATTTTTGTCTTTGTCCATAACGCTCCATATTTTAACGCTTTCGTTCTTCTTCCGGCTTAATGAGAAATTCCGCTATTCTCGTTCCTGAAGCAGTCTCTATATCTTTTGGTACGTTCTGTCCTACCGTTAGGAATGAAACAGGACATCCCATTACCTGCTGTATATTGAAGATTGAACCGTAGCTTACAGTTTCGTCTAGTTTCGTGAACAATAAATGCGATACTGGTATATTAGGGATATGTTCTACAACGTCAAGCATATCTTTGTACTTCATGTTAGCCGCAAGAACTAAGTGAACTGCATCGGGTGTGAATGCATTATAGAGATTCTCGAAAAGTTCCATGTTCTTTTTATCGCGCTGAGATCTTCCGGCTGTATCGAGTAAAATAATTTCTGCGTTATCATGTTCATCAACAACTCCGGGTATTGCGTTAATATCGAATATAATCTCAATCGGAACGCCTAATATCTTTGCATATGTCTTTAGCTGTTCAACTGCCGCAATCCTGTATGTATCGCTCGTGAGCAATAAGACCTTCTTATGTTCCCATAGCGCTTTAATCGCCGCAAGTTTAGCTATCGTTGTCGTTTTGCCCACACCAGTCGGGCCTAACAGCATAACTTTTCTTCCGCCTATTGCATCTCCTCCGTTATCTGCTGCACATTCGATTCGGGTTGCTAACCATTTAGTGAAAGGAAGTTTTTTGTTCTTATCCTTTCTGGTCATAACAGAATAATCTGCTAACAGCTTCCGAATATATTTCTCGTCAACCTCTGACGCTCTAAGTCTGCCTTCAACACCTGCATCTTCCTGCGATAATGTTATGTTCTGAGGTACTCCCTGCTGAAATGCTGGTGCTCTCTGAACCGCAACCGATACACCTTGTTCAACAGCCGTGATTCTCTGAAGCAATACATCAATTCTATCTGCGAGTGCTCCAACCTGATCCCGAAGTAATTTCGCATCATCATTCGACATGGCCTGAGCTTGCGGCTGAGGCTGAACAGGTGCGGGCTGTATCGTCTGAGGCACAATAGGAGGAGGTGTTACAGGTGCAGGTCTGGTAGTCAGTCCGTATGCGTTACGCAGTCCTTCTTGAGATATGCTGACGTTCTCACTCTGAGGAAGACGATAACCTTCTTCACCTAGTGCAGTTGCAGGAGGAGGCGGTGAAGCTGAAAGTCCTGACGCTGATGTTGAACGTTCTTTGAATTCCATTAACTTCTGGAACGCAATTAGATTCTCGCGTCTTGTATCTTCGTCCATTGTTGACGCAGTAGATGCCGCAGTTGCAGGTTTAGGTCTAGCTTGTGGCTGAGGAGTATCGTCCTCAAGAATTCCCGCTGTAACTTTCAGAACTGAACGCTGAAATAAACCTAACACTCCGCCTTCTTTCACTACCTGCGTTGAAAGTATCACTGCATCACGGCCAAGTCTCTCTGACGCTAAACGTAATGCTTCTGCGTCATCTTTAGCCGTAAATGTTATTTGATTCACTACTCTCATGATTTATTCCACCATTCCAACCGTCTTGATTTGAACTCCGCGTACTATCTCGTTATACGACACAACAAATATATTCTGTATTGAACCTTCAATCAAGCGTCTAACGATAAGCCTGACATCAGGATGAACAAGCAGTACAGGAGGAAGACCCTTCACAATCATTTCTTCCATTGCTCTTGAGATTGCGTTTATCATTTTCTGAACTTCGCGAGGGTCTAAGTTCAATTGCCACCCTCTGGTCAAATCTCCGTCAACACCAGACATGATTTTTTGTTCCCAGTTAGGCGATAATGTAGCCGCAGTTATGATTCCGTCCGGCCCTTGAATTTTCAGAGAGATTAAACGCGATAATGATTCACGTGCGCGTTCTGTGAGGAAATCTACACTCCTCGACATCTTTCCGTAATCCGCTAATGCCTCGAATATCGTTACGAGGTCTCGAATCGGAATCTGTTCACGAATCAAATTCTGCAAGACCTTCTGAATCTCACCGAGCGATAACGATGCTAACAGGTCATTCACCACCGCAGGCGATGTTTCCTTCACCATATCCGTGAGTTTCTGAACTTCCTGACGTGTGAGTAACTCTGCACCGTTCTTGCGAATCACTTCTGATAAATGAGTTGCAAGTACCGAAGGAGCATCAACGACCGTATAACCCATAGCTTCGGCCTTGTCTCGTAAATCAGGGCTAATCCATAAAGCTGGAAGACCGAACGCAGGTTCTTTCGTTGGAACACCGATTAAATCTTCTTCAGCTGCTCCAGTGTTCATAGCAAGATAATGATCCGGCAATAATTCTCCTCGTCCTGCCTCTGCTCCTTTGACTCTCAATATATATTCTGTCGGCTTAATCTGAATGTTGTCCCTAATGCGTATCGGTGGAACAACTATTCCCATTTCTAAAGCCATTTGCTTCCTTATTGTTCCAATTCTATCGAGCATATCTCCTCCCTGTGCAGGATCAATCAATGGGATAATTGCATAACCTATTTCTGCTTCCATTGGTTCAACGGTTAATAATTTCATAACGTCTTCAGGTGATACAGGTTCAGCTTTAGGTGTCTCTGAAGGTGCTCCTCCTGCTGACGCTCCTGCTTGTGCACCTGCCTGACCTCCTGCTCCCTGCTGTCCTAATTGAGGTTTATCTGCGGCTTGTTGTTCTGCTTCGATTGCCTGAACGTTTGCCTCACGTCCAACAGTGTAACCGAGAAATCCCATAAGCAATGAAAGTGCTAAGAATGGTGCTGTAGGTAGACCTGGAAGAAGTCCGAGCGTCATTAACATTCCAGAGGCAATGTATAAAGGTCTTGGGTAACGGGTGAAAGAATTCACGAGGTCAGGGCCAAGTTCAGATGATGCTGCTGCTCTTGTAACGATAACACCCATTGCCGTTGACATTAAGAGTGCGGGTATTTGTCCTACGAGACCGTCTCCTACAGTGAGCAGGCTGTAATGTCCTGCCGCCTGTGCCGCGTCCATTCCACGCATGAAGATTCCGATTGAGAGACCTCCGATTATGTTTATCGTCGTGATGATTAAACCCGCAATCGCATCGCCCTTCACGAATTTACTTGCACCGTCCATCGCTCCGTAAAAATCTGCTTCCCTCTGAATGTCCTGTCTTCTTTGCTTTGCTCCTTGTTCATCTATGAGGCCGGAGTTTAAATCCGCATCAATCGACATCTGTTTACCTGGCATAGCATCGAGTGTAAATCTCGCGGCAACTTCTGCAACACGTTCAGCACCTTTCGTGATGACGAGCATCTGAATGATTACGAGTATCAGGAACATTATGATTCCTACAACGTAATTTCCTCCGACAACAAAATTCCCAAACGCATTAATCAATTCGCCTGCATTCCCGTAAAGCAAAATCAATCTCGTAGTTGAGACGTTCAATGACAATCTGAAGAGTGTAGATATTAATAGCAGAGTGGGAAATATGGAGAGGTCGAGTGCTCGTTTAACATAGAACGTAACCAGAAGAGTAACTACACCTAACGTTATATTCATAGCGAGGAGCATATCTATCAACCATGTTGGAAGAGGTACGACCATCATGATTATAATGAGCACCATCAACAGAGCCACGCCTATATCGGAATAGCTCTGAACCTTTTTGCGTATACCTCCAGCTCCTGAGATAGCTGCGGGTTCTGCCAATGTGAAACTCATCCCCGTTCTGTAATAAGGAAAAACTAAATTTGCGACTGTATTTTACACGAAAAATAACAAAACAAAAAATCATATATAATTTACAGGTCGCAAGACAAGAAAATTTTTTCAGGAGGTAATCATTATTATGAAACGAAAATTTTTCATTGGCATTATCATTTTGATTCTCATGTTCTCGTTCACAGCATCAGGAGCAGAAAAGAAATCTGATGAGCTTAAACGCATGGGAATTTTCATCAGCAACTTCACAGAGCAGGGCTTCTACAACTTCGATCTCGAAAAAGAAGGCGATGATGATATGCTTCATCTTGGCGACCCTTCAAACATGGCTGAGCTGATTCGATTCGGGATTGCTCACAACGTAATCAACAACCCTAAGAGTACAATACGAAAATGTACGAGAAGAAACTGTGATTACGGAAGCTCAACGATGACAGGAAAGAGTGTCGCAGAAGCAGTGAGGAAATATTTCGACTTGAGCATAAAGAATCAAAGTGTGCTCGATGATTCACCAGAGGCATTTTATGACGGCGAATCATATCACTTTGAGCCGAATCAATGGAAGCCTGAGACAGTATATTACGCAGAGGTTCAAGAGGTATCACAGAGACGCGGCATAATCACAATGACAGGTGAACTATATAACCTTCACAGGAAATCAGAACGTCCTGCAACATTCATCGCTGAAGCGAAGCCGTACAAATGGAATAAGAAAGATACGTGGGCAATTTTGTCGCTGATAGTTGACTGGCGTTAGAGGCTGTATAGCTTGCACGTAAAAATTCATTATGCTACACTGCAACGAATTTTTGTTTAAGATAGGAGTGTTTTAATGAACATTCAGGAAGTCAGCGTATTCATAATTTATCTTTTGTTCATGCTCTCAATAGGAGTTTGGTTCTTCTTCAGAGATAAGAATCAAACAGAAAAGGGATATTTCTTAGGCGACAGGAAAATGGGTGCATGGGTAGCGGCACTCTCAGCAGGTGCATCAGACATGAGTGCATGGGTTCTAATGGGACTGCCCACATCAATCTATGCTCTCGGACTTGGCCAGGTGTGGATTGCTGTAGGTCTTGCACTGGGATATTCACTCAGTTGGATATACGAAGCACCCAGACTGCGAACGTTCTCAATTGCGGCAGATGATTCAATCACAATCCCTCAGTATTTGACGAACAGATTCCTCTCGAAGTCAAAGACACTTCAGCTAATCTCTGCGGCTGTGTTCCTCATTGCCTACACGATATATGCGGCCTCAAGTATCAAAGCATGTGGGACACTATTCAACACGGTAACGGGATTAGACACGACAGTTGCGATGTATCTTGCGGCATTCATTGTAATCAGCTACACCTTCTTAGGAGGATTCAGCGCGGTATCATGGACTGATTTCTTTCAGGGAATGCTCGTACTTGCGGCCATGCTCATAGTTCCTATTGTTGCATGGACTATGCTTGAGGCTGGTGCATCTGCATCAATAGACACACCAAACTACTGGAACTTCTTCTCAAGCTGGCAGGATATAGCTTCGGGACTTGGCTGGGGACTCGGCTATTTCGGAATGCCTCACATAATCATTCGTTTCATGTCGATAAAATCACAGCACGAACTCCGAAAGTCTGCGAAGATTGGCATCTCATGGACAGTTATTATTCTCGTGTTTGCGGCATTAGTCGGCACAATCGGAAGAATGTTTATCGGCTTTGATGAAACAGTGAACAATAACTCGCTTGTCTTTGTCGTAATGACACGAAAGATATTCCCCGCAATAGTCTCAGGTGTATTGCTCTCAGCAGTCTTAGCGGCGGCAATGAGTACGGCTGACAGTCAGCTTCTTGCGGCGGCGAGTGCATTTGCATCTGATGTGTATCGTCCAGTGATTCGCGGAGGGAAGGCAGGAAACAAAGAAATGCTTTGGGCAGGACGTATCGTAGTTCTCCTGATTGCTGTTGCGGCACTCTTCATCGCGGCAAGTCCTAATGCAGGTTCTATAATGTCATTAGTCTCTAATGCATGGGGTGTATTCGGTGCGGCATTCGGGCCTGCAATAATGCTGAGCTTATTCTGGAAGAGATTTACTTTCACAGGTGCATCTGTTGGAATCTTTGTAGGTGCGGCAGTTGATATTCTATGGTTGTCATATATGTCTCACACGGGCGTTTATGAAATCATTCCGGGATTCTTTGCGGGATTGATTGCGGCGGTCGTTGTGTCGATGATCTCACCGAAACCTTCAAAGGAAGTTGAAGAACTTTTCGATAAGGCACTTGCTATGTCGAACGAGTAAGATATAAAACATTGATTGAAGTCTCCCCATTCAAACGGGAGGCTTTTTTGTTATGCGGACAAAAAAAATAAACCCCCGAATTTCTTTTCGGAGGTTTTATCTCTTAGGCATTCATTGCCTTCATTCGTCTTGACATTAATTCTTTACGTCGAGCTGCCGTATTCTTATGCATTACACCTTTGACTACTGCTTTGTCGATTACACTCTGTGCTTCGTTGAATACTTTGTGTGCTGTCTCTGAATCTTTTGCTTCAACTGCCTGAAGTAATTTCTTAACGGCGGTCTTGCATCTTGATGTCCAGTACTTATTGTACAGTCTGTTACGTTCAGCTATTTTCACTCGGCGTTCCGCTGATTTCTTATTTGGCATAGTAAAATAAATCTCTCCCGAATTCTATTGAAATGATGCCGAAGGGGAGACTTGAACTCCCACGAGATTGCTCCCGGCGGATTTTGAGTCCGCTGCGTCTGCCATTCCGCCACTCCGGCAATTAAAGGCTAGTGTATAAAATACACTGCGATTATCTTTTTGTCAAACGTGCAAATCAAATCTTGTCTTTCATTCCATGTTCCCTAAGATACTTCACAACATCTCTGACGCTTTGAGCTTCTCCTCTGTGCGTAATGAACAATGCATCAGGCGTATCAACAATTACGAGGTCATTTACGCTGTTCAGAATTACGGGCTTATCATGCGAATATACAAAGCAGTTCCGTGAATTCAGAGATACGCACTCTCCTACATGAACATTCTGATTATCGTCCTGTTCGAGAATCTCATCATGAAGTGCATCCCATGAACCTACATCTGACCAGCCGGAATTCACCATAGGAATCACTGCTACACGTTCCGCCTTCTCCATTACGGCATTGTCTATCGAGATGTTCTTGATGCCCGCAAACTCTGAACGTACTGCTCTCCTCAAAACGAACGAATATAATTCAGGGTCAGCATGTTTAAGCTCGCGATACAAACTCTCAGGTGTGAATATGAATATGCCTGCGTTCCAGAAATATAATCTGCTTTCTACATACTCACGTGCTCTCTTTACGTCTGGTTTCTCTACGAAGTCTTCTGTATCATACCAGCCCTCAGAATAAAATTTCCCCTGCTTTATGTATCCGAAGCCAGTTTCAGGTCTCGTAGGGCCAACGCCTAAAGTTGCAAGGAAACCTTCATGTGCAGCATTGATTGCAACCTTGAGAGCATCAGCGAAAATCTTCGTGTCCTTTATGACATGATCACTCGGTGCAAATATCATAACGTCATCTTCATTTGCTCCCTGTGAAAGCATATCCTCAACTGCAAGCAATATCGCCGGGCCTGTCCCTCTTGCACAAGGTTCCTCAATCACAAAGTGTTCAGGCAATTCACCAAGTGAATCATGAAGCTGTGAATATGTCAGGTCATGCCATTTCCCTCCGGCAATCACTCGCATATGTTCAAGCGGGACTACATTCAGCATTCTTAATGCCGTATTCTGAAGAAGGGTTTTATCACCATAGAGAGTGAGAAACTGTTTCGGGAAATTCTCACGTGATAAAGGCCATAATCTTGTCCCGCTCCCACCACTTAATATCATTCCGTATGTTTTGCTCATCTGCTGTTCACCTGTGATTGCGTTCCTTTCTTTAACATCTGATGTATGCTCGTTGAGAATAAAGGTATAGGGTCTACAAACTGACCTGCGAGAATAAGACTGTAATGCAGATGAGGCCCTGTTACCCTTCCTGTTGCACCAGACTTCGCAATTACCTGACCCTTTGCTACTTTCTCTCCGTTCTTCACGTTTATCTCACTCAAATGAAAGAATGCCGTGATTACTCCATTCCCTGAATCAATATACACGCTTCCTCCTTCGTAATAGTGAAAGCCGGTTAATACAACCGTACCTGCAAAAGGAGCACGTACCTGCGTTCCTGTTACCGCACGAATATCCGCACCGTTATGACCTGCACGAGGCTGACCGTTATACACTCTCTGCTTTCCGTAATGACTGGTGAGCGTTATGTTCGTAAAAGGCGGCTGAGGTGGAGTAGTCCATCGTCTTTGAGAGGTCATCGTTCGTAATGCTGCTCCGACTAATTTCTGTTCATTCCTAATTCTCGGAAGTTCTTTCTTCGGAGGGTTCACCATTTTCGGATTTACGCTTAGATTCTCTCTTGGATATTTTCTTGCTCTCAGTGCAATATTTCCTGAGGCTTTGTATTTCTTCCCGTTCTGAATAAATTCAAAGAGTATCTTGTAGTTTCCAGGCTTAACATTACGTAGATCTGAACCTAACAGACCATACGATATTTTTCCTGCACCGCCCTGTTCAACATTGAGGTTAATCGTTCTGTTCATCCACGTTACGACAGGATTCGAGTAGTCAGCGTTTGATGTGATTGATACTGCGAAGGCCTGCCCAATGTCCCAGCTTGTAGGAAAGTTTACCCACGCTGCGGCATGTACAGGTGAAGGGAATAACATCAATATGAATGTGAAGAGAAGCGGCAGAAATTTTTTTATGCGCATTAATATATATCTCACTCCTGATTCAAATATTTTATGAGGCTCATTATTATTCCTGAAAGTTTTTCTGATGCCCTCTTCGATCCATCAAGAACTTCCTGCACAGTTAATCTCTTCTCCGGCTGAATACCTGCGGCCATGTTCGTAGCGCAAGAGAGAACTGTTATTCTAATTCCCATAGCATTAGCTGCAATAACTTCCGGAACTGTAGACATTCCTGCAAGGTCTGCACCTAATATACCTGCCATACGAACCTCTGAAGGTGTCTCGAATGACGGCCCTGAAAAAGCCGCATACACTCCCTGTTTCAATCCAAGTGATGAAAGTACGTTCAGCATCTTCTTATCATATGCGTTGGTCATGTCAGGAAATCTTTCGTTCCATTTTGATTCATTAGGGCCGATTAACGGGTTTGTTCCCATTAAATTGATATGGTCTTTCACTGCGATAATCTCTCCGGCATGATAGCTATCATTGATTGCTCCTGACGCATTAGTGAGGATAATCTCCTTCACTCCGAGCATAGCGATAACTCTCACGGGAAAAATTACAGCCTTCATTGAATGTCCCTCATAGTAATGAAATCTTCCCTGAAGCATAATGACATTACGACCTTCAATAGTACCTGAGATTATCTTTCCTTCATGGCCAGGTGCAGAATGTTTCGGCCAGTTTGGAATTTTCGTTGTGTCTATTGTTATGCTGTCTTGAATCATATCTGCAATATCACCCAAGCCTGAGCCTGATATGATTGCAGTCTGAGGATTTGATTTTATGAATTGCTTTATGTACTGTGATGATTCTTCTGCGTCTGAGTAATTATATTCGGGCATTTGAATTAGTTCACCTCTGGAAAGTATTCTAGCATAGCCAGTTGAAAGCTAACTGCATGATACAATTACGAGCAATACTGAAATTTTTTACGAGGAGATTTTAATTCACAATGAGTGAGAAGCAAGACAGAGCAGTAGAACTCAAGAACAGGACAGGAGATGCGCATTACAATTGCTGTCAGGCAGTAGCATGTGTATTCGCAGAAGAAGCAGGAATGAATGAAGATACGCTGCGTAAACTCGGTGCAGGTTTCGGTCTCGGAATGGGAACAATGGAAGCTACATGCGGAGCGTTATGCGGTGCAGAAATGATTCTTGGACTCACGAAGTATAACGGCAAACCGATTCGTAAAGATGCATCTGAATTGCACAATGCATTCAAGGAGAAGTGCGGAGGAGTTACGATATGCAGGGATATAAAGGGAGTTGAAACAGGAAAAGTATTATGTTCATGTGATGACTGCGTTCGTAATGCAGTATCACTCCTTGAGGAAAGGCTATAGCAAATAAAAAAGCGGGGCCATGTGATTAACCCCGCATTGAATATCATCATTCCGCTTCTGGTTCGTCTAACACAATTTCATTCGTATCTTTCCTTACGCCTATATAGTTCATCGTGAAGACTTTCCAGTATAGTCCGAGTGATGATCCTTTCGGAGGAGTATATTTCCTGATGAACTTATTGTTGTAGTACAGCCCCGCAGTTACACCTGAGCCTCGCCAATCAGGATCTGTACTTGAATCCCATTTCACGAAGAAGACTAAAGGACTTCCGTAGAAGCTCGTGAAATATATTCTCTTGATGTGATTATCAGGATTAAGTGCAACAGTTGCCGCTGACCTTCCGTTTGTCGTATATGCCTGCTTGTAGTCATCCCAAACGTGAAAATCAGTTCCTCCGTAAATGCTGCCTTTACCCTTCAGGTGAACATCGAGATATGATTTGCTGCTGTCAACGTAATCAATCACCGCGCAATATTTCGTAGCTTCCGTAAAGAGAGTTACGTATCTGTAGTTCGTACTGTCTGGAGCGACTGCAATATTGATTCTGTGAGACATATAATTTTCTGAAGTCTTAAAGACCGTGAGTGTGTAATATCCTGCACTGACATTCGAGAGCGTGCATTTTCCCGATGAATTGCTCGTGCCGCCTTTTGTGTATGAGCCTGTGCTGTTCCATCCTGAAATGAGATAAACAGATGCTCCGTTTATGTTCCGTCCTTGTGAATCGCATACTGTAACCTCAAGAGTTCCTGTTCCGCTGCTCACTAAATCAAGATTTAGGCTAACTGTATTATCACCTGGAAGATACTGCCTGAACCTCAAAGGGAGATAACCTGATGCTGAGATGTTCACTATGTAAGTTCCTGCATCAGCTGAGAGTTCAGCATCACCGTTTGAGTTCGTAGTTCCTCTTGCTTGTTCGATACCGGATATGCTTGTGAGTGTTATTGATGCACCTCTTATTGAACGTCCTGTTCTTTTGTCTGAAATGTCGAGTTTAAGAGTTCCCTTCGGCATTGTTATTCCAACACCATCGAAAGCATTCTTGATTACCTGAATCTGATTTGAAGTGCATGTATATTGCAGTGCTGCCCTCAATACATTTCTTCTGATAGTGTGAAAATCTGAAGTTGCATCCAATCCCATGAAGAGAGATTTATACCATATGCGCCTCATCAGATTCCATGAAAGGCCGTTTGTGCCCGCAGAATCCCTATGCATTAAGTATGCGGCATGTGCAATCAGTCTGCTGTATGTGTGAACGCCGTTATGATCGTTATAACCTGCTTGTGGTACATTCTTATATCGTTCATAGAGAGCAGGAACGTCTTTAATCTTTCCGTCGGATAATGAGCTTACACTCACATCACTTCTTAGGTCTCTTCTGCACTCCGTCTTGTCTCTGAAGTATGTTATTCCTGTCTCGTAGTTATTATCGCTGTCATCAACTCTCCAGCCATGCTTCCAGTCTTCATCTCTCAATGCTCCGAATATGTCAGCATATCCTTCATCGATTGCGCCTGTAGCATTTTGATACGGTATGCCTCCTGTGATGTAATAGAGCACTGCATGAGTTGATTCATGAGTGAGAGTATCGAGACCCATTGCACCGGAGTATTCATATGTTGAGTTATATGAACTGTCGCTGACATATATAGTCTCCGTTGATGAATTCCAGAATGCATTATCCCGCAAATTTTCTACACGTTCATGTGTCACGAGTTGAACTGTCATGTTCTTATTGTCTAATGATTTGCGGCCAAATGTATCCTGCCACCATTTCATGACCGTCCGCATGTTCGTGTATCCTGAAACTTGATGACCATCATTCCAGGTGCTCCCGGATTTCTCCACGAGATTTGAGTTTCCTGTATCACCGGAGTACACTACAACTTCAGGAGTTCCGCTGTCCCTCATATACGTTTCAGCTTTCAGGCCAGAGGTAAATGACCATTTCCATTTTCGTGTTACAGGGAAAGTTAAAGTGTTTCCCATTTCATCATTACCTCTCTGGGTCTCTGTCCACGTGAGAACATTTGAATGCGTTCTTATGACCGACAAATCATATCCGCTGACTATAACATCGTCATTTACGTACACATCTTCGCTTTCATTTGTATTCGTTAAGCCTGAAACTTTCACGAGGAATGCGAGTACAGGTTCATCTTCGTATTCATTCAGTGAGTATACGATTAATTTCGTATCCTGAGATGCAGCTTCAAGGCGCGAATAATCACCGTAATGATTCAGTGCTGCGTTCTCTGCCTCTTCTCGTGTGTGCCGAGTGAATACATCATTCATTCTTGAAGTCTCAATTACCGTTGAACTCAGGAAGTCAGTATCACCTGAAGCATTAGCCGATACCATAACAGTGCGTCCATACACTTCGATCTGTTCATCATCGTAATCATGCATCTGCCTGAACGAATACTGTGCACCATACTCATCACTGAATATATTCAGGACTTCAAGCTCTTCATACGGGTCATCAATTCCGAGAATCTCATGAACGCTTTGAACTGCATCTAATGCATCGTCTGCGTTGTTCACAATGACATCCGTGAATTTCCCGTCAATATGTCTCACAAGCTCTCCTGAATCATCATACGTCATCATGAAGTTATCATTGCTCTCGTTCATATCTTCAATGTCAGCAGGAGCTACAGGTTCATGCGATTTTGCTTCATCAATCGTTCGTGTCCTTGCCTTAATCACATTCAGGACGAAATCAACACTTCCCGAATAATCTCCGCTTTCTGCACTCGCCTTCAACGTTACAGGCGTATTAGACGCAGGACGAGATACAATGCCTGAATCCGATATGACAGAAGGGTTATTGCTTGACCATGTTACAGGCATATCTTCAACTTCAGAAGGAAGAGTTACATCATGAGTAACATAGTCAGAATAATCGCCGTCATGATAGCCTATAATGATATGAGACAACGCAAAATTCACATCATCGCTTGCTGAGTATTGAATCTCTTCAACTTCGGGAGAGTCTGAACGGTTAGAACCTCCTCCGCCTCCTCCGCAGCCATAACCAAACACAACAAGAAAAGACAATGCCAAAATGAAAAGTGCCATGAAAAATTTTGATTTGCTCATTGTGATTCCTCCTTTGAATGATAAAATTCTGGATAATATACCACATATACATGAAAATTGAGAAGATAGATGCAAAAAACGTTGTATTCATGGGAATTGGAGAACCTGAAGACGAAGTAATATGTGCATGTGCACAGAGAAGATCAGTTGAAGAAATTGCAGTTTAAATTGACGATTAGCGTTTACGTCCAGGCAAGGGCTTTGTGATTATCTTCTGCCATAACGAAATATACTGCTCGTGCAGAAACGAAGGGTAATCTGTATCAAGTGAAGGACGTACCCATCTGAACACATCTGAACGTCCTGAAAGATAGCGTTTCAATGCCGAAGGTGTATCATCATCAATCATCGTTATGATTCCCTTCGTGCGATTCGATTCAAGATATTCACGAAGCCCCGAAAAATTTCCCTTCATCCATCGTTCTAACTCTTCCGGCCTCTCAATCTTACACCCTGCCGCACGAAGCAATATCCCTGATGAACCGCTCATGTCGCATATCGTCGAATCCCTGAGAACCTGACCAACGAGCACAGAACTTGATAGTCTCGCCTGAAACTCTGCAAGCCTCCTCTGATAGTACGTGTAATTCTGAGAATCCCATTCGGATAATGCAGTTAATACCCGCTGTGCAACAAACGGAATCACTGAAGGGTCATAGAGTGAATTAATCTTTACCGGAAATGGCGAATATAAATATCTGACCGCAAATTTTCTTTTTGAATCTTTAAGTCCCGAATCAGCAGCATCATTTTCATCGAGTGCCATAACCTTTGTGCCCTCTTCAAGTTCACGCAATACACGCCCTTTATCCGCAAGAACTAAATCACCTTTGTCATTCCAGATTCGAATCGGGATAACGTTTACCTCCGGGCCTCCGATGAATGAAGCAAGCAGTGCAAGCCATGGATGACTGACTGCAACATTGAGTTTGTCATCACAATAGCCTGCATTGCCTGTGAAGAATATCACGCATATTATCAGCGCAATTAACTTTTTCACTTTTTGTTCTTGTCGTCTTTCTCTTTTTCCCGCTTCTTTAAGTCCTCAAGCATTAGCAGTGCCGTCTTGGCCTCTGCACCTTTACGAGTTCTGTCAGAAGCAGAATGATCGAAACCATACATACGAAGCCTCACAGTGAACTCAGGATTATGTGAAGGCCCTGTTACGGATATAAGCTCATACTCCGGCAATGGCATTCCGCGAGCCTGAAGCCACATCTGCAAATTTGATTTCGGGTCTGGCTCGGCTGATTGTTCGTATGCATCATTCAGGAAGAGTTTCTTTATGACACGTTCAGCTGAAGCTACTCCTCCGTCAATGCATATTGCTCCGAGCAGAGATTCGACTGCATCTGCACATATGGACTTAGGGAGAGAATCTGACTTTAACGCATGGCCATGAAGAAGCATATACGGAATATTGAGAGCCTCAGCCTTACGGTAAAGCGAATCTGATTTCACGAGTTCAGCTCGCATTTGTGTGAGTTCACCTTCGTCTGCATCGGGGTACATTCGATACAATGCTCTTGCTGTTACGAAGCTGAGAATCGAATCACCGAGAAATTCAAGCCTCTCATTGTTGTAGTACAATCCGTGCTCATGCGAATATGACGAATGACACAATGCCTCCTCAAGAAGCAATCTGTCATTGAAAGTGTAACCTAATTCCTTTTCGAGAGCTTTAATGTCCCGCTCATCAATGACCGCTTTCTTTCTTAACGGCCCAAATTCTGAATCAAATGTTGTCGCCATATCTCTGAAATGCTAACACTCCATTATGCCCGCCGAAACCGAAGCTGTTCACGAGCAATCTGTCTACTTTTCTGTCAACGCCTTTTCCTGTTGCAATGTTCAAATCACATTCGGGGTCTGGAGTGGTGTAATTGAGTGTGGGATGAATATAATTCTCTTCGATTGCCTGCATTGACGCTATGACTTCAAGACCTCCTGCCGCACCTAAGCAATGACCTATCATTGATTTCGTTGATGTTACGGTTATATTCTTTGCGTACTCACCGAAGACGTGATTTATCATTCCGGCCTCCATTTTGTCATTGAGACCTGTTGATGTGCCATGTGCATTGATGTAATCGACCTGAGATTTATCCCAGCCTGACATTTTCAGTGCGTGTTCAGTTGCGTATGCCGCACCTTTAGCTTCAGGGTCTGGAGCTGTAATGTGTCCTGCATCGCATGATGTTCCATAGCCTGTGAACTCCGCGTAAATGTGTGCTCCTCTTGCGAGTGCGTGTTCAAGTTCCTCAAGCACAACTACACCTGCTCCTTCGCCCATGACGAAGCCGTCTCTTTCTTTATCGAAAGGTCTGCTTGCGATTTCAGGAGTATCATTGCGTGTTGAGAGTGCCTTCATTGATGCGAAACCTGCAATGCTGATTGTGCGTAATGCTGCCTCAGTTCCTCCTGAGATTATCACGTCTGCATCATCTCGGACTATCGCATGATACGCTTCACCCATTGAGTGAAGAGATGTTGCACATGCAGTTACGACACAAAGGTTAGGGCCTTTTGCACCGAGCACTATTGCAACGTAAGCAGTTGACATATTGCTTATCATCATTGGGATGAAATACGGACTGACTCGCCTTGAGCCTTTCTCAAGCATAGTCCTGAAGTTATTGAATGATGTCTCAATTCCTCCCTGACCTGTTCCGATGTACACACCTAATCTGTATGGGTCAATGCTCTTAACATCGAGACCAGAATCTTCAACTGCTAATTTTGCCGCCGCAACTGCAAACTGAATTGCTCTGTCTGAACGTTTAGCTTCTTTGCCAGGCATGTATTGTGATGGATCAAAATTCTTTATCTCTGCTCCGAAAGTTACGGGGCAGTCTCCGAGTTCAAATGTCGTTATGTGTCCTATTCCGTTTTTGCCTTCATGCAAAGCCTTCCAGTATTCAGATTTTCCGAATCCTATCGGGCTTATCGGGCCTAATCCTGTTACTACTACTCTGCGTTTTTTTCCGCTCAAGTTATGATTCAACTCCTCTATACAAAACAGGGGACAGAACTAAAGAAAGCTCTTCCCCCGCGTTAATGGCCTGAATAAAAAGCCTGCTTAGTCGTCCACGCCGATTTTCTCAAGCGTGTATTTCATTGCTTCTCCTACTGATGTCAGCTTCTCTGCATCCTCATCGGGAATCTCTATATCAAACTCTTCTTCAATCCCCATGATAAGCTCTACTATGTCAAGCGAATCTGCTCCAAGATCCTCAACGAATGACTTCTCAGGTGTTACTTGATCCTTCTCAACATCAAGGCGATCTGACACTATAGTCTTCAGCTTCTCTACTACTTCTTCTTTCGTCATGTTCTTTTCACCTCCTCCGTATTACTCGTAATATAATTAGCACATTGTCATTCCTCCGTCAACTGCTAATACCTGACCTGTAATGTATCCGCTCGTCTCACTGACAAAAAACATAACTGCCTTTGCTACATCTTCAGGTCTTCCTATTGTGCCGACTGGAATGCTCTTCAGGATATTCTCTTTCACTTCGGGCTTGAGTATATCAGTCATGCTCGTCTCAATGAATCCCGGTGCAATTGCATTTGCCGTAATTCCTCTCGATGCATATTCACGCGCAACAGACTTCGTGAATCCGATTATGCCTGCCTTCGATGCCGCATAATTTGACTGTCCTGCATTCCCCGTTAAGCCTACTACAGATGCAATGTTGATTATCCTTCCGTATTTCGACTTGGCCATATCCCTTATTGCCTCTCGTGTGCAATAGAACGCAGAATTGAGGTTAGAGTTTATCACAGCAAGCCAGTCTTCAGGTTTCATTCTCATCAGTAAGTTATCGCGGGTTATACCTGCATTATTCACAAGCACACTTACAGCTCCCATTGATGATTTTACTTCACTGAATAGTCTTGATGCTTCCTCCTGTACACTTACATCTGCCTGAAAGATTTTCGCATTCACTCCGAACGTTTTAATCTCATCACAGAGACTTAATGCTTCAGATTCGCTCCTGTTGTAATTCACCGCAACATCATAACCAGAACGGCCAAGCTCTAACGCAATTGCTCTGCCGATTCCTCGTGATGCTCCTGTTACCAGTGCAAGCATGATTTATTATTCTTTCACCTCTAATGATTCACGTATGGCTTCAAGTGCTTTCGGTGTTCCTCCTGACATTACGGGAGTACCTTTTCTGCATCGCTTAATCAGACCCGAAAGAACTTCACCTGCACCAAGCTCGTAATATTGATTCACTTTCAATTCATCGTTCATGTATGCAATCGAACCTTCCCATAAGACAGGGCTGAAGGTCTGACGGTATAAGCTGTCGAGAATTTCTTTGACGGCTTTAACGGGTCTCGCGCTTACATTTGCGATAATATCATACTTTGCTTCATTCCATGAAATTTTTGCGAATTCGAGTTTCAATTTTTCTGCGGCAGGTTTCATATACTGACTATGAAACGGTGCGCTGACATTCAACTTTACGACCTTTCTTGCTCCGAAGTCCTTTGCATGTTCAATCGCCTTATCGATATACTCAGTCAATCCTGAGATTACGACTTGGCCAGGCGAATTGAAGTTTGCAGGAGAAATTTCACCATTGGGAGCAATCGCTTCACAGAAATTCTTCACGCCTTCCGAATCAAGTCCCAATACTGCGGCCATTGAACCTTTGCCCTCTGGAACTGCCTCCTGCATGAACTCTCCGCGTGAACGCACAAGCCTCACTGCATCTCTGAACGATAACACTTCAGACGCAACAAGTGCAGTGTATTCACCGAGACTATGACCAGCGGCACATACGGGATTCAAATCTGCATTCATCTCATTGGTCAGTACTCTCAATGCTGCTATGCTCATCGTCATTATTGCGGGCTGTGAATTCTTCGTGAGGGTTAATTCACTTTCAGGGCCTTCAAAGATTAAGCGTGTCAGATGAAAAGATAATGCATCGTCTGCTTCCTCGAATACACTTCTTGCAGATGAAAATGATTCATAAATCTCTTTTCCCATTCCGACACTTTGCGAGCCTTGACCAGGAAAAACTAAAGCGTAATTCTTCATCTACTCAATCCCCTTCAGAATATCTTCTGCCTCTGCGAACATTCCCGTTATGATTTCTCTTGCGGGCTTAATGTCATTCACCATTGCGGCACTCTGACCGGCCATGAGCGATCCCCAATCTGTATCACCGTCAATAACTGCCGCACGCAATTTCCCTGTACCTAATGCTTCAATCTCTGATGCAGGTGCACGTTCAGCTTCAAGACGTTCAAACTCTGCCGTGAGTTTATTGCGAAGACATCTCACAGGATGACCTAATGACTGTCCTGTTACCGCTGTACTTCTGTCCCTTGCATCAATCACTGCCTTCTTGTAGTTCTCATGCACTGTGCATTCATTGCAGCATATGAATCGTGTACCGACCTGAACACCTTCAGCTCCCAATGCGAAAGCGGCAACTATTCCGCGTCCTGTTACAACTCCTCCGGCTGTTATGACGGGAATTTTAATTGCATTCGCTATCTGCGGAGTTAAAACCATTGTCGTTAATTCTCCGATATGACCGCCTGCTTCCATTCCTTCAGCTACAACTGCATCTGCCCCTTGCTTCTCGACTCTTCGTGCCTGCGTTACCGATGCCACAACCGGAATTACGATTGTTCCGAGAGGTTTCAATCTCTCAAGAACTTTTCCCGGACTGCCTGCTCCTGTCGTTACAACGGGAACTTTATGCTTAACGGCAACCTCTAAGGCATCATTTGCTGTTGGAGACATAAGCATTATGTTCAAACCGAATGGTCTTCCCGGCTCAATCAATTTTCTTGCTTTCAGAATTTCCTGCTCTAATAATTCAGGAGGAGTATTCGCGGCGGCAATAACACCTAATCCTCCGGCATTACTGACAGCACTCGCTAATTCTGCATTTGCTACCCATGCCATTCCTCCCTGTATCAACGGATATTCTGTACCTAATATTTTGCATACTCGATTATCTTTCTTCAATAACATTTCCTTTCACACCTCCTGTTTATATTTCACGGCTTATGAGATTTATTCCGTCTTCCTCTATGAATTTTCTCGCGGCTGATATTGCACTCACTATCGCTGGACTTTTTGAGCGTCCATGTGCTTTTAACACTGCACCTTTCACGCCAAGTAACGGAGTGCCGCCGTACTTCTCGTAATTGAAGCGCGACCACAATCTTTTTATCAGCGGATACATAAAGAGCATTCCTGCTTTGGCCATGAATGATTTTCTGACCTCTTCAGACAGCAATGATTTAAAACCCTGCATTATTCCTTCTCCGAGTTTCAGTGCAATGTTTCCGCTGAATCCGTCCGTAACAATCACATCTGCTTTAGCATAAACTATATCGTTGCCTTCAATGTATCCCTGAAAGTTCAGATTATCTTTGCGTTCAATGAGTTCACGTGCAGCTAATACAGTTTCATCACCTTTGATGTCTTCTGTTCCGTTCGAGAGAAGTTTTATGTCAGGAGTTTCAACCTTCATGATTTTCCGTGAGTACACGTTCCCCATAAGAGCGAAGTGAAGCAAATTCTCAGGTTTGCATCTCACAGTTGCTCCAACGTCGAGCATGAATGAAAACTTTCCTGTCATTGAAGGAATCGGTACACCTAATGCGGGTCTGTCGATTCCTTCAAGCCTTCCGACAACAAGAACTCCTCCTGCAACAATCGCACCTGTACTGCCTGCACTGATACACCCTTGAGCATCACCGCGTCTCACCATTTCCATAGCTACACGCAAACTTGAATCTTTCTTCTTCCGAATTGCATTTGCAGGATGTTCATCGGGGTCAATTATTTCGCTGGCATGTTCAATATGTATTCTTGGATGTGATTGCAGACATGATTTAATTCGTTCAGTGTCTCCTGTGAGAATTATCTCTATGTCATCGAATTCATTACATGCCTCGTATGCTCCCTTGCATATCTCTGAAGGTGCGTTATCTCCTCCCATTGCATCAACTGCTATTGTAATTTTTCGTTCACTCAATATTCTTTCACCTCCCCTTCATGCTTCTGTTTATGCTTCTATGACTTCAATTATGAATCTTCCTACGAATATTTCTTTGTCGCCTACCCTTGTTCTTACACTCACAATCTTTCGTCCTTCATGATTTACTCCGACCTTTGCACGTGCAATCAATACATCTCCAACATGAGCATGGCCTTTATATTCTCCGCGCATTGAATCTATTATCACGTTTGCTGCCTTTATCGCTGCAACTGCGATTGAACTTGCCTGTGAGTAAACGTAATTGTCGCTCACGATGTCCGTGAATCTGAAAGCCATATCTTTAGCTGTCTGTAGAACTGACAATGCCCATTTATCCGGCTCAAGGTCTAAGAGTTCACCGATAACTTCACTTGGACTTAATGACTGTAATTTTGAGAGTGCTGTTTGTGCCATTGTTCTGATTCGTTCTCTGAGTTCAGGTACACCCATAAGAGCGCGATCTAATCTGACTGTCGATATGCTTACGTTTAAACTTGCGGCTAATTCATTGTCGGTTGCCATTGGATTTAATGCGATCAGCTTCGCAAGTTTATCCTGACGTATTTTTCTTTCTGACTGAGATTTTAGCACCTGGTCTTAATACCTCGTTGCAAGTTTAATTTTCGGCGCAAAGTATAAAATTCATGCTTCGTTTCGTCAAGCACAAATCTTCGGACTGGTTGAACTATGACTAATTTAATGAGAAAAGATTTAAAGTAAGAAAAGTAAGCGCAAAAGGCTCACGAGAAGTGAGAAGGCTTAGAGATTCGATACTTTGCTCAAATTCTCCCAGTCTGATAATGCCTGTGTTATTCTCTGATACCAGCCGTTCTCAAAGAAATAGCACTTTGTTACGTCCTCATGTGAGAAATAATTCTTCAGCAAATGCGAGAAATCCGGCGTATCCTTCACATCCTTTGAAAACAACACTCCAAGACACCTGCACCCTCCGCAGCAGAACTTAAAGTATGGGCATTTTCCGCATTTAGTGCTGTTCTTGCGGAGAGTTCCGACAGTCATTTTCGCCATGTCTATATACGGACTGCTGTTTAATATATCCTTCAATGGGGTATTGTGTATATTTCCGAGACTGATTCCATGTTTCATAAACCATCCTGAAGCCTTCTCGCATGTTACGACTTCACCGGCAGATGTAACAGCAAACAGGTTGCTTGTCGCATCGCAGCAGTAATTATTATCGTGATATGTTCCGTCAGGGCATTGAACAGTAAAAATGGAAAAACTCCGAGATTGTGGATTCAGACTGAGAAGCTGCCATATAGCAATATACATAGTCATATCACTTTTGATATATTCTTCGGAAAATCTGAGCATGTGTTCATAATATTCTTCATAGCTGAGGCTTGCATTCGGAGCATTCTGCACCCAGCGGGGAACTTCTGTAGTTCTGATCATGCGCATGATTTTAACTCCCATATCGTTCAGCATTCTTGCAGTCGGCATCATAGTATGAACATTTCTGCGGTGTACCTGAGTGTTTATGAAAACAGAAAATCCGTTGTCAACGCACAGCTTTATAGCCTTTAGTACGCTTTGTTCAGCTCCGTTGAAATTGCGCATCCAGTCATGAGTTCCGATTCCGTCAAATGACATTCTTATCTGTGAATGACAGCCAATGTCTTTTAATTCATCAAGTATTTCCTTCGTGATGAAATATCCGTTCGTGGTAATCGTGAAGACAGTCAGGCCGCGTTTATATACTTCGCGTATAATGTCCGTAAAGTTTTTATGCAGCATTGGTTCGCCGCCGGTAATTTGAAGGCTGTTTACTCCGCAGTCCCTAGCCTGGTCAAGAACACTGCATATTTCCTCAAGGCTCAGTTCCGTCATAAGTGCAGAATTATCAGCAGCATTGAAGCAGTGGAGACAGTTGAAGTTGCATCTTCCCGTTATCATCAGGTTCATCGTTGGGATGTACCTGTTGCCGCATTCACGTAACGATGACCATTCTGAAGGATGTTCTCCCTTTTCGCACGGGGTTATCAGATTTCTGATAATGAGCTGCATAACTGTATCATTTGTTTCTATGTCATGTTCACCATCGCACAAGAGCATTGTTTGAGCTTCTTTCGGTCTCAGAAGAATCGCATTTCGTGCTCCATGTTCATAATATGAATATCCGTAATCAGTCCATTTTCGCAGAGCAATATCATCGGAAAGTTTATAGTACATTGAATTTTATCCCCACTTTTTACAGCACTGAGATTATTTTATCCGGGAAGGCATAACGAAGCATTTCATAGCCTATTCCGCATAACCCGTAGAAGAGCGATGCAGTTACTCCGTTGTTCTGACTGTGTGAGTGGTATCTGTAGCTGCCATCTTTCTGTTTTCGTTCGTACATGGCCGCAAGAACATCGCCTGCTGAAGCAATATCTCCAGTCGTGAGATAATATTCAACGACTGCGGAATTCGCACAGCATAAATGATCTGATACATTCAACGGAACTTTGTCTATGCTCTCACGTGCAAAATGTCTGAGAGTTTCCGCAGCTTCACCGCCTGCATTCCCAATTCTGTGAAGCATTATGCCGATGCCCGGAGCACCATAACAGTAACCGTGCATGTAAGTTTTCGGAGGAAAATCACGCATATCTGCCCATGTCCCGAATTTGCCTGAATACTGACGGTAGTTTTCAAGCTCGTAATTCAGTGCCTCGAATGCTGGAGGAATATATTTGTCGTCATCAAGAACTTCAGATGCCGCTAAAAGTGCCGCCGCTATTCCTGCCATACCATGACCTCCGCCGCTTATCACTCTTGGAAAATCCGTTAATGTCTTCCACAGAACATGACCGTGATATTCAAAGTCTTTCAGCTCAAGAAGCCTGTCTGCCGCAGAACGTATAATCTTCGTGTACTTTCTGTACTCGTCAAACCTGCATAGTGTCGAAACTACACCTGCTACACCTGTGATTATGTCTGACTTCGTGCATTTCTGAAAATCAGTGTCCTCTAATTCAGCTAACATTTCACTGCAAAGGGCATCAAGTCTTTCTTTGTCGTAAGGTCTGTAACGCTTAATCAGAGCAAGAGCCTTCAGAATTCCGTCTAAACCGCCTGCTTCACCAAGAGGCGCAATACTGTCAGGATGATTTTCGGGATCTCTCAGACGTTTCAGGAGGTAATTTATCTCATCAATCGTTTCATGAAGGAAATAATCTGCAAGCTCTTTAACATGCGCATCATTTCTGACGTATTCCAGTGCTGACACGAATAACGCCATTCCTGGGAAACCGTTATAGAGAGTGTAATCGCTGAACGCAAGAGAAAAATTTGACGCATTTGTATATCCCCAGAGAAATTTCCCGTCAGGAGCAGGTATCTTCAGGTCATACATCTCATCAAGGATTCGTCTGGCTTCACTTAATGCCGTATCAACGGATAACGGAACACCTTTTCTTTCAGCTTTTGTGATTACTCCAGGTTCATGCTTCCCAAGATTTACGGGATAGTCTCTGATTGCATGGTCAATGCATGCAAGATCAAATAACTCGTCCTTGTCGTCCATCGCATAAAGCGTATCGAGCATATGATCTACTGCTGACATGGTGAACTGGTTATGAATAAGTTCTTCTCCCTCTCCGTATACTGAAAGGCTGTCAGTGTAAGTGTAGAAGTACGGCACATCTCCGCGTTGAAGCTGCTTAATTTCACTGGCAATAACTTTTTCTTCCGTATCCTTTTTGTACTTGTGAAAAAGTTCAGAGAGTATTTGCATCGTCTGATTCATGCTTTCTTCGGATTCAAACGCTGAATGATGATACAGTTTACGCAGTATATCTCCGTAAACCCTCGTTGCACGCTCAATATATCTTACCGGCATTTTAGGCGGAAAAGCACGAACTATCTCTGCAATTTCTTCCCTGTGAGCCAATGCACGCGCATATGCATCATGATAGCCCTGTTTGAACGAATCAAGATAATTCAGAACCGTAACTTTCTTGCCGTCAACAACAGGTGCATTCCCTTCTTTGCGTAGATCCATAAGTATGCTGAACTCGAACTCTACATCACGCTTTTTGAGTTTGCTCGGCATAATCAGCGAGCCCAAGACCGAATGCATCATATAGCTTCTATTTGAATCTTTCGTATCAGACGAAACAGGATAAAACACGGTCTCAAGGTCAATGATATACGGCTTCGTTCCGCATGAAAGAATGTTCGTGTGATGCAGATCCGTACTTCCGCACAGTTTCGCGAAAAGCGTCAGACCTCCGGCTGAATACCAGAATCGTTCTGCTTCTTCATGGCCTTCTGCACAGCGTTTTTCGATGAACTCACAGACACCGAAACTTTTTCCGAATGCAATTGACTTAGGAATTCCTACAAATTCATCAAAGAAACGTTTCGCAAGATGATATACCTGTTCGTCTCCGCGCATATCATGAGGCTTATACACAAGTTTTCCTGAATCTGTGTGAACGATTATTACACTCCGCCCGTTGTTGTGCGTATCTCCGTCATCAAGCGTTATGTCATCAATCGTGCGGTAAACCTTTCCGTCAGTCAGTGCAGAACAAATTGCATCGCGGTTTTCGTCCATGCGTGAGAACATCTCAAGGAATCCGTCCGTAACACCAGTAAGCTGGCGGTTAAGAGTGTCAATAAGCAGCTCAGGTATGATTAATTCTCCGTCATCAATCTGCTGTTCGGCGGTCTCAAGAGCTTTCTTCCTGTCTTCATCCGTGAGAAGTTCGGGTACTTCTGCAAACGGATTATCAGACATGATCTGAGCCAGGATTTTTGTCTCTGTGCTTTTCGTGATGAGGAAGGCAAGATGCCTGAGGACATCTTCAATTTTTTTGAAGACATTTTCCCCAAGCATTCCCGACTGCGGACAACTTTTGACGCGTTCAAGCTGAAATTCTATATACTTCTGAAACATTTTAATCAACACTGGCAATCAGTCGGCTGTATACAACCTTGAGTTAAATCACATATATTAGTATACTCAAAAGGATCACCGTCGCCGCCAGCAGCATTGTCAAGCTCCTCATCGCTGAGTTTTATCGGTTTGTCCTGTGCTGTCTTCTCCGCAACGAATTCTTTCAGCTCATCATATGTTGCATCGCAATCGTGAGCCTTCAGAAAATCCGTTACTTTTTCTGCCTTCACTGCCTCTGCTAATGCCTTCTTCAGGTCATCGCTCTTCTTGATTTCCTCGTACATTTCCTGCAAGGTCTTCATTGTCAATTCCTCCGTTC
>CAJOMU010000020.1 GCA_905235735.1 uncultured Synergistales bacterium
GGCAAGCCGATAATTTATCTCGGAAGACATAAAACGTTAAGCAGAGAGGCAAAAGAGATGGCATTGTTATTCTATTCTGCAGGCAATGAAACTCAGCTCTTCAGAGATTTAGAATCACTTATTGATGATAACGACAGCAAGAAGCAAGAGCGTAATGAATACATCAAAGAAAAAATGAGGCATGACGGAAAAGCAGGAGAAAGAATCATGAACTTCATTAAGGAAGACTTCAACGCTTAAGATTTGATAAACGGGAGCTTCGGATAAAAGGAGTTCCCGTTATTTTTATGCGCAGAATCAGTTATAATTTACAGAAAAAATTACACTCATAACAGAGGAACAATGACAGACATAAAAATTATTGGTGCAGGACTCGCAGGTTGTGAAGCATCATGGCAGATTGCGAATCGAGGTTATGATGTTGAACTCTACGAAATGCGTCCTAACCTCTTAACCCCAGCACATAAAACAGGAATGCTTGCTGAAATCGTATGCAGTAATTCGTTAGGTTCAGAGAACAAAGACGACAGAGTAACAGCATCAGGGATACTCAAAGAGGAACTTGAACTTGCAGATTCACTCATACTTTCATGCGCAAGAGAATCGAGAGTGCCTGCAGGAGGAGCATTAGCAGTTGACCGCGAAAAGTTTGCAGACCTTGTTACGCAAAAGATTTCATCACACAGGAACATTAACATAATCCGCGAAGAGTATACGCATATTCCTGATTCATTTGCGATAATTTCATCAGGGCCTTTAACATCAGATTCACTTGCAGAGGCCATGAAGGAAATTGCCGGTGAGAGAATCTATTTCTATGATGCAGTAGCACCCGTGATAATGCGTGAGAGTATAGATATGTCGAAAGTGTTTGTGTCAGGGCGTTACGGTCGAGGCGATGATTACATTAACTGTCCGATGAACAAAGAAGAATATCTGAAATTCTATGATGAACTTGTACATGCAGAACGTAATTTACCCCACGACTTTGAACGCAACAAATACTTTGAAGGCTGCATGCCTGTAGAAGCACTTGCAGAAAGAGGAACAGATACGCTCAGATTCGGCCCAATGAAGCCCAGAGGACTCATTGACCCTCGAACGAACAGAGAACCATACGCGGCAGTTCAGCTCAGACAGGATAACTCAGACGGAACACTGTATAACATCGTGGGCTTTCAGACGGGACTAAAATGGCCTGAACAAAAACGTATATTCTCGATGATACCGGGACTTGAGCACGCAGAGTTTGCGAGACTGGGCGTAATGCACCGAAACACTTCAGTGAATGCTCCTTCTGTACTTGATGAATGGCTAAGACTTCGAGAACGCAATAATATTTTCTTGGCCGGACAGATCACGGGAGTTGAGGGATATATGGAGAGTACAGCAATGGGATTAGCAGCAGGAATAAACGCATCAAGAATACTCTCAGGAAAGAATTTAACTTCATGGCCGCGAGAAACAGCAATAGGTTCACTGATTCATTATCTGATGACAACAAGCCCTTCACATTTTCAGCCGATGAATATAAATCTCGGACTATTTCCTGAACTTACGAACATAAGAGGCAAGAAGGAACGTGCAAAAATTCACAGAGACCGTGCAATTGAATCGATGAAGGACTTTCTGAGTTCATTATGATATATGTCATTGGAATTGGGCCGAGAGGAATTGATGAGATTACACCGAAGGCACTTAAGGCACTTAATGACTGCGATATAATTTCAGGATATTCAAGATACATTGAGCTGATTCGTTCACATTTTCCAGGAAAAATTTTCATGTCATATTCAATGCGTGAGGAACTCAAACGTTGTAATGATGCATTAGCTCTCTCACGTGAACATAAGAACGTTGCACTCATCTCAAGTGGTGATGCAGGTGTTTACGGAATGGCAGGTTTAATGCTCGAAGTTGCTTCGGGTTCAGGTGAAGATGTTCAAATCATATCGGGGATAACTGCGGCGAATTCATGCGCGTCTATTCTTGGTGCACCATTGATGAACGACTATGTTACGATAAGCCTTAGTGATTTACTCACGGACTGGTCAATCATAGAACGAAGATTAATCTGTGCATGTGAAGGTGATTTTGTGATATGCATATACAATCCAGCGAGCAATCATCGACCTGATAATTTCAGGAGAGCATGTAAGATTCTGATTCATCACGGCAAATCTGAAAGCACGATTGCAGGTTATGTTCGCAATGCAGGACGTGAAGGTGAATTCAGCAGGATAACAACGCTCGGAGAAATCATGAATGAAGATATTGATATGCTGTGCACGGTCATAATAGGAAATTCAAAAACTTATGTCTCAAATGGAAAGATGATTACGCCGCGAGGATATAAGCTATGAGAGTATGTTCATGCCTTCTGTGATGTCTCTTATGTGTTCAAGTTCAAAGTTTTCTCTGTCGTTTTTATTGCGAAGAGTTATGCCGATGACATCGATTCTCCAGAAGCCGAACCATTCAGAAGAATTCACGAACTCACGAGCGGAATTGATGAGTGTACGTAATTTCTTAGGGCCAATTGAATCAAACGGTGATTGAATCATTCCGAGAGTTCTGCATCGAACTTCAACGATAACGAGTTCTTCAGGTCTGCTCATTCTGTCCAGTGCGGCAATATCTAATTCTCCGTATTCATTGCGTAAGTTTCTTCCGATGATGAGCCAGTTCAATGAACGCAAATAATCTACAGCAATGTCTTCAGCGAAACGTCCGAGTTCCTGTGCAAGCGTCATATATTATCTTGCTTCCTTGTCGAGTTTGTATACCCATGCAAGAACTCTCGCGACAACTTCATAGAGTTCGGAGGGAATTTCTTCGCCGAGTTCGAGAGATATTAATGCAGAGACGAGAGCAGCATCTTCGACAATGGGAACATCAGCTTCAATTGCATGTTCAACAATTTTTCGTGCAATGAAACCTTCTCCCTTAGCTGTAACTTTGGGAGCTGCCATTTGTTTATTGTCGTATTTAACTGCGACTGCCTTATCTGGTTTTGTGCCTTCATTATTGTCTGCCATAGTGATATTATACTTCACGAGTTCATATCTCAAAGTATATATGCTAAAATATTTTAAAATAAATTTTTCAAGAAAGGACTTGACAAAAAAGAAAATGACTTCCATAATTGACCAGACCAGACCAGACCAGACCAGACCAGACCAGACCAGACCAGACCAGACCAGACCAGACCAGACCAGACCAGACTAATTATGACCTTTTATATGATAAAGAATATTATAGAGAGCATATTGGCAGAACTTATTTCTCGGACAGGAAATTGACATATAAAACGATTCATGGTGGTTATCTTTTTATCTCCGATCTCAACGTAGGCTTTTTTGATAGTGGGGTTTTTAATATCAATGGTGACTATATAGAAGGCACGAACTTACACAATCATTCGAAAGCACAAAAAATTGTGAAACTCTCAGAAAACGAATTGAAAAGTTCCAAACGCAACAATTCTACGGTTATATACGCGGGACTCTTTTTTGGATTATGGGGACATTTCTTAACAGACTGCATGAAAAAGCTTTGGTTTCTGAAGAGTAAAGATTACGCCGAAAATTTTTCTGAGTGTCCAATCGTTTATATTCCTATGGCAGGCTTTAAATTTGAAGGGAACTACAGAAGGTTTATCGAGATTTTGGGTATTGATTGTTCAAAATTTACGCCTGTTACGGAACTTACACAGTATGATTCTGTCATTGTTCCTGATGAATCATTTTTCTGCTCCGATCATGGATACTTCTTCACTGATGTATATAAAGCTATGATTGACTGTGTGAGGAATTTTGCTGTTAATCATTGCAAGTTAATGAAAACAAAGAAAGTGTACTACTCGCATTCAAGATTGGGAAATGGACGTGAATTCGGTGAGGACAAACTTGAACGGTATTTTGCTTCCAAAGGTTACACTGTCGTTTATCCCGAAAAACTTTCACTCGATGAACAGCTGAATATTTTAGCAAACTGTGAGAGTTTTGCATCAACTATAGGTTCATGTTCGCATAACACAATATTCCTTCGAGAAAATACTGAAGTGATATTAATCCCTCGCAGCAGTTATTTGACTGGATATCAGGAAACGATAAATCAGCTTTACAAGCAGAGAATCAATTACGTTGACTCTACGTTCTCAATTTTTGCAGGCAAGGCACCATGGGGCGGACCATTTTTGTATTTCATCAGCAGTAATCTCAGGAAATTTTTTCACGACGAGGACACGAATCACATCATTGATGCTTCTGACTTCTGGAAGTATCTTCGTTCAGCATCAGGTTACAAGTTTGGGAAGAAAACCTTCGGCAATATTGGAGTCGCAGATAATCCTGATGTATATAGATATTACAGCAAAATAGCAGCAGAATATTTCAGTCAGATTTTCAAATCATCATGGCCTTATAAACTCAGAGAGTTCATAAAGAAGTTGCTGGGCAGGAAATAATTCAAACTGTAATGTCTAATCCTCTGCCCGCAATTAATGCATCTCGTTCTGTTTCTGGTGCTCGTCTCGATATTCCAATGAAGCTCACAGGTATCGCTAATCCTTGAAGCTCTTTTCGCAGTTCCCTTCTCCTGCGCTCAAGGATTACGCATGTCTCCTGCTTCTCCGCATTCAGTGTTAAGTTACAGCTCTTACCATCACTCTCAACTAATCCGCCGACCTCACCAAGTATCGAACCCGTTATCCCGAAGCCTACCTGCCAGTATCGTTGACCTTCCTCATCATTCGAAGCTGAACGTCCAACATAAACTCTCGCAGTCATGTTCTGTGATGCATTATCCATTAACGGCCAGAAAGGTGCAGCAAGCAATGCAGGGTTCACTTCATTTCGAGGAGACTTCATTAGAATCGATTGTGCCTGAAGAAACTTCGCAATATCATCACTGCCTTCTTTCATGTTCTTCAATGCCTTCACTGGGTCTTCTCCTTTCGATGTCCTCTCTTTGAGTTCCTTGCGAATTCGATTCCAGATTTCCGTTGCCTGATTCCCATTCATGGCCGCATATTGCGATAATAAGCTCGCATTCTCCATCGTCATCGGAACATCTCGTGCCCAAAGTTCAATGAATGATGATAATTCACTCTCACCTGAACCTGATTTCCGCCACGCATCTTTTATCGCACTCAACACTTCATCTGATAATGGCAATCCTCGTGCAAGCAATGCAGTCGCAAGTTCACGATCTCTCGCCGGAATCTGTGAGAGGAATGACAACTCACCTTGTGATAATCTCAGCACTGGCACTCCGTCAGACCCAGACGCATCCCATACTGCTCTGAAGTGTTCACCTGGAATCAATGAGAGTGTTGCTCGTGCCCGAAGTTCTTGTGTCGTCCCATTCACATCAACTCGCACAAGATATGTTCCGTCTGAATTCTGCGATAAGACGCTCCCTTCAACGACCATTCCCGTGCGTATTCCCGCAAGACGTACCGCAATCTGTGAAGGCTGTTGTATCTGCGGCTGTGTCGAAATCTGTCCCTGTCTCGCGTTCGTACTTATGTTCTGCTGGGCTTGACTGTATCCGTTCTCTATCTGGACGTTAATCGGCGGCATATTTTATCTTACTCCTTCTGTCATTCAATATTTTCCGGCAGAATGATTCTCGGTGTATCTCCGTTATTCCTATATCCCTTATCGTTTCCATATGCTGCATGGTCGGATAGCCTTTATTCTTTTTGAAGTTGTAGCCGGGATATTTCGCATCAAGTTTCATCATGAGCCTGTCTCGAAGCACTTTCGCTATCACTGATGCCGCTGATACTGACGGAATGAATTTGTCCGCCTGTATCAGTACCCATTGAGGATATTTCATGTCTGGTATTCTTTCATTGCCGTCTACTATCACGCATACAGGTTCATTCTCAAGAGCATGTGATAATCTCTCTACACACATCTTCATTGTCCATAGTGAAGCCCAAAGAACATTATCGCGCTCTATCCTCTCAACACTTCCCATGTACGCACGCCACATTACACCCATTTCATTCATTGCTGTGAATAATCGTTCACGTCCCGACGGTGTCATTAGCTTTGAGTCTCTGAGCTTCATTGAGAGTAATTCATGTTCCTGTTCGGGAGTGAGATATACTGCCGCCGCAACTACAGGCCCGGCTAATGCTCCTCTTCCTGCTTCATCTGTGCCGATTATTATTCCTCGTTCTCGAAGACGTTTCATTAATCCGTCTGATTCTTCATGGGATTCAACGCGCGGTGTCAGAATCAAATCATCAGTCAATGTCAGCTGCCTCATCTCGAAAATCAATCGCTCGTCCTTCATTTGGAACTTCAAGACACACTTTGCCAAGTCTGCCCGAACTGAATGCTTCAATAAATTTCTGACCTGCAAGCTCAAGATTCACTCTGCCTCCTGAAATCAGACAGCCGTATTTTTTTCCTATTCTCTCAAGTGTGGTCTGCGGTACTTCATCGTCTTCATGTTCAACGGGAATATACTCATTGAGATTCTTTGCGTTCAGGAATCGAATCAAACTCACTGATGCATTCTCCCAGCCTCCAACAACATCTGCCTTCGCACATCCAAGCCACGAAAGCATAAGATGTGCTCCTTCTTCCGCATGAGGGTCTAATATGCCAGGTGAATCTACGATAAGCATTCCGTCATTACGATACCAGCTTACAGATTTCGTTATGCCCGGTATGTTTCCGACTGACGCATTCGATTTCGAGATTAGAGAGTTCAACAAAAGAGATTTTCCTACGTTCGGTATTCCCACGACTGCAAGACGTACTTCCCTGTGTGAAGGTTTGAACTTCATGATTGCCTTGCGGATATTCGCGACTCCATTCTGTTTGCGTAAGTCGGCGGCATATGTGTGCCTGAGTGATTGAAGCCAGAGATTTAATTTCTCAGTGTCAGCTAAATCTTTGCGTGATAAAACGTGAATGACGGGTTTAACTTTCTCAAGTGATTTAATGAGAGGTGATGATGTTGACGAAGGTGCACGTGAATCTCTGACTTCGACAACAACATCAAGTTTCGATACAAGCTCATATAACTTTCTCGTTCCCTTCGCCATGTGGCCGGGATACCAAACTGTTCTCGGCACGGTCTCACTACTTCGGGATTCCGATTCTGTTCAGCGGCCAGTAACGGAAGAATACAGGCCCTCTCATGTCTTTAAGTTCCGCATATCCCCAGTATCTGCTGTCCTGTGAGTTTGAACGGTTATCGCCAAGCATGAAGTATTTCTTTTCGGGAACTTTGAACGGAACTTCAGGAAAGAATCTGTTTGCTCTCATCGTATACCTGTCATGATGTGTAACATAATCTTCCTGTATTGGCTTCCCATTGATATATACAACTCCGTCTTTAATGTCTACAATGTCTCCGGGTACAGCTATAACTCTCTTCACAAAATCTCTGTCGGGGTCCATTGGATATTTGAACACGTATAATGAACCTCGTGAAGGCTCAAAGAACCAGTTCCAGAATTTTGCTACAAGTACACGGTCATTCACTTCTAATGTCGGAATCATTGAACCGCTTGGTATCCAGAATGCCTGAACTATGAACGTGCGAATTATCATTGCGAGAATGAATGCCCATACGATTGTTTCAATCGTCTCGCGCCACCATGGTTTTACGGCCTCAGCTGCCATTTATGTTTTTTACCTCCGTTTTTGCTGTCTCTTGTGATTTTTCTCAAATCATAACGCCTAATACTTTTTCAGGCAATCTTTACTATCTCGCGTTAGCCTTTCTGTATGTGCCATCGGGATTGTATATGTACGTCTCTGCACGTCTGGAATTCGGGTTCACTATGCCTAAGTCCTTTCCGTTCAGAACTACCTGTGCTGCCGTTGGTCTTCCGAATGAAACTCTCGCCGGTAAAGTCAAATCCCACCGCATAACTTCTCCTCGTTTGAGTGTTCTTCTGTAAACCGGCTGTGCATTTCCGAAAGCTACACTGAGCCATACATCATTGACCGCATGAATCTCAAGTGAAGGCGTTGGTTCAGGTTCAGGTTCTTCCGATACAACTTCATCAACGGAAACAGGAACAACTAAATCTTCACTCGCAAGAACAACTTCATCTGACGAAATATTTCCAGTTATCATTGGGCCGCCTGCACCATTGAAGTTGAAGAGTTTCAGATTCTTCAGGTCTAATCCTCCATACGTTACTGCATACCAGACATACGCAGCAGTTCCAACAAGAGCAGCAACAAGCACAAGGAACAGCCAGAAATGTGATGCAGGTTTAAATCCTTTTGGCATAGTTGAGCCGCTCCCTAGAATATTATTCTTTCTCTTTGCGGTCTTATCTCTTTTAGGTTCGTGAATGTCCTGCTTCTTTGTTCCCTGTGTCTTGTCGAGCTGATTCATGAATTCCTCTTGCAAGTCCTCTGCTCCGATTAACTTCAGGTATGTCCGAACGAATCCCTTTATGTATACTATTTCAGGAAATCCCGTGTAATCTCCCTCTTCAATGCCGCGCAGATATTCAGGTCTAATCTTCGTTCTGTCAAATACAGTCTCAAGGGTCATGCCTATACTCTCGCGTCTCTCTGAAGCCTGCCTCCCAAGTTCTTTGAGTGCATCATTTCGTTCTGTCAATGTTACTTAATGCCTCCTTCATTTTTCCCTTCACTGACTGAAGCCATTCATCTGGCCTGTCATTATTGAACACTGCACTGCCTGCCACAATCACATCACAGCCAGCTAATGCAACCTTCGTAATATTATTCTCATTTATTCCGCCGTCAATCTCTATCACGTATTCATGTTTATATGCCTCTCTGAGACTCACAAGCTCACGTACTTTATCCAGTGAACTCTCAATGAACTTCTGACCTCCGAAGCCAGGTGTAACTGACATCACAAGAACTAAATCTGCAAGTTCAAGAACAGGTTTTATGCTCGCGGCCTGTGTTGGAGGACATAAAGCTATTCCCGTTTTGATTCCTGCGTCTTTAATCCTGCTCAGTGAGGCGTGAAGCAAATGTGATTCCGTCTCCGCATGAATCGTTATGAGTGATACTCCTGCCTTCATGAACAATGGAAGAATAACATCAAGTTCATCAATCATAAGGTGCGTATCAATGAATGCATCAGGATAACGTTTCCTCAATGCACGCGCGAATTCAGGCCCAAAGGATAAATTCTTCACGAAATGACCGTCCATTATGTCGAGATGTAACCAGTCATAATTATTCCTGAGTGATTCAATTGAGCCTGATATGTCGAGAGGATTTGCTCCTAAAAGGGACGGAGCTAACAGAACATTTCTTGTCATAATTCTCTACCTGTACCTTTCCTGCCATACTGATTGGCCGCCTAAATATATACTTACCATGCATTCATTAGAGTAGCTTGCTGATGTGCTGATGGCTTCACCGCTTCGTACCTGCTTATTCATGATTGTACGTTTGCCTGATGGATCTGTGAGTTCGATTTTCAGATTCATTGGCTGTGCTATAGGAGGAACTACATAACGAATTCTTGCTGTCTTATTTCCTCCTGATGAAGTTGTTTGTGATGATGCAGGTGAAGGTGATGATGTCTGCGTCTGTGCTTTAGTCTGTGAAGGTGTTGATGATGATGTTCGTGAAGTTGTCTGCTGTCTTGATGATGCTGTGCTGGGTTTGGGAGCAGGTGCTGCATCGTAATCGTCTCCAATGAACACGTCTTCTTGTCCCTTAACTGAAACCGTAACATTTCGATTTGAAGGCTGAGTTTGTTTCTGCGGTTGTGTTCTCGAATTTTTTGTTGTTGATGTTTGCTCTTTGGGCTTATCTTCATTCGTTGTTACGCGTTTTACATTAGCTGTCGATTTTCCATCCATGAATCCCGCTGGTCTTCTCTGAGTTGCGAGTTTCAGAATCACTCCCTCTCCTGATTTCAATTTGCTTCCTGCCGCTGGTCTCGTTTCAATTGCTGATCCTTCAGGCAATAACGGACTGTATACCTTATCGACAGCATTCACTTTTACTCCGCTGGTCTCAAGTACATTCCGTGCTTCTGCTTCCGTCATTCGATTCACATCGGGAACAGTTACACTTCCGTCTGAGGCTGCACCGTCCTGAACGAGCAAATCAATCTTTCTGCCTGCATTCACTTCTGCGGGTGATGCTGGGCTTTGTGCAATTACAATTCCTGCCTCAACTCCTGCCTCGCGAATCTTTATCACATCTCCGAGTGCAAATCCGTTATCCCGTATCATTGATTGTGCATCTGCTAGTGTCTGGCCTTTCACATCAGGGACTTCATGAAGTTCTCCGCTCCTCGATACCTGAAGCACTATCACCTGACCTTTGCGTAATTCCGTTCCTGCTTCGGGAGACTGCGCTAACACCCTTCCGTCCGGCATTGTCGATGCAACTGGCTCAACCTGAACTACAAGACCAAGTTTTTCAGATTCACCTGCTGCTTCAACAAGTGATTTTCCAACAAGAGACGGAACTTGAGACATCTTGTCGGGCTTCATAAACACAGTGTACACTGCTATCACTCCAGACGTGAATATCAATGCCACTGCCATGAATACAATCCATAACACTGCTCCTCCTTTACGTCTTCTCATTCTCACTCCTCCATTTTATTTTTTCATGATTAACGAGCAATAGAAACCATCAAGCCATGAATTACACGGCATGATGTACAGCCCGTAAGGTTTTCCACGTCTGAATGCATTTCCCTTCACGTCAATTAAATTTGAGACCTCTATGCATTCAGAATGATTCAATATGACATCAGCAATTACGTTTTCATTCTCCTGCTTTAGCAAACTGCACGTGATATATAGAACATGGCCTCCTGATTCACATAGACTAACTGCACGTTCTAGAAGTTTCTTCTGTGAATCAACAAGCGCATCTAACTTCCGCCAGTTCAAACGCCATTTCGATTCGGGCTTTCGATTCCATGTACCTGAACCTGAACACGGAGCATCAAGCATAACGAATGAAGGAACTTCATCAGGCTCAAGTGTAAGTGCGTCTCCAGTCTTCAATATTGAACGTTCAATTACATTCAGACGTTCAAGTTCACGTGCTGCACTCTTACTTCTGTTCTCTGAAATCTCCCAGCATTCGATACGTGATGATTCATTTTCCTGCAATACCTGGCCTGCCTTCACTCCTCTTCCCGAACACATATCGAGAATCATTCCATGACCAGAATAGAATTTCTTCACAAATGATGCCGCTATAATCGAACTCTCAGATTGAACCGTACATTTTCCCTCACTGAATCCCGGAACGTTCGCGGGAAGTATGCTCTGATTCAGTCGCAATGCACATGATATATCAGACGGGTATGCGTGTATGTCTGAGTCATTCAGAATGTTCATCATCTCGTCTGTATGTCCTGATGAAACTCTAAGTGATGCATACGTTGGTTGATTCATCATGTCAAAGAGTTCATGAAGTTCTGCTTTACTCCACGTCTTCAACCATGCAGGCAATGACCATACTGGAATACCTGCATACATTGCTCTTTCCTCAGTCAGTGATGAACTCTTAATGTGATTCAGAATCTCTTCGCTGTTCTCTGAGACTTTGCGCAATACAGCATTAACCATACCTGCATACTTGATGAGTGATTTGTTCCTTCTCAGATGCTCTACTATTCCGTTGATTAACACTCCCTCCGAAAATCTGCGAAGTTCAATTAGTCCTCCTGTACCCATTATCATGCTCATGTACACCTGTTCAGGAAGTTTCTCTTGTGCACGAATGAACCTGCCTGCAATTTTCTCCCAGAGTTCTTTACGCCTCATTACGATATATATCAATGATGACGCAAGTGTTATATCGGGAGCTTTCATGTGTTCACGGTCAGCGAGTTTTCTTAGTGCTTCTGATGCAAACGAGCCGTTCTTATCTCCTGACGTTAATACTTTCAGTGCAGCTTCTATTCCCCGCAATTAATCAACGCCTCCGAGACCTGCTGATTAAAATCAATCGAAGCAATTGCAGCAATGCCATTAATGCCGAAGCTATATATGTCCATGCCGCCGCCGTTAATACTTTCTTTGCGCCGGATAATTCATCAGGTGCTAATGTGTGTGTCTGTTCGAGAAGAGCTAATGCCCTTGAACTTGCGTTTATCTCAACAGGAAGCGTAATCAGATGAAACACTAATGCACCTGCGAACAAGATTATTCCCAAATTAACGAGCATTCCGTTCCCCATAAGAAGACCAATGAAGAATAACGGCATTGATGCAGTTGAACATACATTGACGGCTGGAACAATCCCATTCCTAAGCATAAGAGGCGCATATGATTCATGATGCTGAATTGCATGACCTACTTCATGTGCCGCTACTCCTATTGAGGCTATGCTCCTGTTGCCGTAAACTCCGTCTGAGAGATTCAGTGTTCGGTTTCGCGGATCATAATGGTCTGTGAGATTCCCGGATACATGATTGATTGGCATGTTCGACATTCCGTAGAGCGTTAAGAGCATACGTGCAACACTATCAGCTGTAACGTTTCCTCTTGCGGCTATCCGGCTGTACTGATTGAATGTTGACTGCACTTTTGACTGTGCCCACATAGACAATAAGACTGCCGGAATTAAGACAATCATCGTAGGGTCTAAACCGTAACCTAACATATTATTTCCTCCTGATAATGCGAAAATTCAATATAGTATAACAAACACGCTCATTCTGACCATAAACCCCTTTTTGCACTCTTCGCTTCACTCTCAAATTTCCTGAAGAGAGCTTCATATTTTTTATTGGGTTTGATTATCATGACCTTCGCATACCCTTCAAGCAGTAACTTCGCATTGAACATATCTTTTCGTATTGATGATTCTGTTATGCTGTTGGGCTTCGATGTCCATATGTACGCTAGGTGTCTGTTGTATCTGTCAGTCGGTGATGAATCATATTCAAGCCATACGGTTTTACCTGTCAGAGATTCCTTCGTAAAATTGCTCGCTTCCTTCCCGTAATACTGCACAGGTTTATTCGGGTGTACTGTCTCTGGAGTATCAACACCTAGAAACCTTACGCGCCTCTCTTCACCATTAACGCGAATTGATGCTGTATCTCCATCAGCAACCCTCGTAACAACTCCCGATATGAATCCACCGTCTTCTGATGATTTTTCCGTCAGCACATTTCCTCCGAAGAAGTACATGCACACCGCCGCAATGATGAGCATGATTAATTTCTTCGGGCCAAGTTTAATCAGGTCTTCTATCGTTATGTCCTGGTTATTCTTCCTTCTGGCCATGATTCATATTCTCCTTAGACTTTCTGTACCTGAATTCTCACTGTCCCTGCATGAACCTTCCCGTTCTCATCAGTCATCTTCAGGTATAAGTCCGTGAAGCATGGAACAGCATCATCAATCCATGAACCCGAATCAAATTCAAGCTCCGTATACTTTCCATTCTCGTTTATGCTCTTGCACTTCGACCATTCAGATTGATTCTTATATGAAGGCCCGCAGATACATTCCCTTATCCTGAAGTCATGTTCTGGAAGCCTGACCTTGAACGTCTCACCATGAACAACATCACTCAATGCTTCTGCCGTTATCATTCCGAGTTCATGCTTAATTTCATTCATCAGTTTTTCAGCTTCACGTGTCCACGATGTAACCGCATCTTCCATTGTTAAACGTGCAGCATCAGGATTATTCCGCAGACGAAGTTCAATCTGAGCATCAAGAGTTTTAAGTTTCTCTTCTTCATGCGATTCAAATTCTGCAATCTTTGAACGCACATATTCTCCCTTCTCATGGTAAAGAATATCGCACACTGCTTGAAGTTCCATTGCTCTGAACCATGCATTATTTTTATAATCCATATCCGACGGTTTGGTTCTGAAGTGATTCGCAAGTGATGAATCTGCATTCATTTCCTCGTAACCTTCAGGGAGTTCATTTATCCCGAAGTACCATATGACATAAGGCGAGAAACATGGCCTCCCTAATGCTCGTCTGAGAATTATTCTGTCAGGATTATTCCGCATCTCTGCTATCGTGCTCTCTAACGTATCACTGTTGCATATCGTTAATGGCTTTGCAAAGTGCGGATTGCTGTCATTCGAGTATGATGATGTATCCTCAAAGTGTGTTCTGAGAATCTTCTTCAGCGTCTCAATGCTCACTTTATGTGCGGGCTTCACTGAGAACGGAAGAGATTCAAATTTCTGATTCAGGAGACCGGATAAATCTTCTTCAAGCAGTATCTCTAATGCCCTAATGTGCCTGTGTGTATTCTTCTCTATCCCATATGAATCATCTGACTGATACACTTTCGCAAAGTCAAAAATTTCGTCTTCAGGTTTATACCAGCCCCGTTTAACTGCATAGCTCAGAAGTTCATCATAACCTCGTGCTTTCTTGTCTGGTTCATGAATCGTGTAGTGATTCGGGATAACACATACTTCATCATCAGGTACTCTCTGAATCGCATAATGTTTCCCGTGAACTATCTGCATAACGTAAATTTCATCTTTGTCTGCGAACGCGTAACTCCTTCCGCTCGATGCATATCCGTATTTGCCTACGAGTTTACATGCGAAGTCTAATGCCTCGTGTGCATTGTGTGCTGTCTCTGATACCATTCGTCTCAGTCCGTAACCTATGCCTCCGTTCTGAAGTTCAGGTTTATCCTCTCTGGAATTCGCACAGTTATTCGTACATATGATTACACCGTAACCGTTGACGTATAAATCACAGAATGCAGAATCTGAAGTATTATCGCTGAATGTCTTTGCTTCAGACCAGAATAGATTCATTCGCATTGCACTCTGACTTAAATCCGAAAGTTCAGGTTCAAATTTTATTTTTGTTCCTGAACGCCTTTTCTGCTTATTCACAAGATGAGTCTGCATTGTGAATCTTCCTGGTGCATCTTCATTATGTGCAACGAGAACTTCTCCCGTTGATGATGCCTTCTTCCCAACGAGTATGGTCATACATGCTGAAGAAATTTTTGTGTTCACGAAGAAGAAGAGCGAGAAGAATAATGCGAAACTTATTAAAAAATTCAATGACATAAAAATATATTCCCCCGTTAAAAATTAATTTAGCAGCTGACGATGCCTTGCTTGTAACTATATCATGTTTTATGGCTTATAATTGCATACAAACTTTACATTAGGAGAGTGATTATATTTGCGCGATGACTTCGACAATGTGAACAGATACTTTATGCCGCCGAGATTATTAAAGAAACGCCCATCAAAAGCGAAGATGAAACGTATCAGACGAGGAAGACGCATACGGATATTCATTGCGCTCTCAATAATAGTGTTTGCTGTGATATATCTGGCTGTATTTTTCACTGATGTCGGCAGTGATTTTATTCTGGCACTTGCGGAAAATTATGCTTCTGAGAACATGAATTTGAATCTCAAAGCTGAAAGCATAACAGGAAATCCTCTGAAGGGTTACACAATGAAGAATGCAGAAGTTGAAGACCTGAACGGGAAAAAAATTCTGTCATCTGAATCACTGTCATTATATCTGAACCTGTCATCACTCCTTAAAGGCAGAATGATTCTGTCAGAAATTTTCACTCAGGGTGTCTCAGTTGATGCAGAAGGTGCAGTTGAGATACTTCAGGATATGAGTTCAAAATACAAAGCTCAGAACATCAACATGATGCACATATTTGAATCTCCTGCATTTGCTGATGAAACTGAACACACGAATACACTTCACCTGGACAGACTGAGAATGAGAGACGGCAGAATAAATTCACGATTTCTGACTGTGAATGTCTCAAGGATAGATGCAGACCTGAAAAATTTTACGGCTGAAGTAGACGCTGACATTAACGGCCTGCCTTTGAAGGGAAAAATAGATATGGGGAATGATTCAGAGCTTGTAGCAATCAACAGGGCAGACATGAATCTTGGTTCAGGAAAGATAACGGCAGTCGGAGGGTTATTCAACGATGATATATTTGATATTCATGCGACTACAGAAGATTTGAATCTCAAAGAAGTAACTGCAATGTTCTCTGAAGAATTAAGCTCAATGGATTTTGACGGCACATTGAATCTCAATCTTGATGTTACAGGCACAAAAGAAGCTCCGAGATTGTTCGGTTCAATTGATTACAAAGGCACGAAGATTTACGGCATTCCAGTTGAACGAATGAGCGCGAACTATGCTTACTCGCCTTCAGAAGAAGTATTCACGATGAATAACATTCAGGCATCATTATTGAGCATACCAGTTCAGGGAGAGATTTCAGCGATGAATATGTTTGAAGATAATGCACAGATGAGAATCAAACTAGACGGCAGTGAAACGAACCTAGATAAACTTGATGAGGTGTTAAGCATTCCCGAACTGAAGAGCATGAAAGGGAAAGTAGACATGTTCAACGTGAGCATAGACGGAAAGAAGAACTCACTGAACGGACTTGTGAACATGACATCACCTGCAATAAGCTATATGGGTCGAACATTCTCGAACATAAGAATGCAGATGAAATTATCAGGGAGCGGTACTGCAAATGTGGAAGGGAAATTTACGTTTGAAGAGGCGAACGGATTTATTCAGGGTAATATTGAATCGATAATGAGAGGCTCAAAAATGAATCTCACAGCGAAGATTGCGGACATCGACATAAAACGCATTGAGAATATTATCCCTGATTATCCAGGCTACAATCTTGAAGGAAAGGTTACGCTGTCATTGAGTGTGAAAGGCAGCATAAACAATCCAGTTATAACAGGCTCATTAAGCAGCAGTGAATTCAGTGTGAAATCTCAGAAGGTAATGAATCCTGCGATAGATTTCAGGTTTGAAGATAGGACATTAACGATAGAGAAGACTGAAGGAACAGTAAACGGGAAGCCTCTCTCAATCACTGGAACAATAAAGCCTCTTCCGTCATCGAATCCAGAACTTGATATAACAGCTGAAGGAATGAGAATCACGGGAGCATTGAATAACCCTGAAATAAACTTAATGGCCTCATCGGACATCAAAGACATGAAAGAAGAAATTCGTATAGAGAGTGAAGACATGAATCAAAATCTGAGCATAGAAGTATCATCAGAAGTATCACCAGATGAAAAGATGAAGGAGGAAGTATCGAAAGATGAGAACACTATTAACTGACCCTGCGAGATTATTGCTGACGATACCTGCGTTATTATGGGCGTTATCGTTTCATGAATTCTGTCATGGATTTGCGGCAAAAATGGTAGGAGATCCTACAGCTGAACGTTATGGAAGACTGTCATTGAATCCATTTGCACATTTCGATTTGGTTGGGACATTAATGCTTCTGTTTGTGGGATTTGGATGGGCTAAACCTGTTCCGATAAACACGAGATACTTCCGTCATCCAACAAGAGATTTAATCATCGTATCGCTTGCAGGAGTAGCAGGTAATATCTTAACGGCAATATTGACCGTTCTGTTCATTCGTTACTGCGGTAAATGGTGGTACGCTTTAACTGGAAGTTCTGGATTCATGGTGTTGATTCAGATGATAAATATCAACATGGGACTTGCGGCATTTAATTTGATTCCGATTCCGCCGCTTGATGGATCGAGAGTACTTGAGGCATTTCTTCCGTATAAGTACATGCATATATACTATTGGCTTGAGAGATACGGAATGATAATTCTGCTAGTGTTATTGATGACAGGAATCATAAACGTATTCTTTGACCCTATCATAAATTTTCTCTGGAATTTTCTTCCGTACTAAATATAATTCTTAGTTGCAAAATTTTTTTGAAAGAAGGAACATCATATATGACTGAGAAAAAAGGAAAGGCAGTGTTAGCTTACAGCGGAGGACTTGATACATCGGTTGCTGTAATGTGGCTCACGGAACAGGGCTATGATGTTATCACGATGACAGCAGACGTAGGACAGAAAGACGTAGATCTTCAGGCGGCAAAGTCAAAGGCACTTCACAGCGGAGCAGTCAAAGCATACATATTTGACCTGAAGAAGACGTTTGTAGAAAACTATGTATATCCATCACTGAAAGCTAATGCGATGTATCAGGGAACATATCCGTTAGTGTCTGCGTTATCGCGTCCATTGATTGCGAAGACACTCGTTGACATTGCGAACAAAGAAGGTGCAGTTGCGGTTGCACATGGCTGCACAGGAAAAGGCCAGGATCAGGTACGAATCGAAGTATGCGCTACGGCATTGAATCCGAAAATCAAAGTTCTTGCTCCTGTTCGCGACTGGCACTTCACTCGTGAGGCAGAGATTGAGTATGCAGACAAGCACGGAATACCAGTGAGGGCTACAGCAGGTTCACCATACAGCACGGACGATAATTTATGGGGACGATCGATTGAATGCGGAATGCTCGAAGACCCATGGAATGAACCTCCGGAAGATGCATATGAAATGACATCTAACCCAATTGAAGGCCTTGATGCACCTGAATTCATCGAGATAACATTTGAGGGAGGAATTCCTTCTGCGCTTAACGGTGAAAGAATGCACGGAGTTGAATTGATTCAGAAGCTCAATAAGATAGCAGGCCGTCATGGAATCGGACGCATTGATATGGTTGAAGACAGATTAGTAGGATTCAAATCACGGGAAGTATATGAATGTCCAGGATCAACAACACTGCTTGCGGCACATCGTGCAATGGAAACTTTGACGCTTGATAAGCAGGTACTCAGAACGAAACGGGAACTTGAAACACGTTTTGCAGAACTCACATACGAAGGTTACTGGTTCTCTCCGTTACGTGATGCGATAAATGCGTTCATCAATGACACACAGAGATATGTGAACGGAACAGTGAAGATGCGTTTGTTCAAAGGGCAGGCAGTAGTTCGCGGACTGAAGGCATCGAAGAGCATATATCGTCATGACTTGGCGACATATTCAGAGGGCGATGCATTTGATCATTCAGCGGCAGTAGGTTTCATTAACATCTGGGGAATGCCAGTACGAACATGGACATCGACATGGCCAAGACAGGACGAGGCAGAAATTCCGATTGAAGCATAAAGATTGAGATATAAAAAATCCCCTGCTCATATTCAAACAGGGGAATAATTCTCTTTATCTCGGCCTTCCTCTTCCTCCTCCAGTCATTCGTCTCGTTTGTCTCAGCATACCTCCCGTAGTCGTCGTACCTGTCTTCACTCCTGCCTGCGCATTTATCACAAGTTCTGTCCCCTCACGCAATACAGGACTTTCATCTCCAGACTTCTCTCTCACAAGCTCAACCTGTCTGTTGTCCGATATTCCGATTTCAACCTGCACAGGTACCATCATAATGCCATCCTCTTCAGGCCATAATGTACCGCTCTTGAGGCTCTTCCTCTGAGTCAGAATCTCACGGTCGAATGAAATCGTATCAAGCAGTTCTTCAGGAGGCGTGAATCTCAATGCCGCAACAGGTATGCACAAAACATTCTTGGCCTTCGCTGTTACAATCGAAACGTTAGCTGTCATTCCGGGCTTCAATTTTAATTCTGAATTATCAACATGAATTATCACCGTGTACGTTACAACATTATCGCTCTTCGTCGGCGCAATTCGTACCTGCACAACCTTTCCATTGAACGTCTCCTCAGGAAATGCATCTACTCTGAATGTTACATCCTGACCTTCCTTCACCGTTCCTATATCGGCTTCATCAACTTTCGTCTCTATCTGCATTCTCGTTAAGTCCCTTGCAACCTTGAAGAGTGTCGGTGTCTGATAGCTCGCCGCAACTGTCTGACCTACATCAACCTGTCTGTCTATTATTATGCCGTCCACTGGTGATGTGATTCTCGTATGTCCCAAATCAGTTTTTGCTTTCTCAACCGCCGCTCTGCCGTTCCTTACTCGTGATCTTGCTTCATTAAGAGCTGCTTCCTTCACTGCTACGTTCGTCTCACTTGTATCTACTGTGCTCCTCGCAATTAATTTCCTCTGGAATAACTCTCTGTTCCGTGCAAGCTGACGTTCTTCATCTCTCAGTGATGCCTGTGCACTCCGCATTGATGCTTCATATCCTGCTAATGTTGCCTCCTGCTGTTTGAGTGTCTGCTCTGCATTCGCAGGGTCAATCTGTGCAAGCAGTTCTCCCTTCTTCACTACGGAATTAAAATCTACATACATATCTTGAATCGTTCCTGATACCTGCGTTCCTACTGTTACAACATTCAATGCGTTCAACTCTCCTGTTGCCGTTACTGTCGATGTTATATCACCCCGTATTATCGGTGATGTGGTCAGTCCGTACACCGTAGGCTCCTTGTGAATGAAGAAGATGTATACTGCGTAACCGATGCCTGCGATTATTGCAAGCAAGAATAACTTTTTGAGTCCTGCTCTCATGTGTTCTAATTCACTCCTTCTAAAATTTTTGTTATGCTTAACCTTTCAGGCGACACTATTATATTTTCTGCATTCAGTTTACCCAGCGGAATATTTTTATTTCTGCCGTGATAATCACCGCCTCCTGAAACATATAACCCATTCTGATTCGCAATTGATTCAAGATGTTCGCATGTCGCATAATCATACTTCGAGTAAAAGCATTCGAGGCCATGAAGACCATACGATATTAACTCACTGAGTGTATCTCTGAATTTCTCCTCTGAAAGTTCATTTTCACCTTCACCGCCTAACGGATGCGCCCATACCGCAATACCTCCTGAAGCAAGTATCGCACGAATCACAAAATCAGCATTCAATCTGTCATTGCCAGTCCTGCATTTGTTCACGTAACGCTCTATTGCATCCTGTTTATTTTCCGCAAGCCCCTTTGAAACTATCATGTTCGCTATGTGAGGCTTACCCACACTTTGAATCTTCATCAGCGATTCAATTTCTTCATCTGTGAATGTGATATTGAATTCATCCCGAAGAATCTCAATACGCTTCCAGAACTTCTTATGACGCATATCTTCCCCTTTCCTTAATGCATTAATGAACTCAGCATTACATGAATCATAATTCAGGCCAAGTATATGGCACTTAGTGTTAGTGTCAGGTGTCCTGCATGAAAACTCTATACCCCGAACAAATCGTATTCCGTCATCATGAATCATTCTGCTCATCTCAAGTGCACCCGTTATCGTATCATGGTCAGTTACTGCGAATGTCTTTATGCCTACATAATGAACCTTCTGCAATAACTCTTCAGGTGTATCTGTCCCGTCTGAAGCTGTCGTATGAATATGCAAGTCTATTATGCTGTTCACTGATTCACCTCCGGCGGGAAATGTCCAAGTGCCTCGTCTAAATCTGCACGTGCTTTCTGTGCATCATGAAGTGCCTGATAGTATGTGTATCTCGCAGTCGCAAGTTTTGATACTGCATCGCTGACCGAAAGAGAATTCCCTATACCGACCTCATAGCGTCCGCGTTCAAGTTCAAGGCTTTCCTCTGCATATTTCACGCTTGTCTCTGATGATTTCACCAGGTCTATCGCATTCGTGAGTTCAAGTACTGCCTTGCGGATGTCATACGTCAATGACTGCCTCAGTGTTTCGATTGATGCTTCAGTCTTCTCCAGTGCTGCACGCTTTGATTCGATAGATGCTTTCATTACTCCGCCGTCCTCAAGGGGAATCGTCATGTTTACGCTGAATGTATATGACTCTGACGCATTACCCTTCTCTGAGTTCGATAACGATGTTCCTGCACTGCCCTTTATTGTCGGCGAATTCGTTCGTGCAGCATCCGTTATTGCAAGTTCCGCGCTCCTTCTATCATGCAGAAGTTTAATGTAGTCTGGCCTGTCCTGAAATGCCCTCGCGATTAGGACGTTCACATCATCTGCCGGTTCTGGAAGCAAAAGCTCGGTCGATAACGCAATGTTGAACGGGCCGTTTATGTCAGTACCCATTGCAACACGAAGTGCTTCCTGCGATACAAGAATATCATTCTCAGCCTTAATCAGTGAGACCTTTGCGCTCGATACATCTGCCTGTGCCTTTGTTACGTCAATGAATGGACTAGTCCCGACTTCATACATTCCCTGTGCATTCTTCAGCTGTTCTTCTGAATTCCTCAGCTTTTCTCGTTCAACATCACGATTCAGAAACCTCAAGACTAAATCATAATATGCCCTCTTTGCATTCGCCGCAACCTTTATCTGTGTCTGACGTTCAGATTCAAGTGAGCCTTTGATGTTCTCTTCTGCAATTTCAGCTTTCAGTCTGTTACGTCCAGTATCATAGAGCGTCTTCGTGGCTTCAAGTCTCAACGTACTGCTGTTGTTCCTGTCGTCAATGTGTTCATACGTACCTGAATGCGTAAGTGAACCTGAGAGATCCACATTCAATCTGTTGGCTGCTCTGACAGATTCAAGCTGTGCTTTGAGATCTCTCGTTGAACTTTTTGCACTTCTCAATGACGGATGATTATTCAGTGCGAGTGTTATGCATTCTTCAAGAGTGAGTCCATCAATGTTAAGTTCATCAGCGCGAGATGAATTGTATGATACAAATATGATGATGAAAGTAAAAGATAAGAATAAGATTCTTCGCATAATATAAAAACTCCCATTGCATTTTAGAAAAATAAAAGACCTTATGAAGTATATTTTAAATCATAAGGCATTATATTAGGCCATTATATTTTTTACCTCTGCAAAATTTGTGAAGTGTTTTCTATACAAAAATATTTTCGGGCTTTATGTCCCTGTGAATGACATGCTTCATGTTACAGAATTCAAGTGCATGTGATATGTCGATGCCAATACGAATGATTTCGTCAGTGCCGAGAGATTTATTGAACGCATAGTACGAAAGAGTTGTAAGGAGTTCCATGCGAATCAATATGTCCCAGCCGATTTTGTCTTTGTGCTCTACGACCTTATGATCCTCAATCGATACTATGTTCGTGTTACCCTTGAACATGCTCATCAGTTTTATCTCTTCTGCAATGTCCACTGCGTACTTCTCAAAATGACTCTTAACTGATTCTTCATTTTGCAATTCACTCCATGCAAGCTGCAAGTCTGAATCTGTGTACGGAATCGAAATCATTTTGACTGCGGCATAAAAAGTATTTTCAAATTCTTCACGCTTCACTTTGTAGACCTTGCCGAATGAACCTTCTCCCAAAACGCTGTCAACATACCATGAACCCCAGAGAGGTTCATAATCTTTTATGTCGGCCATGAAAATTTATTCCCCCTTCACGAACTCAAGAACTATGCATGTTACGTTATCGCGTCCTCCGTTATTGAGGGCTGCATCAACGAGTTCATTTGCAATTTTTGAGACCTCAATATCTTTTCTCATTATGCCTGCAATCTCCTGATGTGAAAGCATATCCGTCAGTCCGTCCGAACATATGAGAGCTCGTTTGTTCTCTGCGAACCTGAAAGGCCCGTAGAAATCCGGCGTAACTGCAAATGAATCACTGATACCCAAGCATCTCGTCAAAACATTTCTGTCTCTGTCCTTCAATGCCTGCTGAGGGGTAATCAATCCCATTCTCACCTTATCTTCAGCGAGTGTGTGATCCTCAGTAACGCGGAGAATATTATCGTCATTAAGGCGATATATTCGTGAATCTCCGAGATTGTATGCGGAAAATGAATCCATACCGGCATGTATTAACGCTAATGTCGTACCTGTCTGTATGAATTTTTCCCTCATGACTGCAAGCAGCTTTTTATTCGTGTCATGTGCAAATTGAATCACGTCCTCAGAAGTTCCGTTTATGATTCTGTCTGCATGTTCACATAACGTTTCTGCTGCCGTAATTGATGCAAGTTCTCCGCAGTCCTCGCCTCCCATGCCATCGAAGACAGCAAAGAGAGCTGGTACTGCACACATTCCGTTAAGAAAAAACGGTCTCTCACGAGATGAGACCGTCATGATTACTCCGCCGCAGTACAAATTATCCTCGTTGTTGGTTCTTACATTGCCAACGTCGGAGCGTGCCGAAAATTTTATTGTGTATGACATGATTTACACCTGTTCCGTTATCAGATTTTTCATGAACTCATCTATCGGTGAATTTGAACTTGATCCCGATGATGATTTATTGCCTCCGAGCAAATTTTTCTTCAGAGCGTCTACTATCTTATCAAAAAACGTTTCGCCTCCTCCAGTATTACCCTGCAAGGAGAGATAAGAAGCCGCCTGAAGACGAAGCGAATACTATGCAGAGATGAAGGTGCGCTGAAACTGGTATGGATAGCGGTGTCGAATGCGTCAAAGAAATGGACGAAGCCGATAAGCAAATGGTCAAAAGCGTTAAGCCACTTCTATGTGAGATACGCTGACCGTTTTCCGAATATGATGTTTTGCATCTCCTTATCATTAGGATAGTTTGAATATCATTTTATCAAAGAGAGTATGCATTTGTTACATGATATTTAAGAGAGAAATGCTTAATGTCTGGTAATATATTCTCATGAAGAAACTTGAACGCAATTTCTATATCAGAGACGTAAATATTATTGCACGAGATTTAATTGGGAAAATTCTTGTGCATGAATCGAATGAAGGCATAACTTCGGGAATCATAATCGAGACTGAAGCATACAAAGGCCCGGAAGATAAAGCTGCTCACACTTACAATAACAGGAGAACAGAACGAACAGAGATTCAATTTCACGAAGGAGGATATTCATACGTCTACATGATTTACGGAATGCATTACTGCTTCAATATAACTGTTAATACTCCCGATAAACCCGAAGCTGTTTTGATTCGTGCGTTAGAACCTCATGAAGGAATTGAACTCATGAAAGCCAGACGAAAAACTAAATCACTCTCGAATTTATGCAGTGGGCCAGGCAAGTTATGTTCTGCAATGGGAATTACGAAAGCTCATTATGGAATCGATTTGTGCGGAGATGAATTATATCTGCTTGATGATGAACGTCCTGCTCCAATGATAATGACTTCACCGAGAATCAATATCGATTATGCAGAGGAGTACGCATCAATGGAATGGAGATATTATGCGGCCAGCAATGATACCGACCGCTGAATGATAGCCTGAATTATTCCGGCTCTTTTCCCCAAAGTCCTTTTTTCGCTTCTCTCGCTTCTCTCTGGAAGTGCACGAAGAGATTCGAATACTTTGAGTTCGGCTGAATCGTCATGACCTGAGCATAACCGTCAAGCAATAACTTCGCGTTGTACATGTATTTTCGTATTGCCTTCTCATCATCGAGGTCTTTCTTGCTGGGTTCTTTCAGCCATACATACGCTAGCATTCTGTCGTATCTGTCTCTTGGGCCTACATCAGTCTGAAGCCATACGGTTTTATCTGTGAGCTGTGATTTCGTGAAGTCGCTTGCCTCTTTGCCGTAAAACTGAACGGGTTTATTCGGATGAACTGTTTCGGGAGTATCGACACCTAAGAAGCGAACACGTTCTTTCTGGTACTTACTGCCGTCATCAAATTCAAATGATACTATTGCTGTGTCGCCGTCAACAACTCGTAGTATCTTGGCCTTATAGACAGTATTGCGTCTGAGTTCGAGAGTTTCAAGGGCATTCGGGCCTTTGTGATAATGATATTCGCCTGTTTCCTTGTCATAATGTCCTCCGTTTTTGTCGAGCTTTCCGGGATGAGCGAATGAAACTGCCGACAATGCAAGCACAACGATAACTGCAAGAATGAATCTTAACTTACGCATTGATGAATCAAATCCTTTCTATGAAATTAGAACACTAAATCATAAATCACCCGCACAAAGAATAATGCGAACACTATTAGTATAACAGGCCGTACAGTTTTAGCTCCTCCCTTCTCGAAGAATCTTGCTCCGATGTAATTCCCCATTATGCTGAAGATTCCTGCCGTAACTCCCATTTGCCATATGACTTTACCGTTGAAGAAATACACAACGACAGCTGCAAAGTTAGTCGCAAAGTTAATCGCCTTAGCAACACCGTTAGCCTTCTGAACACTCAGTCTCGCTGCTCCTGCCATGAGCAATAACATGAATGTCCCTGCACCAGGCCCGTAGAATCCATCATAGAATCCCGTGCAGAATGCAACAATTATGCACACAATGTATGTTCGTGTCGTAATGTCATCATGAGTGTCCCGTTCCTCAGTGAGAAGGTTTTGGCTCTTGAAGACGTAATATGCAGTTACAGGAAGAATCACGAGCATTAGAATCTTGAATGCATAATCGCTGATGAGTAATGCTGTACGTGCTCCGAGTGATGAACCCATGAGTGCGAAGACGATTCCGAAAAGTGAAAGTTTCAGGGGCATGTAACCGTCTCTCATGAACTTTGAGAATGCTATTGATGTTCCCATTACGGAACTTACTTTGTTAGTGCCAATTGCGAAGTGTACGGGGAAGTCAGCAATCATGAAAGCAGGAAGAGTGATTAAACCTCCTCCTCCGCCGATAGCATCGATGACTCCACCGATGAAGACTAACGGACAAATGATAAATAGCTGAGAATAAGACCATTCCATTTTTTGATTTCTCCTGCATGATAAAATTTTATTGTTTTCAGAAAAATACAACACTCATTTAATTTTGTACAGAATGCAGGGAGTAATGAAATAATGCGCATACTTCATACATCAGATATTCATACCGGCAGAAGACTTAAAGAACATGAACGCACAGAGGAATTCCGAAAATTTTTCTGCTGGCTCGAATCTCAAATCTCAAATGAACACATCGATACACTGCTCATATCAGGAGACATATTCGACAATACTACACCTTCAGTTACAGCTCAGAACATCTACTACTCATTCTTAGCCCGAATAGCAAACTCACCGCTCAGACACACGGTCATAATATCCGGCAATCACGATTCACCTTCATTCATTGATGCACCTTCAGACATTCTAAAGCTCTGCAAGATTCACGTGATAGGTCAGGCATGTGATAACCCTGAAGACGAAGTGATACCTCTCTATGATTCTGACGGCAGGCTTGAACTAATTATATGTGCAGTTCCATTTCTGAGAGACAAAGACGTTAGGAGAGTTAATGCTGATGATTCATTCAGCGACATAGACAGCACATTACAGTTGGGCATAAAGAATCACTATGAACGAGTATTTGAACGTGCAAGAAGTTTACGAGGCAACGATGACATTCCAATAATAGCTATGGGTCATCTGTTCCTCAAAAACGGAAAGACACGTGAAGGTGATGGTGTACGTTCGCTTTATGTCGGAACATCTGTTGAAGTCGGAAGCGATATATTCCCTGAGGACATAGCATATACTGCACTGGGACATCTTCATTCACCGCAGAGCATAGGACGAGAGAATATTCGTTACAGCGGATCACCGATAGCTATGGGATTTGGTGAGGCAGGACAGAAGAAGAGTGTCAGCATAATTGAGACTGACGGAAGAAATTTCGTTAGTGTGAATGAGATTCCTGTTCCTGTCTTCCAGAGGCTTGAAAGAATTTCAGGAAGCATTGATGAACTTGAATCACAAATATCAGAACTTGGCCATGAAAATGAATCTGTTTGGATTGAAGTTACTCATAAGGGAGAATTAGAGATGAACCTTCAGGAGAGAGTAAATGAATGTGCGAAGTTTTATCCTAATGTTGAGATTATGAGCATCTATGATGAAAGCAAAGGGCCAAATGGAAATACTGTTGATGTTCCCAATCTCGACAGCATAACCCCTGATGAAATGCTGAAACTGTGCTTTGATTTCAACAATACTCCCGAAGAACAGAGACAAAGATTTATTCCCCTGTATCACGAAATACTGAGAGGTCTGGAGGTTGATTTTTAGAATGAAGATATTAGACATACGATTGAAGAATTTGAACTCATTACGCGGAGAATGGCACATAGACCTTCAGAACAATGTATACGTTAATGACGGAATATTTGCGATTACAGGCCCGACTGGAGCAGGCAAAACTACAATCTTTGACGCTGTATGCCTCGCACTCTACGCACAAACTCCCAGACTTGGGCGTGTAGGCGGACAATCAAATGAAATCATGTCGAAACATACGAAAGAATGTTACGCTCAGGTAGTCTTCGAGACATGCGGAGAGAAGTATATATGCTCATGGAGTCAGAACAGGTACGGAAGGAATTCACAGCTTCAGACACCAAAACATGTACTCTCTCATTATGCGGGAGAAATAATCTCAGCACAGAAACTCAGCACAACGATTCAGGAAGTTGAACGCATAACAGGAATGAACTTCAAGCAATTCACTCAGGCAATGATGCTCGAACAGGGCGGATTTGATGCATTCCTCAGTGCAAGTTCGGGTGAACGTTCAAAGATTCTTGAGCTGATTACGGGAACTGAGATATACGGAAAAATATCAACTGAAGTGTACGAGCGAACCTCAAGGGAACAGAGGAAACTTGATGACATGAAGATACGAATTGATTCAATGAAGCCTAATGATGAGTTCGGAAGTGAGGAAGAGATTCTCGCAGAGCTCTCGAGACTTCATACTGAATATGAGAAACTAGCTTCAAAGCATAAGGCCATGAAGGAAGCTATTGATTGGCTGAAGGGTATTCAAAGGCTCAATAATGACCTTGAAGATAATAACAGAGACGCAATTGAACTCAGGAAGCGCATAGATATGTTCAGCAGTGATAATGCGAAACTTGAAGCTGCATTATCTGCAAAAGATATTATCGCGTACTTCAATGTACTGAAAGAGAAACGCGGAAGATTTTCATCACTCAGGAGTAAGTGCGAGGAAAACAGACAGAAAATTTCACAAAGTCAGGCTGAACTTGCAGACATAGAGACAGGGAGAATAAGTGAGCTTGAATTTGAGCTTAAACGCATAAGACGAGATACAACAGAACCTCCAGAGGCGATAAGGAGTGAAATTGAATCACTCATAAAGAATTTCGAGGACAGAAAAGGTGAAGCATTAGAGCTTGAGAGAGACAAAGCAAAAGTTCAGTCATTACTTCAAAGGGCACAGGCAAGATTTCATGCTGCCGATGAAAAATACAAAGCTGTATTAGACCATTATGAAGAAGCCGTGTTAGGCAAGGCAAGAATTAATCTGAAACCTGGAGAACCCTGTCCTGTCTGCGGATCACTTGAACATCCCGCAGTGAATCATGACAATCCTCAAAGTGAATCCGAAAGCATCAGGCCAAGTTTTGAGTCAGTGAGCAAAGAAGTTAGAAATGCACAGTCGGAATACACGATGTATCAGACTCAATATGACAAATGCATAAGGGATTTGAACTCGAAGAATGAACTTGCAGAGACAGCAAAGAGAGCGGTCTTTGAATCTCTTGAGCCTCTTGGAATATTCGATATGGCCTCATCGAAGGAAGCCCGTGATCGTGTAAGGTTGTGGGCAAATTCAGTGCGTGAACTTGAGGACAATATAGAAAGCATGAAGAAACGAATGCTTGAACTTAGATCCAGAATTGAGGAATCGCAGAAATATCTGAATGATAATGCTGCTGAACTTGAAATTTTGAAGGGTGAGCTTGAAGGTTTAGAGAGTGATTTCAGAATCAAACTTGCGGAGAAAAATTTTGCTGACGAGAATCAATTCAAGGCATCAATTCTCAATGATAACGAGCTGAAGAAACTTCAGGACAAAAAACAGTATCTTGATGATACCAGAAGCAGACTTCTTGCATTGAGAGCAGATATAACCGGAAAGCTGACTACTGAGAAAGCAAAAGCAATTACCGAACAGACACTTGAAGAACTGAATCCTATGTTTGATGAAGATGAACGTGTCATTACGTACATGCAGAAGAGAACTGGTGCACTTGAGGCAGCAATAGATTCGAGGAGAAGGCTTCAGAGAGAACTTGAGGAATTGAACGAGAAATATAAATCGCAGGCAGTGATATATTCTGACTGGTCAGCACTGAATGACTTAATCGGCAACAGGAACGGTAACAAGTTCAGAATCTTTGCCCAGCGTGTAACACTTGGAATGATGATAAACCTTGCGAACATTCAGCTTGCGAACCTCAGCGGAAGATACGAACTCATAGCTGATACGAAAGAGAATGAATTGGAACTCAGTGTGAGGGACAGAGAACAGGCAAATGCAATCCGGCCTACAAGTAATTTATCAGGCGGTGAAAGATTCATTATCAGTCTTGCACTCGCACTTGGCCTTTCGCAGTTATCGGGTAGCAAAGCAAGGGTTGATTCATTATTTCTCGATGAAGGGTTCGGTTCACTCGATGATGAAGCACTGAGCACAGCACTCGAAGCACTCGGTGAAGTCCGCAGAGAAGGACGCATGATAGGAATCATATCGCATGTTCAGGCATTGAAGGAAAGAATAGCGGCACAGATTAACGTTATCCCGAAGAGAGAGGGCACAAGCATAATCGAAGGGCCAGGCTGCACAGGAAAATAAAAGCTGTTGTAAAATTAAGAATATAAAATTTTAACTGAGAAGTTGATTCTCATTATGAAGAAAATGTCCATCCTTCTGAAAATCTCAATCGGTTTTGTTCTCGGAATCATTTTCGGTTTCGCTATCGGCTCTGTCGTTGAGAGTTCCGCTGTCCTGAGCAATTACATCATGCCCTTCATAGATCTCATCGGCAAAATATTTCTCAGGCTCTTAATGATGCTCATTGTTCCGTTAGTCTTCTCTTCACTCGTTGCAGGTGCGGCATCAGTCGGAGATGTTCACAAGCTCGGACGCATAGGTATCAAGACCCTAGCACTATATCTCATCACTACGGCAATTGCTATCATCATAGGACTTGCATGCGGAAATATATTCAATGCAGGAGCAGGAATGAATATCCCCGCAGGACTTCAGGCAAGTGCGAGGGAAGCAAAACCTTTCGTTGATGTTATTCTGGACATCTTCCCGACTAATCCCATTGCATCAATGGTGAATGCCAACATGCTGCAAATAATCGTATTCGCATTATTCTTCGGAATTGCGTGCATACTCGCGGGTGAAAGGGGCAGGAAGATTGCAGATTTCTTCGAGAGCGTTGCGAATGTCATGTACTCCGTTACTCACATCGTAATGAATTTTGCTCCTTATGGTGTCTTTGCGTTAATCTCAATCACTGCGGCCAAGTTTGGATTTTCGATTCTTGCTCCATTCGCGAAAGTCATAGCTGCTGTTTACCGAAAACCGCCAGAAAGCCCCTAGCTTTAGCTATGTGGATGAATGGCGCAAGGTAATTTAGTTTTGCTATAATTTCTTATGCATAATGGCAAATGAGATACGATGTATCAGAAAAACCATCAAGGGCAGGCCAACGTGTGGAGGACGTAATTTAAAGACCTTGCGCCGCTGTGAAGCCATCGAGCCAGGGAGGCCAGGTTGGAGTTGCTGTTAGAAGCATAGTGAGTAGGCACCGGGTAAAAAGGGCGGCAACTATGCAGTGATTGAGGCATTAATCATAAACAGAAAAGTGAACGCAATAAAAGATGGTTGGGGCATCAACCATTGTGGAGGAGAGCTAGTAAGACCATAGTAATATGGCAGGTTTGTAGATGCCAGA
>CAJOMU010000021.1 GCA_905235735.1 uncultured Synergistales bacterium
ATCGACTATCGACTATCGACTATCGACTATCGACTATCGACTATCGACTATCGACTATCGACTATCGACTATATTATTGTCTTCTAACGTGTCATAATCAATTCCAAAATCAACATCAAAAACTGAATCATAAGAATCATAAAGCCCTATTGTATTTTTTGCGATGGGGTAATTTGTCATGTCTGGAGGATAAAAACAAATGCTCCCGTTCAACTGGAAAAGCAGACTATTTATGAGTTCCCTATTCTTCCACAGATTATTTGCTAGGAAAATGGGCAAAGATGTTTATGTAATTAATACGCAGGTAAATCCACTTCATAGCTATGAACCTAGAGCTGCTGTGCTTGAACTGTCATCACGCGAGATATACCGTTACGGCATAGAAGGCAGCACTGCGGAACTCGGAGTATACAGAGGAGATTTTGCAGAACTGATTAACCGTTACTTCCCCGACAGAAAACTATACCTGTTCGACACATTTGAAGGTTTTGACAAGAAAGATGTTGACGTTGAAATAGCCGGCAACTTTTCGGAGGCCACAGAAACAAGTTTTTCAATAACTTCAGAAGAAGTGGTTTTGGGCAAAATGGAACATAAAGAGAACTGCATAATACGCAAAGGCTGGTTTCCAGATACGGCAGAGGGTGTTGAAGATAAATTCTGTTTCGTTAGCATTGATGCAGATCTTTATCAGCCAATTCTTGCCGGTCTCGAATTCTTTTATCCCAGACTTGTGCATGGCGGAGTAATTATCATTCATGATTTCAACAACAAGGAGTATCAGGGAGCACGTCAGGCAGTGAAGGAATTTTGCGATAAGAATAATACGGGCTATGTGTGCTTGCCGGATACGTGCGGGTCAGCTGTAATTGTGAAATAAAAAATTCCCCCTGCCATTTTCTGACTGGGGGATAAACTCTTCTTTCTGGTTTAACGTCTAAGCACCTTCGATAAAAATTCAATCGTTCGCGGCTGTTTCGGATGATCAAATACTTCATCAGGTGTACCCTCTTCGCTTATGATTCCCTTATCGATGAATAATATTCTGTCTGCAACCTGATGCGCAAATCCCATTTCATGCGTCACTAAATACATCGTCATTCCTGAATCTGCGAGTTCCTTCATAACATCAAGAACCTCACCAATCATCTCAGGGTCTAACGCACTCGTAGGCTCATCGAACAACAACACATCGGGATTCATGGCCAATGCTCTGGCTATTGCTACTCTCTGTTTCTGACCTCCTGATAACCTGTCCGGCCATTCGTCAATCTTGTCTGCAAGTCCAACACGTGAAAGCAATTCATGTGCTCTCGCGTCAGCTTCATCCTGAGTCATGAGCTTCAGGTCAACAGGAGCAAGTGTGAGATTCTTTCTGACGGTCAGATGAGGGAACAAATGAAAGTGCTGAAAGACCATGCACATTTTTCGTCTCACGAGATTTATATCACATTTCGGTGATGTTATATCTTCCCCATTGAACGTAATCACTCCCGATGTAGGCTCCTCCATTCGATTCAAGCACCGAAGGAACGTGCTCTTTCCTGAACCTGAAGGCCCTATAACCGCAATCTTCTCACCTTTCCGAATTCCTGTGCTTATTCCCTGAAGAACTTTAAGCTCCGTCCCTGTATCCTTGCGTATGAACGTCTTGTGAAGGTCTTTAACCTCAATAATCATGTCATTCATGAACTCATTTACCCCCTTTTGCCGCGACTCAGCCAGTTCTCAAGTTTTCGCACTAAATGCGTAAGGAACAGTACGATAATGAGATATATTATCGCGACCATAACGAGAGGCTGTGAATGTTCAAGCGTTAATGCCTGTATGTTCTGACCTGCACGCGTCAAATCATCAATTCCAATGTAACCCGCAATTGATGTTTCCTTCAGTAGTGCAATGAACTCATTGAACAGCATAGGTACGACATTACGCAATGCCTGTGGAAGAATCACATGACGCATTGATGACCCGTATGACAGGCCAAGTGAACGCGCCGCTTCCATTTGTCCTGGATCTATGGATTCAATTCCGCCTCTGAATATCTCCGCTACATATGCCCCTGAATTCAACCCGAATGCTAATATCGCTATGTACTGCGTGTTAAGGTCTCGTGCACTCGCAAATATCGTGAAGTTCCAGATGAGCAGCTGAACCATTGCAGGAGTTCCTCGAAGAACAGATATGTATGCTTCCGCGAATTTGTTCAAAATAGGAATAGGCACTCCTCCTTTATATGCGACACGTATCACGCTCAGTATTAACCCGACAATAACGCCAATTACCGTTGCACCTGATGTCATGAATACCGTAGCCTTCAGACCGTCAACCAGCATCATGTAACGGCTGTCCTTCACGAAATTCTGATAGAACCTCCTGTTGAAGTCAGCCCATGCCTCAGCAGTGAAGAAACCTGAATCATAAAGCAGATAGAGTAAAAACAGCCCAACGAGGCCAAGAAGTATATCTCCTCTGCCAGCTCCCTTTTGATGTGATAGATTACTTTTCATAGTCATCTGCTCTCACTACCGCAACCTGTTTCGCTCCGACAACATAATTCTCTGAAAAGTCCATGTTCTCTTTGCGTTCGTCTGTTACTGTTATTCCTGCACATATCATATCGACCTTATTCGTTGATACTGCCATTGGAAGTGCATCAAAGTTCATGTTCTCGATGACGAGTTCACGGTCAAGTTTCTTCGCGATTGCCGCACACATCTCAACATCGATTCCGATATAGCCCGAACCAACTCTAAGCTCATAGGGTGCAAATCCTGCTTCAGTTCCTACAACTAATTTGCCTCCCTTTGCGCCTTTGTTGAAGTCTATATCTTCAGGTTTGATTGTCGATGAATCACCCGCAAGGAACGTCCCGTAATATTTCTCGAATATCGCATTAAGAGTTCCGTCAGCTTTGATTTCTGCGAGTGCCTTGTTGACCGCTTCAACTAATTCCTTGTTGCCCTTCCTGAATCCTATTGCGTAATTCTCTTCGGATAATGCTTTGTCCATTATTGCGAGACCTTCAACGTCATTCAGGAATCTCTTTGCCGGCATCTCGTCCATAACGACAGCGCGGACTTTACCCTGACGAAGTGCCGCAATCGCATCAACGTATTTCTCGTATGTCGTGAGAAGTCTGCCTTTGTTGTCGCCGAGCATATCTTCAGCTATGAACTGTCCGACTGTACCGCGCTGAGCAGCAAGTCTTTCATTCTTGAGCTGGTCAATGCTTCTGAGTTTCGGTGATTCATCTGCGAATGATGAAGATGCAATGATGAGCAGAGATGAAATGATGAGTGTAACTGCTAAAAGTTTTTTCATTTGAATAATATTCTCCTTATGAAATGAAAGTAAATTCGCAACAATTATAACTTAACGCACAATAGATGACAGAAAAAATCATAATATTTTTTGTGTGTGTAGAATGCACTATATTTGTATTATAATGTACCTCAATTCATGAAAACAAAAGGAGGAATTTTTATCATGAAGCGTAGTAAATTGTGTTTCATGCTGATGATCGCGTTCATATGCGTGTTCACCGGCTGGACGGCCTGCGAAGCAACCAGCGTTATGATCAGGGGCAAGGCTCTCAGTGAAATAAGCGACGTAGTGAAGCAGGCTACAGGCTCTGAATTCCCTGAAATTCAGAAACATTCTTTGTTGTTCTATGAGCGTATGATGGACAACGGGCATCTAATGATGCAGCCTCGTGTTTTTACTATCAGTGCTGACGGCTCATTGAAACAAGAATACGTATTAGAAGGTCAGGAACTTAGCACAGTAACCACAGCTTTATATCCAACCTCTTCTGCTGTACAAAGATTCGATGTCGCGATGTCGGATAAACGCTTCGGCAGGAGACGAAACGTGATGTTTGTTACGCCCGGTTTGGGTAACAATCAGACTGTGAAGGGATTCAGTACAATTCAGTCTGACGGTTCAGATGAAGACTCCAAAATATCAAATGTGGACGGGGATTGCGCTATTCACAAGTCCGCAAAAGCTTATGGGTCTACGGAGACGAACCTTAATTTTCAGACCTCTCATTCGTGGGGCTGCGGCCATATGACCATTAAAGGCATTGACCGTGATGTTTTTGTCTACGGTTTTACGCCTGAAATGTCCAATCGTAATCCACGCTTTTATTTAAGATTTATGGCGGCGGACAGAAATGAAAGCGGCGATGTGAATTATGACGTAGACTATTTGCCAATCTCCACCAGTGAAGCAGACTCAGCCTTCTGCTTCTACTACGGTGGCGATATTCGTGGTGCCGCAATAGCTACTGGAGACTTCGACAATGACGGGTACAAAAACGAAATTGCTGTTTGTTTCAATGGTGACAAAGGTGTATCGTTGTCTGTTTACACCGTGCGCACAGTATCCGATACTGACAAGCGTTTGGTGGTAGACCGGATACATTTTAACGATGATAGTAACTCATCTTCGGCGAACTTTTACAGCGTTATTGGCGATGGCGGCGGCGGTTATAGTTTAGTATGCGACGCTCAGCCTACTATGAATGTCATGGCCGGAGATTTTGACGGAGACGGTAAACAGGAAATTGCCACTGTGTGCAGAAGTTTTCCAGGAAAAGCAAGAGAGAATACGCAGATGAAAATCACTGTATTCAAGTATGAAGGTGGTACACGCTGGACTATAACTGATAAGTCGGTGGACTACGGGTCGTTTGGTTCTCCCAGAGCGACAAGGGCAGATGTTGACGGAGACGGCAGAGATGAAATTGTTGTTTTCCTCACTCTTGAACAGAACGGTTCATATTATCCAATACTTGAGTTGTGGTACTTCGATCAGGGCAGCATAACACCCACTCGCCATAACCTGGCAAAAGGCGGCAGGGGGTCGTTTGATCTTCTCAATCGGGATTTCGGCGGCGATTACCTCAACCGTTCCTATTTTTTCAACGAGGCATTTTCGATCACGGCAGGGCCATTGACGGGCAGGGCAGGTAAAGTGAAACTCGCTGATGATATTGCGATAAGCTATTCTGATGGTGGCGAAAGTGCTGTGTATGTTGTTCCGACACTTCTGGACAGCAACAAAAATTTCGCTGGATTCGGAGCGACAAAGACAGTCTACAGCTATCATACAGAGTATCAAGCGAGAAGGGGTTCAGTGGTAACGTCTGACTTTGCGAATGAAGTTCTGATGCTCGGCAAACCTGTTCACACTATGGACACTCATGATGAGAGCTTTATTGTTGTGCTTCAGGCTCTGCCGCATCACGTTGACAATGTTGACACCGATGGCAATCTGACTGCTGGCCCGATAAATTATACTTTCAGCGGATTTGCAGGCGATGAGGGCAACGGAGAAATGAGCGTAACCTATACAAACACTCAGACAAATTCGACTGCCAACAGTGTCTCTTATAACATGACTTCAACGACTGATACTATTGCGCTTCTTGGTGATGCTGGGCCGTATGTGCATGGCTATCTGAAGTTCAGGACTATGGGGGCCAATTTTGCAGCAAAGGCAGACCCGAAACTGACACCTCTTGCTGAAGGAATGAACAGCCTAATGGATTTCGTAACCGACTCAATAAGCAAGACTAATACCAACGGAAGCGCAAGTGCCGCTAAAGAGACGATACAAAACGGTATGACTGCCTATGAGGATGACACTGTTATGATGAGCTATGCGCCTCAACATTTCTGGCGTTATCCGATTCTGAATGATCCGCTGCCGAAATGGTTCGTAGAGGGTCAGAGAGCAGATGCTAACAACGGCTCTGTCAACGCTGAGAGTCAGAAACGTTATCTGTCGTTCTCGATGTATGATACTATTAAACCTAAAAACGGAACATCAAAAACAGTAGCATCCTACCAGCCAAGACATGACGAGACAAATTTCTTCTCGTACCCTGCAACAATAGACGGCATTGAGAGTTATAATCCCAAAGGAGAATTAGGTTCTCCTCTTGAAGTGGCATGGTCTAAAGGTGCTTTAATAACCAGTACGACTAAATTCGAGAACGCCGAAACAGCTACGCAGGGCCTTGAGGATGAAGTAAAGAGAAGCCCGCTGACAAAATTAATTTCTACGATAGCAACAGCTCTGGGATTTGATGATCCTGATCCTCTTCCGCCGTACACATCGCATTCTGAGACATTCACGAAGGAATTCTCACAGAGTGAACAAATCGACATAAGGGTTCAGGGAAGAAGTACACTTCCAGGAGAGAACGCAGGGCACACACTTTTAGCGATGCCGTTCATAACACGAGAGGGAACGATGCAAGTAGGTACAGCTGTACAGTTGGATTTAGACAGCCCTTTATGGAGAGAAAAAATACCAGATGAGCCTGTTGTGAGCAGATACAGAACATATCCTGACCCGTCGCTGGTACTGCCTCAAAAGTTCAAGCGTAACGGCGCAACTTTTGCAGCGCAAGATGACAACATTAAGGCAATGCAGATAAGCGGAGTGAGATATTATGTTCCAGCTCTTGCATTAAATACCACCAGCCAGCTTATCGCCGGAATGACCTATAAAATCAGTGTTCCGATTTACAATGCCAGCTTCCTTGATGCCAGCTTTGACGTGAAACTTTCATATGCAAGTCAAAAAGAATTCAGCCTGAGAAACCCTTCGGCAACGGCAAAAGAAATCGGCACAGTTCATATGAATTTGGGAGGCTGGAGCAACCTTGAGAGCGAGAATAACAAGGGCTGGGCAGAATTTGAATGGGCAGTTCCGCCGGAGTTATCATCAGATTATTGTCGTTTCTATGTCCAGATAGACCCTGAGAATAAAATTGAAGAAGTTCACGAATCAAGATTAGATTCTTCTGGAGCTGTACGCGATGTCGGCGGAAACAATGAGGGCTATTTCAATTTTGATATAATGTCGATTGAAGACGCTGTTGCAACAGTCAAAGAGAGGGATCATGGCGTAAAGTCGTCTACAGCAAGACATTCAGGGCCAGTTATTTACCGCGAGATATGCAGACAGGGACAGGACGAAGACGAAGAAAATGTCAAAGGAGCTGTTGAAATAGAGGATGAAACCGGAACAGTTAAGGTAAACGTCAAATTTGAGGGAGAAAGCGAACCGGAACAGGCTACACTTGTTCTAGCTCTATTCCAGCTAATTGCGGATTACTATAAGAGTGAGTTATCGCAGGATATAACAATTCCGATGACGGTTACAATCGAGTATGACGGCGATGAATATTATCCAGAGGCCATTTTCAGCGGATGCAACCTCAAAGAGGGAGTTTATGATCGTATCGGTGGTGATGCCACGCAGCTGACGGACGATGATATTGAGGATGCGTTCTTTGCCTACAACATGCCGCTGATTCCTCATTCAAGTCATGAATTCGTTATGAATGTTGTTCCGTATTTCATCGACAGTGTGAACGGAGCAGTATTTGATATATCAGTGCCTGCATTAGTGAATGTAATCAATGACGCTGAAGACGAAGAAACGGATAATTCAGGCAATGATAATTCAGGCGGCAATGGAGATTCAGGCAATGGCGATTCGGGCAACAGCAATTCGGGCAGTTTTCCAAGTTCTGGAGGCGGCGGCTGTGATGCAGGATTTTCTGTGTTAGCCTTTGGGTTAGTGCTTTCTGGTTTAATGGTGGGACGTAAGAGACGTTAAGCTGTTAAATCTGGAAAGATATTACTGCGGAAATTTGCAGTCGGAGAGAATTTTCGGGTTCCCTCCGGCTGTTTTTTTCATGCTTACTTCCTCAATGATACTGCTGTTCTGCTTCCAAGCAAATACGGCTGTGATATGCTCACTCCGACGGTCTTGTCCAAAGGATAAGGCAAAGGTTCACGCTTTGAGTTATATACACCTCTTGTCCAGAAGAGAATATCAACTCTGCCTGAACTTATTGCTGTTTGTCTTGCACCTGCACTTATGCTCACAAGCTCGAAATTCTTTTTGATTCGTCTGCTCAGTTCCGCTAGAAATGCTGTGTTGAAACCTGCCGGTCTTCCGTCGGCAAGTATGCAGTCCATAGGCGGCAAGTCCCCTGTTACTGCTACTCTGAGAACATCAGCACCGTCTATCTTGGGCATGTCATAAGCGATTGGCTCTTTGTCTCCGAGATTTATGATATTCTCACGGATCAAACGCTCAAGTGTACCGTCTGCTCTCATGTCATTAATCTCTAAGTTTATCCCCATAAGCTGTTTTCTGTCCTCTTCACGAATTGCAAGAGAGTAGCCTATTATCGGGTTATGGTTATTGTCGATGAGTTCAAACTCAGGATGCCTTGACGTGATATATTCCGCCGTGTAGCTGGTCGTGCTGAAACGGTCAATCTGTCCTGCTTTGAGTGCCATAATCATCGAGTTCAGATCATCGTAAATCACAATGACATTATGATTCTTGAACATTCGTGATTTGCCTTCTGCCTCAGCGACATTCTCAGACCATTTGATTATGTCTTTCTCATCCTGCCCAATGGGAGCAAGCACGCCTATTCTTGCGGGCTTAACAGCAGCGAATGAACATGTACCTAAGATACATACAAGTGAAAGTGATAACAAGAATTTTTTCATGAAATACATTCCTCCTTCTTTATATTGTCATTATATGACTTGCAACCATGAAATACATCGTCAAACTTCCGGCATCAACTATTGTCGTTACGATTGGTGCTGCCATTAATGCAGGGTCAAACCCCAATGACTTGGCTAGTAACGGCAGCATTCCTCCGATTGTCTGCGCGAATATAACTGTCGCAAAGAGACTTATCCCAACAGTGAGAGACAGAAGGAAATCACCGCTCATTGCATACTTGTAGACGAAATTGACGACTGCAAGACCTCCCCCAACCATGAGACTAACTCGAATCTCTTTGAACAGTACCTTTAATGCATCACGCAGTCTCAGTTCTCCTACCGCTATTCCTCGAATGACCAGCGTTGATGACTGTGAACCTGCATTGCCTCCCGTGTCCATTAACATCGGAATTGAGGCAATGAGTGCAGGTAATGCGGCAAAAACTGACTGGTAATGATTCAGAATTGAACCTGAAAGTGTAGCTGAAATCATGAGAACCATTAACCAGATTATGCGCTTCCGTGCGAGTTCCGCAATTCCCATATCAAGATACGGCTCATCCATTGGCAGCATGGCCGCCATTTTGTGAAAGTCTTCGGTGCTTTCCTCTTCGAGAACTTCCATTGCATCGTCAACCGTAACTATTCCGACCAAATGCTTCTCTGAATCAACGACAGGTATCGCGATAAAATCATATTTCTGGAAAAGTTCAGTTACGATTTCACGGTCATCATTCGTGTTCACACTGATTAAATTCGTGTCGGTCATTATGTCGCCGATTTTGTCCTCATACTTCGATAACAGCATCGTCCTCACTGTTACAACTCCGATTAATATTCCTTTTGGGTCAGTAACGTAGCATGTGTACAGTGTCTCTTTGTCCGTTCCGACTTCCCTGATATGCCTGAATGATTCTTCAACGTTCATGTCTGGTCTGAGCGAGATATATTCGGTCGTCATTATGCTTCCCGCTGAATCTTCCTGATACTGCAAGAGCTGGTTTATTCCCCGTCTTGTATCTGGGCTTGCACTCTCAAGAATTCGTTTGACGACATCAAGGGGCAGTTCTTCAACTAAATCTGCGGCATCATCAAGGAATAATTCATCAACAATTCTTCCGAGTTCTGGTGTTGTGAGCTGTGAGACGAGAGCTTCCTTCGTATCAGGCGAGAGATAAGCAAAGACTTCTGCGGCCATGTCCCTGCTCAATGCCCTGAATAATATTACACGTCCTTCAGGTTCAAGTTCTTCAACGGCATCTGCAATATCTGCTTCGTTCATGTCTTCCGTTATGCTTCGGAGTTCCTTCACATTTTTTGCTTCAACTAGGGATTTGATTCGGTCAAGCATGGTTACATATACACCTCCGTGTTTGGAAAGTTACAAATTACCGAGCAATTTTATCATGATGATACAAAAAATCTGCCCCCGCATTCAAATTACGAGGACAGAAATATTTCCGTGAATATGAACTGCTAGTTTCGTGTGTATGTTCCGCTGAGTGTTACACCTTCACCTAGCACATCTTCCCAGCTTTCAGTGTCAGATGCCTCAACAGTAACCTTGTTGCCCTTGAACGTCAGAGTGAGCTGGCAATCGCTGTAAGTCTTATCGTAGAGGACGAGAGTATCATCATCAATCCAGCTTTCAGATGTCCACGTAACTTCTCTGGGAGAATTAATCGTTATTGTAACTGATGCTTCCATTGAGCTTTTATCAGTTATGATTACGGTCATGAATCCGTTTCTGCTTGAATAATTTCCTTCTGGATTTCCAGCTTCCGCATTCTTGAATCGATTCTCTTCAATCTCGCCTTTGTTATCATCATCTTCAGGTTCAGGTTTTGGTTCAGGCTTAGGTTGTGGTTGTGGTCGTCTTGATGGTCTTGCAGGCTGAGATGCCTTTGCGTTTCCGTTAATCCTTTCAGCAATACGCGGCAATTCTTCCGCTCTGTCATTCGTAGCCATAGTGTAGGCTTCTGCTCGTGAGTATCCTTCTCTGATATACTTTCTTGCGGCATCATCGCGTCCTTTGCGAATCCATTCACGTTGATTCTTCTGAAGTTCCGCAAACACTTTCGATGATAATGATTCTTTCAGACCGTTCCATACTTGCGTAAGCTCCTTATCCGCACGACTGAAGTCAGAGTTTGTACGTTTGAGCCTTCTGTATTCCGCATCAGTGAGTGCGAATGCAGATGTCGAAATTGCAAGCAGTAATGTTAATGCGATAAATATACGCCTCATAAAAGATTACCTTCTTTTTGACCTTCTTGAGAGTTCCCTTGAGATTTCTTTTGCTCTTTGGGGCAGTCTTTTAGCTCTGTCATTCGTGGCCTTTGTGTAGGCTTCGGTACGGCTGTAACCGTCATCAATGTATACCTGTGCGTCTTCGTCCCGTCCCCAGCTTATCCATTCTTTCTGTTCACCGCTTAACACTCGCCATACTGCTTTTGATACAGTTCTTCTCAAATCGGTATATACACGGTTCAATCTTCTGTCTGCGCGTGCAAAATCTTCATTGCTCATCAGTCTGCCGTACTCTTTGTTAGTGAGAGCAAATGAAGGAGCAGCGAGCATTAATACGAGTGTTACAACTGCAAGAAAACGTTTCATTATGAATCAAATCCTCCTTTGAGATTCATTTTATGAAATTATACAGCAAAGGTCTAATGTAGCCTATCATGTAGAGACTTCCACATATGAGAGTTAAATCATTTTCATGCTTCACAGATTCGTTCACTGCATCAATCGGTTCATCGAACGCACATGAACTCCTCCATGAAAATTTTTCTGACGCTCTCAATAATTCATCTGGTCTTGCGGCTCTGGCCATGTCAGGAACAGTTGTAACGTAAAGCGAAGGATTCAGATTGCGATTCAGAAGTTCAAGACAGCCTGCATAATTCTTGTCTCTCATTGCGGCATATACTACACCGATTCGTTTTTCAGGCCATAAGTCTCTAATGCTCATGCAGAGTTTCATGACACCATCGTAATTGTGTCCTCCATCGAGAACGATTAACGGACTGCGTGAGACAATTTCAAGTCTTCCGGGCCATTTAGCTTTGGACATTCCGCGAAGAATAGAATCGTCTGTGATGTTCACGAATTCATCTTTGACTAGCGATATTGCGGAGAGTGCGAGAACTGCATTACTGATTTGGTATCTGCCAATTAAACCTGTATGTACGTTCCTGATTTTGAGATTGGGCGAATAGAAATCGAAAGTATTTCCTTCAGGTGAGACTATCACGTTCTCAGCTCGTGATGATTCGCTTACGATGAACGGAATAGCAGAATGTTCACTGCATACATTCCTGAACATATCAACGAGTGATGAATCAACTCCAGAAAAACATGCAGGAGTATTTTTCCTGACGACCGCAAATTTCTCACCTGCAATGCTCTCAAGTGAATCACCGAGATATTCTGTGTGGTCAATCGACACTGACGCAATCACTGAACACACAGTATTACTCATCGTGTTAGTTGCATCGAGTTTACCGCCTAGACCTGCCTCAATGATTCCGACATCAATGTTATGGTTACGAGCCAATAGAAAAGCACATGCAGTAAGCATCTCAAAGTATGAAGGCAAATCTTCACCCGAACGAATCACTGAGGCTACAACCTCAGCGGCATTCATCCATTCATCTGGTGGAAGTGCATGGCCGTCAATGAGCAGTCTTTCACCTGGACTTTCAAGGTGCGGACTCGAATAGAATCCTGTCCTGTAACCTGCCTCCCTGAACACTGAAGACAGAAATGAACCCGTTGAACCTTTTCCGTTAGTGCCTACGATATGAATCGACTTGAATGCGTTCTGAGGATTGCCTAAACGCGACAATAATTTTTCGATTCGTTCCAAACCTGGAATTATCTTATCAGTGGAGTGTGAATGTAAAAATTCTTCAAATGTATCAAAAGTTATGTTATTCATGGCAAAAATTAAAGCAGGGTTTTTATCTGTATCCCTGCTGATCAAATTTTTTTCGATAGGAGTTACCTGCTATTGCAATTCTCTATTTAGAAGGTGGAAACGCAAAACTACTTCCGTATCCCAACTTCTTCATTGCACTCACGACACGTTCAGCCGATTGCTTATCTGCCCCGCCGGATACCCAGACCTTATGATGCTTCGACGCAGGATTAGAATACACTATTGCGTTATATCCTGCCTTCTTGAGCTTATTTACCGCTTCCTGTGCACCTGTCTTAGATGTATACGCTCCGATTTGAACTCTCCATTGCTTCGATGATGGTGCTGAAGTTGAATTTGAAGTCGAAGTTTTGGGTTTCGCCTGAGCTTCTTTCTTCGGAGGTTCAGATTTCTTCGGCTGAGGTTTAGGTTGAGGCTTAGGCTGAGGTTTGGGAGCAGGCTGTGGCTTCTTAGCTGGAGGCTGAGAGACTTTTACAGGTTCTTGTTTTGGTGTTTTAGGGGCAGCAGCAGCAACACGTGAACTCGAATTTTCCTGTCCTGCTTCCTGTTTCACTATCGCATCAAGTGAGGCGTTCTCGTTTTTTTCTCCTGCAATCGGAACTGAAACTGTTACTGCTGATTCTTTTTCCTGTTTGCGTTCTCGTTCTGCAATCAATGCGGGAGCTTCTGCATATGCTCTTGTCGATGATATTCCAGGAGATGTCTTTATGCCGTTGAGGAAGAATTGCCTGCCTGCAAGAACAAGCAATCCTACAGCCGCAACACTCACAATCGGCAGAACAATATCACCGAATGACGGGAGTATACCCCGCTTCTTTATGCCTCGTCTGACAGTTGGTCTTCGAGGTGATGAATCAATTCTTGCGGTTCTGTCTGAAGATCGCCGGCTGATCATATAATCTCCTCTGTGATTTAGGGAATGCACTGTTTTCGTCTTCGTTCGGTGAAGTCAGTCGGGCTTCCTCAAAACCTTCCTGCTGTCTTCGTTTCATGTTGTATATATCGTAAAGCGTTCTGCCCCTCTGTGGTGCCTGAATCACTTGCGGCTGTCCCTGCGGCTGTACTGGAGGGGTAACCGGTGTCTGCTTAATCTCCGGCTTCTCGATTGCCTTCTGCCTGGCTAACGGTGCATTGTCTGCTCCTTCTGGGAATGTTGCAATCAATGTTACGTGAACTTTCTCACCAAGCGTGTCATCAATTACATGTCCCCATATAACCTGTGCTTCAGTGTCCGCAGTCTCTTCGATAATAGCAGCTGCATCTGACATTTCGCCGAGTGTAATCTCTGTTCCCGTTGAGACGTTCAGCAATATCCCTTTTGCTCCTGTAACTGGGAAGGTCATTAACGGTGATGTTATTGCGTTCTGTGCTGCCTTACGTGCACGATCCTCGCCTTCTCCTTCACCCATTCCCATTATGGCTGTGCCTGCTCCTGTCAGAATTGCTTTGATGTCCGCAAAGTCGAGATTCACGAAGCCTGATTTTGTGATTAGGTCTGTTACGCCCTGAACTGCCTGACGAAGTACTTCATCAACTTTCTTGTATGCATCTACTATTTTCATTTTCATGCCGTTATCTATCTGAAGCAATTTGTCATTCTCAACGATTAGCAATGCATCTACATTCTTCTTGAGGTCTTCTATTCCAGCCTCAGCAGTTCTCATACGTTTTCCCATCTCAAAGCCGAAAGGTTTCGTTACAACTCCTACAACAAGAACTCCCATATCTTTGGCCGCTCCTGCTATTACGGGTGCTGCTCCTGTTCCTGTTCCGCCTCCCATACCCGCAGTTACGAAAAGCATATCAGCTCCCATAATGTATTCTTTGATTTTTTCGAGGCTTTCTTTGGCCGCATTTGCACCTTTCTGAGGGTCTGCTCCTGCTCCAAGTCCGCGAGTTAATTGTTCTCCGAGTATTATCTTATTGGGTGCCTGATTCATATCGAGTGCACGTGCATCCGTGTTAGCCGCAACGAAGTCCACTCCCAGAACATTAGACTCTATTATGTGGTTCAGTGCATTTCCTCCGCCTCCGCCGACACCGAAAACTACTATCTTTTCATTTTGCCGGTTATTATTGCTCGTGAGCTTGAATAATTGATCCTGATTCATTTAACTGCTTCCTCCTATGTCCGACATCTTTCGTCCGAGAAATTATTTTATTTTATTTTTGGGGGCATTACAAGTTTGCTCTAAAACAGCTTCTTGAATCTGTCCGCAAGTCTCACCATGATTTCACCGAAGTTCTTACGTCCTGAACCTTCATCATAGCCTTCATCTTCATCCTCATAATCGCCTTCATCCGGGCCGTATTCCTGATTCGGGTCATCGTCGTAGACTTCTTCGTATTCAGGCTGTTCACGTTCACGGCCTCTGGCTTCAGCTCTGGTTTGCGTCTGAGTATCGCGGCCTTCAAACTGTTCTGTGTCGGACATGAATAAATACTTGTCTCGTTCGGTCAGAACATGATACTTCAGAATTCCTGCCGCACTTACATACGCAGGGGTATCTAGTCCGGGAGGCATTCGATACACTGGTTCTTCTGCCTTACGCACTGGCATCTGAAGAACCTCGCCTAACATCATTTCAAGTCCGGGCGTATCAGAAACTCCTCCAGACAGAATTATTCCGCCTGGAAAATGCTGCGGTGTGCATTCAGCAAGTGCAATGCGAATATACTCGTTGAAGAGTTCCTCAATTCTCGCGAAGATAATCTGATATGCAAAATCTACATCAATTCCCTCACGCCTCAAATCATCCTCGCTTGATGTAAATATCCTCTTCTTCAGGTGTTCAGCTTCTCCAAATGATATATGCATGACTGTGGCCAGGTCGCTTTTGATGTGATCTCCTCCGATTGGAATGCTCATCACTCTGAATGCCCGTCCTCCTCGATATAACACAATCCCTGTCGTGCCTCCGCCTATACAGATTGATATGCACCCTAAACGCATTTCTTCTTCATAGACTGCACCAAGAGACGAAGCTAACGGTTTCAACACTAAACCTTTAACTTCAAGTCCTGCCGTCTGAACACAATTTCTCACTGTCTGTTCATACGTCATTGGAACTGATACGGTCTGAAGCCAAATGTCTAACTTGTTGCCGTTCATGTTCAATGGGTCGCTCACTGGTACACCGTCAAGTTCGTAGCTCGTAGGAATTCTGTGAATTGGACTCATATTGCCTCGTCTGGGAAGGTCATAAACCGCACGCTTGATTACGCGTTCAAGGTCTTTCTCTTCAACACGCGATTCACGGTCTCCGAGTGTTATCATTCCGTGACTGGACTCACTCTGAACTTCCTGCGCATTGAATGCCACTGTTACGCTCCTGAGTCTGTCCGCAGATATGCCGGTTATGCTCTGGGCTTCCTCAAAGGCTTTACGAACTGAGTTGCATGCATTAGGAACGCTCGTTATTACCCCTTTGGATATGCCGCTTGAAGGTGCGTTGCCGAAACCTATAACCTGCACAGAATCAGGGTAACGTCTATCCTTCTTTGCAACTATCATTGTAGTTTTTGTTGTTCCCATACTAAGACCTACAATAAGGCCCTCAGATCTTTCCGGCATGTTTTTACGTTCCCTTCTTTGTTAGTTAAAATTTTAAAAAATATATTATAATTTACGCAACGAAATTTTCCCCTCATATGTCGCATCTATTATATGATTGCCGCCCTCGTTTATCAGTCTCGAAAATATATCCTCAATCGTTCCGCCTATCTCCTGTCCCTTATATTTATCTCGTTGTAACTGAAGCTCGAACTTCTGCGTACCACTTGATAGTTTCAGAATAAAGAGATCCATTCCTTCACGGCGTTCCCATGTAATTTCATCGGCTGCATCGAACCATTTGTATCCTCGAAACTCATCGATGAATGACGCAATCACTTCCGTCGATAACGGCGACTTGAACACACCATCTATATGAGGAGGTTCTTCTTCTTCAATTTCGTTTACCTTCCAGATTAACCGGCCTGCATCTTCATCGTTCTGTCGTCCAGGATGATCTTCCCACATCTTTCCGTCTCGTGAGATACACCAGATTTTTCCACGCCATTGAACTTTTACCCACGCCCGAAGCCATTCAATTTTTGTCGTGAATTTTCCTGTCCATGACAATTCAGTCTCAACTGTTACCGGCATATCTCGTTCAAGAAATTCCTTTATGCCTTGAGCATCTTTGTACATATACGGCCAGAACGTCAGACATCTCTTAGGAAATATCTCCCACAATCTTTGTTCCATTATCTGAGACTGTGCCTTTATCTGATAGTCATCAAGTGCAAACCAGTAACGGTAATCCCTGATATACATTATGCATCCCGCTATCATCGCAAGAAGATATAACACTCTAAGACGGCGCACAATTCATCACGACACACTGAAAGATGAGCCATAAATCTTTATCTCAGGCTCTAATCTTATTCCCGTGCTGTTATATACTCTCTGAATGCATTCCTCTATTAAGGCTATAACATCAGAGCTAGATGCATGTCCGCGATTGAGAATGAAGTTTGCGTGCTTGTCAGATACAACTGCATCTCCTACACTCAAGTTTTTACATCCGCATTCATCCAATAATTTCCCCGCAGAATTTCCTTCAGGATTCTTGAATGTACACCCTGCGTTCTTGCGTCCATGTGGCTGTCTTGAACGTAACATCATGAAGTTCTCGAAGATTTCACGGTCTTTAGGTTGTGATGCTCTGAATGTCATTCGAGCTGATACTATGATTCGATTCCCTTCAGAGAGTGAACATCTCCTGTACCCGTAATCTATCATGCTATTGTTCCTCGTGATGATTTCTCCGTTCGGTTCTATTGAGGTTACGTTGTCTACAAGTTCACACACTCCATGACCTCCTGCCCCTGCATTGCCTGTAATTGCTCCGCCTATCGTGCCTGGTATGCCTGCCGCAAATTCAATGCCGCCTAAATCATTATCGCGGACTTCACTCAACAGCATTGAAAGTTTTACACCAGCATCAATATCGACAGTGAAAGGAGTACGCCATTCAATTGATTTAAGTTTTGACGTTGAGATTACGATTCCATGAAGCAAACCGTCAGGAAAGATTACATTGCTTCCTCCTCCCAGAACATATACAGGATAATTTTCGTCAATTGCCAGTGAAAATATTATCCTCATGTCCTCAATCGAAGCAGGCGCAGTGAAGATCTCTGCCTCTCCTCCTACACCAAGTGTGCATAAAGGTGATAAAGGCCAGTTTTCATTTATTATTATGTCAGGTAATGCGACGCGTAATTTTTTAGCAAACATGATATATTCAAAAAATTCCCGATAAAATTTTCCGTATTATACCCTAAAAAGAATTTTTATCTCTCAGAATTTTTTCTCCAATGCTGTATACATCTCCTGCTCCCATAGTCAAAAGAAGGTCGTTAGCTTTCAATTTGAGTTTGAGAGTTTCACCCGCATCATCAAATGTCAGAGACATTATTCTATTCTCACTGAGCTTTATGATTTCGTCTGATGAACTGTGCGATACTTCCTTCTCTCCCGCAGAATAAACCGGCAATATATATACTTCATCAGCGTTCGATAATGCATTAGCAGTGTCGCCTGCAAACATGGCCGTGCGCGTGAACCTGTGAGGCTGATACACAACTACAAGCCTTCTGTCAGGATATATGCTTCTGACTGCCTTCAATGTCGCTCTTATCTCCGATGGGTGATGTGCATAGTCGTCCATGATTATAATGTTATCGTCTATTATGCCTTTGACCTGCATACGGCGTTCTGAACCGTGAAAGCTCTTCAGGATTTGAGAAGATTTATCAAAGGTTATTCCGCATACATGTGCTGATGAAATTGCAGCGAGTGCATTCATTATGTTATGTTCACCTGAAACACTAAGCTCAAGAGTTCCAACTTCATGGCCTTCATGAGATATTCTGCATGAAATTCCTCCGCCTGTTTTGATGTTTACGTCATAAGCTCCCCAATCGAAATTTTTTCCCCAGCCGTAACGAATGATTCTGCCTCGTGATTTATCGCACATGTCATATACCTTCGATGCTCCTTCGTCCTCCGCACATATAATCAGCGTACCGTTCTCCTTCCGTCCGTCTGCATAACGTGTGAATGCTTCTATCACTGCTTCCCTCGTTGGGTAATGGTCAACGTGATCCCAGTCTGCATTAGTGATGATTGCAATCGATGGATGAAAGAGTTCAAATGTTCCGTCTGATTCATCAAGTTCGGCAATGAAATATTTTCCTTCTCCAGATATTGCATTGCTCCCTATGTCAGGTACATTAGCTCCGACATATACAGTAGGATTCAGATTCGATTTTAGGAATATTAATCCCGTCATTGATGTCGTAGTTGTCTTACCGTGTGTACCTGCGATACCTATTCCATATGATTTATTGAACAGCCAGCTTAATGCTTCTGCACGCGAAAAAATCTTAACGCCGTTTTCAATTGCTCGAATCACTTCAGGGTTCTCATGACTAACTGCACTGCTCAATATTAATGCTTCGGGTTTAAGTGTATCTATGTGATCGGGGTTATGTCCTATTGAACATGGTATGCTTCCTAAATCATAATGAGGTTCACGCAAATCACAGCCGCTTACATTCAACCCATGAGCTTCTAATAATTTTGCGAGCGCACTCATTCCTGCTCCGCCTATGCCCATTAGGTGAACACGCTGTATGTTATTCATCATTGCAGAAAGTTTCACCTCGTGAAAAAATTTTATGTTATGTCTGGAATTTATTTTAGCATTTCAGATTTACATTTGAGTACATCTAAGTGTATTATCTATCATTCTTATATAATATCATGCACTAAGGAGGAACGAAATTCATTGATTGAACTTGAACATATAATTAAGAACTTCAATGCAGACCGTAAAGATACAACAATTCATGCGGTCAATGATGTATCACTGAAGATTAATGACGGAGATATTTTCGGCATAATAGGATTTTCAGGTGCAGGTAAGTCCACGCTAGTACGATGCATAAATCTTCTTGAACGTCCTGATTCAGGGAGCGTTAAGATTGACGGAGTAGAGATGATGAAGCTGAAGCCGAAAGAACTCTACAAGGCACGAACGAAAATAGGTATGATATTTCAGCAGTTCAATCTCATGCCCTCAAGAACAGTCTTTCAGAACGTAGCGTATCCTCTGAGGAACATGACGAAAGAACAAATTCAGGCGAGGGTACGTGAACTCTTAGCATTGGTTGAGATTTCAGATAAGGAGAATGCATATCCCTCCGAGTTATCCGGCGGACAGAAACAGAGAGTTGCTATTGCCCGTGCACTTGCAAATGACCCGACGATACTGCTATGCGATGAAGCTACGAGTGCCTTAGACCCTCAGACGACAGCATCAATATTGCAGTTGTTGAAGGATTTGAACAGGAAGCTCGGAATTACGATTGTAGTCATCACTCACGAAATGGAAGTTGTGAAGAATATATGCCTGAAAGCCGCAGTAATGGATGCAGGAAGAATAATTGAGACAGGAGATGTATTCGAGATATTCTCAGACCCAAAGCACCCCGTTACTCGCAACTTTGTCCGAACGACTTCTAACCTATCGAAGATTGAGACACTCATACGCGATGATTCGCCTATGGTGAAGCTGAAGCCCGGTGAAATTCTCGCAAGACTGGTTTACGTTTATGCTGACGTTTCAGAACCTCTCATATCATATGCGTCTCGTGCATTCGACATTGAGATTAATATCATTCTCGCTGATGTTGAGATTGTTGCGGGTTCAATGGTCGGAGGGACAGTTGTGATATTCAACGGAGAACGAGAGAAGATAGACAGAGCGATTCAATATTACAGGGACAAGAATATTCGAGTTGAGGTGATAAGAGATGCAGGAGCTTAACGTTTTACTTCCGAATTTAATGCGGAGACTGCCGGAATTCTGGAAGGCTTGCGGAGATACATTACTTATGGAGGTTTGGGCAGGAGGAATAGTTTTCATCTTCGGTTTAATCTTCGGGATAATCTTAACGGTAACGAAGCCCGGCGGAATAATGGAGAGTAGACCTATATATCAGTTACTCGATAAGATAATCAATCTCTTCAGGTCAATTCCATTCATCATATTGCTGACTGCCTTAATGCCTCTTTCACGTCTCATAATGGGCACAGCTATTTACGTTCGTGGAGTGATAGTGCCTCTTGTGTTCGGAGCAACACCATTCTTTGCACGTCAGGTTGAGAGTGCACTTGCACAGACCGATAAAGGATTAGTTGAGGCTGCATTGTCAATGGGGTCAAGTCCGTTTGAGGTGATATTCAGGGTGTATCTTCGTGAAAGCATTGCGCCTTTGACGCGTGCAATCACAATTACAATCATAAGCCTTCTCGGACTGACTGCTATGGCTGGAGCTGTAGGGGCAGGAGGATTAGGAGATTTCGCTATTCGTTACGGCCATGACAGGAACATGATAGATATTACGTGGGTAACAGTGATAGTTCTTGTGCTGGGAGTAAGCCTAGTTCAATGGTTAGGCGAATATCTTGCGAGAAAGAATACACACTAAGGAGGGGTTATCATGAATGGAATCGTTGTGCATCATAAGGACACTGTGCTTCAGGATTTAGGCGGCGGAAATACGCGCAGAGTTTTAGCATGGAATGAAGAGTTAATGACGGTAGAAGTTGGATTTGAGGCAGGCACTGAAGGAGTGCTTCACTCACACCCTCATACACAATGCAGTTACGTACTCTCAGGACGATTCACATATACAGTCGGCGATGAGAGCTTTGAACTCAGCAAGGGCGACTCCATAGTCGTACACGGAGGTCTGGTTCACGGAGCCGTATGCATTGAGGCAGGTACTCTGCTTGACATTTTCACACCTGCACGCGAGGATTTTCTGATTCATTAGGACATTACGGAATGATTCTTTTTCCGTGTGTTTATAGATATTTTTTCATGAAAGGAAGTTTTTCATTATGGCAAAGAAGTTATTTGTCGCATTGGTTCTTGTTCTCATTCTTGCGTTCACAGCATCAGCAGATGTTACGGTGAGGCTCGGTGTTACAGGGAGCGTATATGATGAGATGTGGCAGTCAGCAAAGGAGATTCTCGCGAAGCAGGGAATAACTCTCGAAGTGATTCAGTTCACGGATTACGTTACACCGAACAGAGCACTTGATGACGGAGATATAGACCTGAATGGATTTCAGCATCGGATATATTTTGAGGATGAACTTGCAAGCAGAGGCTACAAACTCGCAAACATAGCGAACACTTTCGTAGTACCTCTGAACCTGTATTCAATCAAGATAAAGACGCTCGATGAGATTAAAGACGGTGATGTAATTGCAATTCCCAATGACCCGACCAACGGAGGAAGAGCAATTAAAGTTCTTGCAACTTCAGGACTGATTACGTTACGTGAGGGTGCAGGCTTTAACCCAACGAAGGAAGATATTGCGATCTACAACAAGAAGATTGTGATTCAGGAACTCGCCGCGAATACAATTCCTTCAGCACTCCCAGACATAGCCGCAGGAGTAATCAATGACACATACGCACTCGATTACGGATTGAAGGCCAGTGATGCAGTGTTTGAGGATAAAGCACGCGAGCATGAATACTGGAACTTAATAGCCGCGAGATTATCAGACCTCAAAGACCCTGCGAAGGTTGAAGTCTATGAGAAGGTAGTGAAGGCGTATCAGAGTGAGGAGATACGTAAACTTCTTGAGACACTTTACGGAGGATTTTTCAGACCAGTAGGCTGGGATGAAGATTTACTTGCACCATTCAAGAAGTAGAATCAGATTCACATTTGCCCCTGAGCATTAACGGCTTAGGGGTTTATTTTTTTGCTATAATCACGGTCAATCATGTTAAAGGAGTTATGAATAATGCTTCGTAAAATTTTGCTTCTTACATTAACCGCATCTCTCGCAATTGAATGGGGGCCATTGAATGCAGAACGTTCACGCTATGGAATATCATCAGGAGATCCATTTGTACGTGAAATTGTTTTAACGTTTGATGACGGGCCTCGTGAAACAGGAACGCAGGAGATTATTGCGGCACTTGAACCATATAACGTAAAGGCAACCTTTTTTGTTGTCGGAAAATTTGCAGACAGATACTCGAACGTAACGCTAATGCTTCATAATGCAGGTCATGAAATAGCAAATCACAGTTTCACTCACCCAAGACTATATAAACTGTGGGTAGAAAAGATAATGCGTGAGGCCGAAAGATGCGATGAAGTTCTTGAATCTCTGAATATCCCTAAGACACGTTTCCTTCGTCCTCCCGGAGGCGGCTTCAACATGAAGATATTCAATGCAATGCGGAGAATGAATTTGCGTCTTGGCCTATGGAGTTTGAATACAGGGGATTATACCGGCAGACCAAAAGAAGAAATTGTGCGTCTGGTTCTGAGCAGTATAAGACCTGGAACGGTTATACTCATGCATTCGGGTATGCCTAATACAGTTGAGGCATTGCCGGAAATAATCGAGGGACTGGAAGCGAGAGGGTATACTTTCGTGAGATTAAATGACTTATGGAACAGAGGACGAACGTAAAGTGAAGGATTTATTTTTTCGGCCTCATATCCGATAATGTGTATCAAATTCAGGCAAATCAAATATAAGGGATGATACTAGAATGATCATCAATAATAACTTAACCGCACTTTCAGCATTGAATATTACGAGAGCGACTGACGCAATGCTTCAGAAATCGATTCAGCCGTTAGCAACAGGACTTCGCATAAACTCATCGGCTGATGATGCTTCTGGTTTAGCGATAAGTGAGAGAATGCGTTCACAGATATGCGGTTATGATATGGCAGTGAGAAATGTTCAGGACGGAATGAGTTTGCTTCAGACAGCGGAAGGTTCATTAGGAGATGTGAATGATATGCTTCATCGTATGCGTGAGCTTTCCGTTCAGGCTTCTAATGACACACTCACAAGTCAGGACAGAAGTCATATACAGAAAGAGATAAATGAAATCAGGGATCAGATTCAGCATATAGCAGAGTACACGAACTTCAACGGGAGGAAGTTGCTTGACGGTACATCAGGAGCATACTGGTCAACGAGTGATGTAAATCTGAAGATACGCACTAACGGAAAAGTTGCAGGATACGAGAAGGCCAATCAGGTAGTGAAAGCAGAGAGTGATTACAGGATTGAAATAAAAGCAGAGCCGGGACTTGCACAGATTCAGAAGAGTAACATCATGAACAGTGCCGAAGATAAGAGAAAAGAAGAAATACTGAGTACGGCATACACAGAGATTAATCTTGCGGAGATACAAGAGACATCATCAAATGAAAACTGGAGCTATGAAGACGGAACGCTTACCATAAACAAAGACGGAGTATACCGCATAACAGGTACAGATAATATCAATGGGAACAGCATAAAAGTTTCAGAGGGAGTAGAGGCGTATGTTGTTGTGGGAAATGTGAACCTCAGCACATCTAACGGAATCAGCATATACTTTGCGGATGATTCTGATGATGAGACGGTCAGACTTGCATCTGAATACACGCCCAACACATTGCGTGAGATTTCACAGTTCTATACATCAGAGGGAACGTTCATAGTTTCAGAGCCTCAGGAGCTAACGATAACTCAGGGATACAGTAAGACAGCGAGCATAACGTTGTACGGAGAAGATTCACTTTATGATGTTGCCGACAAACTCAATGATGCAATAGCCAATGAACTTGGGCAGGGAAAGTACACGAATAATGCCGGAAAGTTTTCTGAGCTTACGGACGTTTACATTAAGGACGGGAAAGAATATGCTGCTCTGGTGATTCGAAGTGTGATACCCGGCAAAGACGGCGAGCTTACGTTTTCGGGAAGTGAGGATTTGATTACGGCACTTGGCCTTAATACTGTTCAGGAATCTTCAGAAGGGGAATACAGAATTTCAATCTATGATTTGAATTCCGATGATGTACTTGCGTCTGACACGGCAATAACGGGCAATGTCATTAAGGGAGCATTGAGATCGGATATTGATGTTGAGTTTGATTCGATGTCAGGAATTCTTGCGGTATGGAATGAAGATTCAGATAACTATGTGGTGTCGTCAGAAGGAACTTACACGGGAGATGTTCACCTGAAGAACAGCAGAATAATCTTTCAGGTCGGAACGAATCAGTCAGAGAATTTCGCGGTTCAGTTCGGAGATATAACATCAGAAATGCTCAGTCTCGATAAGGTGAACGTAACCACAAGAGAATCTGCAATGCGTTCAACAGCTATACTTGATGATGCGATTGATACTGTTGTACGTCAGAGGACGCAGATAGTCTCGTACAGCAATGCACTTGAACACGCAGTACTGAATCTCTCGAACAGCGGCGAGAATCTAACTGACGCTCAGAGCCGAATAACTGATGCGGACATGGCCAGATCGACAATGAGGTTCATTGAGTTCCAGATATTGAGCAGGTCAGAAAACGCAATGCTCGCACAGGCAAACCAACAACCTGAAGCAGTGTATAGCTTATTGGGAAAGGATGAATAAGGCCATGAGGAGAACACGAATAATTTCAGCGGTCATTCTTGTATTAGCATTCATATTCTCGTCATCACTGACTGAAGGAGCAGAGACAGCAAAGGAATTCTACAATCGTATACGAAAACGTCTGAGCAATGACAGGAATGATTATGCATATCTGACTGATAAAGAATTTGCGAACTTCAGAGAGATTCAGACGACAGGAATCGGAAGAGGCAAGCTGTATCGTTCATCATCACCAATAAAGGCATGGGGAAATCGCAATGTAATAGCCGATAATGCAGCACGGGAAGCAGGAGTGAAGACGTTCATCAATCTTGCAGACAGTGAGAAGAGTATGAAGGCCATGAATGGATTTAATGAGACGTATTACAGCAGACAGAGATACATCGGATTGAAGCTGAACACAAAATTTATGTCGAAAGATTTTCAGAAGGGACTTGCGCGGGGAGTTAGATTTATGGCGAGGAATGAGCCGCCGTATTTGATTCATTGTGATTTAGGGAAGGACAGAGCGGGATTATTTTCGGCAGTGATTGAGTGTTTAATGGGAGCAAGAGATGATGAAATAGTTGCAGATTTTCTTGTGTCATTCAGAAATTATTTTGGGATTGAACCGGGCAGTGATGATTACGATTTTGTTGTGAAGAATGAAGCGCGTAAATTCATTGCGAATATGCTGGGAGTTAATGACATTTCGAAAGTGAATCTTAAAGATGCGGCCGAGAGATATTTATTGAGGATAGGAGTTAGTGAAAGGGATATAAAACTGCTGAGAGAAAAATTAACTTCCTCACAGCAGTAAGAATTCTAAAACGTTCTGGAAGATTTGTTCGCGAATATTAATACCAACAGAAGAAATATTATACTCATCATGTAAGAATTACAGCCTCCTGAACTCTTATTGCTACTGTTTCCTTCATTAGGCTTTTCTCCTCCGCTTGGTTCGTTATTATCTTTATCTCCGCCGGATTCGTTGTTATCATCATTTCCGTTGGGTTTGTTGTTGTCATCATTTCCGCCGGATTCGTTATTGTTATCATCTCCGCCAGGTTCGTTGTTGTCATCATCTCCGCCAAGTTCGTTGTTGTCATCATTTCCGCCGGATTCGTTGTTACCATTATCTTCGCCGGATTCGTTGTTGTTATCATTTCCGCCGGATTCATTGTTGTTATCATCTTCGCCAGATTGATTTACTTTCATGCTCAAAATTTTTGATACACTGCCTGCACTATTTGAACACGTAACATTAATTTTGAATTCACCATGAACCGAAGGAGTTCCGCTTATCTCTCCAGACTGTGAACACGTCAAACCTTCAGGAAGATTTCTTGCAGTCCACAGCATTGGTGTAGTTCCAGAAGCATTAAGTCTCTTGCTGTAGAACGCTCCTTGTGTTGCATCCTCAAAATCTGTCTGTAAAATCTCAACTCTCAATACTGGTTTCGTTGTTCTGTCATATGTTATCAGTGATGCCGCTAACCTCCTGAAAGTTTCTGCATCATCATTGAATATTGCTTCATACGCTTCATTGATTCTCTTTTTCTCATCGGACGTAACATAAGGACTTTTCGATAGCTTGTAAAGTTCAATGGGTGCACGTAAATCTTCTGCCGTCCATTTTGATGCACTCCATTCTTTTTTACGGCTTTGAACATATTCAAGCGATGAATATTCACGTGATGTTTCTGTCTTACGATGACATAATGACGCTGTAGAAGGTTCTATAACTGTGTCCTCGTTGTAATCGTTCCATGTTCCAAGCTGAATAATATTCGGCTTCATATTCAGTGCAAGGTCGAATGTCTGTTTGAATGTCTCGCCTTCATCAAATGCAATTGCGTTATGTGGGCCTGTATCCTGAAGACGATTAAGCTCATCAAAAACAGAATCATCAAATCCGGGATAAGCTGTAGCTATAACATAGTCCTTGCCGGATGAAACGTTAGAGAAGAAATTAAAACTTTCATTGATGTGCTGCCTTCGTTCTTCACCAGTGTAATATTTTCTTTGAGATGAATCCGAAAAATTTGCGTCAACAGGCATCCAGTTAAAAGATGCTTCGTAATCACTGAGAGAATTATAATGATTCACAAAGAACGGAGGAGGATTTACACCTGCCTCTTTTGCTATATCTTCCCATTCTTTTCGTGTTGAAAATACCTGCTTCGTAACAAATACCATAACAACAGGGCGGCCATTATGCTTTATGTACCCGTCTCTGTTGAACCAGTTATCTTTGAGCCATGCAAAACTAGTTTTGATTCTCTCTTTTGCTTCCTGGTAAGAAACTTCTTTTGTCTGACCGTAATCTTGTCTTTTTGCGGAAAACTCCTCGTAGAATATCATGTATTTCATTCCGGCAGGATCAAGAACGTTTTTAATGAATGCATCAGAATTTACTCTTGGTTTTTCGTAATCTGCAATATCAACAGCACCATAGAAATCAAATATCACAGCATCGATTCCTGATATTTTCATTATGGCTGCATGATATTTCTGAACATCACCGTCTCTGCTGTCATAGAAATTTATCATTGGATACTGGTAGCCTGCAATTTCTCCCTGACCGTTTGCTGTTTTGTCTGCACTGAAAAATTTTATCGTGCTCTCGTTACCGTGCTGTCTGAGCGTCCAGTTGTATTCGTAGTTATTTGTTATGCCCGGCGAATCATTAGAACTGAATCGAGGTTCACGATACCATGCCTGATAATGTGCCGCAATATATTCGGGGTGATCTGGTCTGTCGGTGTTTGTGTCGGTATTTGTTCCTGTGTACCATGCTGTCATAGGTATTCCTGAATCTTTAAGTGTAACTGTGTTGCTTCCAACAATTCTTATTGCAGGTGCATTAAGACCATCAACTTCATCAGCGGTTTTAATCTTGCTTGTGTCAGAGACATTCACGAGATTTATATCCGGCAGATCAAGAAGCCATTCATCAGGGAGATTAATTGTTGTTCCGGAGGGGAAATTTCCTTGAATCAAATAACCATTTCCCTGTCCATTGAAAGTGAGAGGATTTGACGACCAGCTTACGCCAACATATAAAACTCCGTCACGAACTTCCCAGTTTGTTGTTGAATATTCAGAAGGGAACGCAGAAGAAGAGAACATCAACGGGAAGATAAAAATGAACACGAACATGAACATGAATAAGTATCTTCGCATGTGCATACATCTCCTTGAAAAAATTTTAGGTTGCCTCACAAATATTTTGTTGTAGTATTTTCATACATCACAATATATTAAGTCAATCACAATATTAAGTCAATCACAAATATAAAATTGGAGGTTCAATCATAGAATACCAAGCAGTATATATAACTGCCTCTCTGAAATAGGAGAACGCATAATCGCAAATAAAGATTACCTCACAGAATTAGACCGCGAAATTAGTGATGTGCTTTCATCAAAGGGAATCAAAATTGCGAAGACGATTGTCGGAAACTATATGACATCGTTAGACATGGAAGGGTTCTCGGTAACGCTTCTGAAACTTGATGATGAACTGAAGAAATTCCTCAATGCACCTGCGGATACACCTGCGTTTGTACAGTTCTGAGATTGAGTTAAAAATTACCCCTCTCACTTAACGGGAGGGTTTTTTTTTTTATTTTAATTTGAAAATTTATCATGTATAATACACGCACAAAAAACAAATAAGATACAGGAGAATAAATTCATCATGAAGACATTGCAGGCATTATACGAGGAAGTCAAAGCGAGTGATGACCTCAAGAAGGCATTAGCTGAGGCAGTGAAGGCAGGAAAGGTAATGGATTTCCTGAAAGCTAACGATTGTGATGCGACATATGATGAGCTGAAAGAATTCGTTGCGGAGAAGGCAGCACAGGACAGACCGATTGAACTCAGTGAAGATGAGCTTAAAAAGGTAGCTGGAGCTGGTGGCGGCCCTGAGCTTACATATACTTATAAGTGGACTGATGTCTGTTCTGGGTGCGGTTGTTGATGATAAAACACTGAAAGTTGAACGGAGGAATTTACGATGAAGACATTGCAGGAAATGTACGAGGAAATCAAGAAGAGCGATGACCTGAAAAAGGCATTAGCTGAGGCAGTGAAGGCAGAAAAGGTAACGGATTTCATGAAGGCTCACGATTGCGATGCAACAGAGGATGAGCTGAAAGAGTTCGTTGCGGAGAAGGCAGCGCAGGACAGACCGATTGAACTCAGCGAAGATGAGCTTGAAAAAGTTGCTGGTGGTGAATCCATGAATTACCTCAACAGTAGGATAAATTGTAAGCCTCATGGTCATACTCATATTTGTACTAAGTGCAATTGTTGATGATAAACTACTGAAAAAAGTTGAACGGAGGAATTTACGATGAAAACATTGCAGGAAATGTACGAGGAAATCAAGAAGAGCAATGACCTCAAGAAGGCATTATCGGAGGCAGTGAAGGCAGGAAAGGTAACGGATTTCATGAAGGCTCACGATTGTGATGCAACATATGATGAGCTGAAAGAATTCGTTGCGGAGAAGACAGCACAGGACAGTCCGATAGAACTCAGCGATGAGGAGCTTGATAATGTCGCTGGCGGTGTTATACCTTATACTCATATGTTTTGTGGTAATATGGCTATTCGTGATCGTGAGTAATCTTGTTTATACTCTGGTGCAAGTGTTGATGATTAAAAACTGAAAGTTGAACGGAGGAATTGACAATGAAAACATTGCAGGAAATGTACGAGGAAATCAAGAAGAGCGATGACCTCAAGAAGGCATTAGCTGAGGCAGTGAAAGGCAGGAAAGTAACGGATTTCATGAAGGCTCACGATTGCGATGCAACGTTTGATGAGCTGAAAGAATTCGTTGCGGAGAAAGCAGCACAGGACAGAGCGATAAAACTCAGCGATGAGGAGCTTGACATGGTTGCCGGCGGCACTTGCGCCAACAACAGTGTGAAGCCTTCAATAGATCTTTGTACTGGGTGCGTTTGTAAATGGTGAATGATAAAACACTGAAAGTTGAACGGAGGAATTGACAATGAAGACCTTGCAGGAAATGTACGAGGAAATCAAGAAGAGCGATGACCTGAAGAAGGCATT
>CAJOMU010000022.1 GCA_905235735.1 uncultured Synergistales bacterium
CATACTGTTTACCTCTCGATTTGTTTCCTGCTGGAAAAAACTGCTGCCCCCGAAAGAGCAACAGTTCAATACATTTCAGCTTACCATGTTACAATGTCGAAATTACGTCGGCACCTCCGCAATCGTAGGGCATAAGGTTGCCACACACCGACCGTCTGCCGCCTGCAACCGCTTTCATCTCTTCGGGGGAGATTTCTTCCATTTCACCGAGCTTCAGTCCGTGTGCCTCTGCTACCTTTGCCGCTGCATCAGTGAGTGCCTTCTGTGCTTCGTCCTTGAGGCCCTTCTCTGCTACTAATGCCTTCAGTGCCTCAAGTCAAGTGATGCCTTCTCAAGTTCCGCCTGTACTGCCTTATTGCTTGCTACAAGTTCAAAAAACTTTTTGCTGTCTGACATACTGTTTACCTCCCGATTTGTTTCCTGTTGGAAAAAAACTGCTGCCCCCGAAAGAGCAACAGTTCAATACATTTCAGCTTACCATGTTACAATGTTGCATACAATATGCGATACTGCACCGGTACAATTATAAGTGCCGCCTGCAACCGCTTTCATCTCGTCAACGTCAAGCTCTTCCATTCCGCCGAGCTTGAGTCCGTGTGCCTCTGCCACCTTTGCCGCTGCATCAGCGAGTACCTTCTGTGCTTCGTCCTTGAGGCCCTTCTCTGCTACTAATGCCTTCAGTGCCTCAAGTGATGCCTTCTCAAGTTCCGCCTGTACTGCCTTATCGCTTGGAGTTCAAAAAACTTTTTGCTGTCTGACATGTTTTGTTACCTCCTGAAAAAATCTTGTTATATATTTTATCATTAATTTGATTGGTGTCAATACTCAATCAATAATTCGCTATAACTATATCTGAACTCGTCTGCCATTCACGTTTTGCTCCTGGAAAACATGAATGCACATAGTCGCTGTTCTTGTTCCGTGAGGTCAGTATTATATGACGCTCTGAGTTCCATAGTTCCTGTGCTCTCTTCGTATCTATGAACCATTTATCACGCTCGTTATCCTGTTCTGCTCCGAATTCCAGTTCATCTATTATGTCTGCGGTTATCGTCCGGCGTTCAAGATAGTAATTCATTCCCTGCATTAACTTCTGAAAGACTATCACGTCTTCAGGGCTTTCATTCCTGATGATTTCGGCGGCCTCTTTATGGGATAATAACTTTCCTTCAACTATAAATGCTCCTGATGCTGAATACATGCACAGCACTCCGATCATGCACATCATGACTGATAAGTTCTTTCGGGGAAGAATGAAGGTTACTATCGTGAAGATGAAAAGCGTAACTGAAAGCATTAACGCAGGAATTCTCATAGCAATTACATCAGTGTCATTCGTGTACATCGGCCAGATTATTCCCGTCAATGCCAATGGGATTAAGATTATCGCATTCAGTATGATAAACGTCCTGAACTCTTTACCCTCGTATGATTGAAGTATCCCTCCGAATAATACTGCTAACGGCGGGTAACACGGAAGAATATACGTTACGAGTTTCGAATCAGAGAATGAGAAGAATATGAACGTCATGAAAAACCATAAACCTAAAAATATTCCGTCGGACTTCGCAATTAATCTGCACTTTCCAAGCATGGCCTTCATTGAATCCCATAGTAAGCCCGTGTATGGAACTAATCCGGCTATCAGTATCGGAATGAACCAGTATACAGGCTGATAACGATCGTGAATCGTCGTCGTGTATCGCAGGAAATGTTCACGTATGAAGAAGAAGTAAAAGAAGTCAGGATTTGCTATGCACACTGGAATGAACCAGATGCAATTTACGATGAAGAAGATTATTATTGCTGAAGGTGAGAATATCCGCGTGAGTATGCGTTTGGCCTGGCCTGTCATTATTGCATATATCACAGCTATTCCTCCAGGCAGAACTACTCCGATTAATCCCTTCGTCAGTACTGAGAGTGCCATTGAGACATAGAACATAATCAGCCAGAATTTTTTACTCACATCATCAACCCACATTCGGAAACAGAACAGCGATAATGTGAAAAAGAATGTTAATGCCATATCCGTTATGTTTATGTGCGATATTCCGAACCATAATGTACATGAGGCCAATATAATCCCTGACATGAATGAGGCCCGTTTATCCTTCGTGATTTTGTACGCCAGAAGTGATGTTACTGCACATCCCAAGAGGCCAAGCAGAACAGGCGTAAATCGTCCGGCAAATTCATTCTGTCCGAACACCTTGAATGATGCAGCCGTGAACCAGTAATGCAGTATTGGCTTCTCGAAATATTTCACGTAATTCAGTTTCGGTGTTATGTAGTCTCCCGATTCAATCATCTCACGCGGTATCTCCGAATAACGGCCTTCATCCGGGTCAAGGAATCCGTAATCACCCAATCCCGAAAAATATACATACACCACAAGCAGAACTGCTAATACACAGAATATCTTCTTAGTCATGATATGCTCCTAATGTCTTTCTCACTGCCTCACGCAATGTTACTTTTGGCTGCCAGCCTAAACTCATTATGTTGTTGATTGAGGGTACACGGTTCTTCGTGTCATCGTAACCGTTCGAGTAATAGCTCTCTGGTGAAATCGTTACAACTTTCACGCTCTCTGCATTACGTCTGAATGATGAGAATGATTTCATTTCATCTATGATTATCTCTGTGAGTTCGCGAATCGAATAGTTGTTGTTCGGATTGCCTATGTTGAATATTCTGCTGTCTGCACGATTGCCTTCGTTCCTGAGAATTAACATCAATGCATCTGTTCCGTCGCCTATCCATGTAAAACTGCGTCTCTGTTCTCCGCCTCCGACAAGTTTCACCTCTCCGCGATTCAGAATGTCGTAGATTATCTGCGTTAATGAACGTGCACGATGTTCTTTCGCGTCATTCATCGTGTCCAGTCCCGGCCCAATCCAGTTGAACGGTCTGAACAATGTGTACTGCAATCCCTTTTCCTGTCCGTAGGCCGTGATTACACGATCTATCATCTGCTTGGAACAGCTGTATATCCATCGCATTTTATTCACCGGGCCAAGTACTAACGAGCTGGTCTCTTCATCAAGATTCGATGAGCCGTCTGACATTCCATAGACTTCTGATGTTGAAGGGAAGATTACACGCTTTCCATACTCTACACACATTCGGATAACTTTCAGGTTCTGCTCGAAGTCAAGTTCAAATGTCCAGAGTGGATGTGTGAGATAGTATGAAGGCATTGCTACTCCTGCAAAAGGTAATACTACATCACTGATTTTCACCTGCTCACGAATATATTCCGTCTCAGTGAATATATCCCCCTTGTAACATGTGAATCGCTTATGCCCTGAAAATTTCTCAAGTCTGCTCGTGTTGATGTCAAATGCACTTACTTCATAATCTGTCGTGTTCAGAAGTTTTTCAGTTAAATGCGTGCCTATGAAACCGCCTGCTCCTAAGATAAATACTCTCAACTGTTATTTTTCCTCCTCATGAATTCCTTGATAGTCTCTGCTACCCTCTTCACATCTTCATCTTTCATCATTGGGTATAACGGTAACGATATTTCCTGCTCATAATACTTTTCAGCCTCCGGGAAATCTCCGTCATGATAGCCGTAATGCTCACGATAATATTTATGCAATGGAACGGGCTTATAGTGTGTCGTGGGGTTGATGTCATGTTCACGAAGATACTCTGATAGTTCATCGCGTAGATTATTCGTTACCTGAAGTGCGTAGATGTGCCACAGATGATTTTCATGTTCCGGCGGAAGTATTACGTTCTCAACTCCCGATAACTGTTTCTGATACATCGCGGCTAATTCCCTGCGTCTGGCTATGAATTCATCAAGCCGATTCATCTGGCTCAACCCTAATGCACAATGTATCTCTGATAGTCTGTAGTTGTAACCGAGTTCAATCATCTCTTTCTGATACATTCCGTGATTCCTGAAACGCAATAACCTCTCTGCATATTCGTCATTGTTCGTGAGGACTGCACCGCCTTCACCTGTCGTTATGTGTTTCACAGGGTGAAAGCTGAGTGTCATCATGTCTGCAAATTCTTTCCTGTCATGGCCTAATGCATGACTTGCATCTTCAATCAGTATCGCTTCTGGTGCAATTGCCCTGTATGCTTTGATGTCCAATGGATAACCCGCAAAACTCACCGGCACTATTGCCCGTACTGGTTTCGTGATTCGTGTCTTAGTGTTCAGGCATAATGTCTTTGGGTCTATGTCCGCAAAAATGGGAGTTGCTCCTGTGTAGATTATGCTGTTTGATGTTGCAGCGAATGTCAGTGCCGTTGTCAGTGCGTAATCCCCTTCTTGAAGTCCTGCTGCATTCATCGCTCCGTGCAACGCCGATGTCCCTGATGAGAATGTTATTGCATGTTTCATTCCTACGTATTCGGCTAACTTCTTCTCGAATGCTTCAACTGTAGGCCCCATTGTAAGCCAATCACCGCGCAATATTCTCACTACTTCTGCTATGTCGTCATCATTTATCCATTGACGGCCATATGATAACTTCTTCATGTTCTAATTCTAAGTCTCCTTACTGCTGTACCGCTAATGTTCCTGCTCTGCCTTTGAGAGTTCCCATTGTGATTCGCGAATGCACAAGCTCTGAATTTCTCAATGCATCTCTCAACGTCAGAAATTCTATATCATTATCACTGCATTTACGCAGAAATTCTCTGAATGTATCATACATCATTCCGCCTTCCATCTCCGTATGTATCGTATGAACGTTCAGACCTTCGTGTAAAAGTTTCATGTAATAATCATTGAGCATATCTGACGGAACATATACGAGTGCTTCGTCCATTGTGGGAAGTGTTGAAGGTATCTGCGGAGTCCTGAATGATACGCCGTCTATCTCTGATATGAAGGGTGAATAGCCACGTACATCACTGCAATAGTCGAAATCTAATTCGTCCTGCACATATAAACTGTCCTTTGTTACCTGCCAGCCTGGAGCAGCACATGATCTCGCACGTTCTCCTGAAATCTTCTCGTAGAGTTCCAATGCCTTGTTGAATTCCGCAAGTATATTTTCTCGTGTCAGCTTGGGCAAATTATCCTGCCAGTAAACATGATCCCATGAATGTATCCCGCAGTCATGGCCTTCATATAATGCCCTGCGAATCAAATCAGGGTTCGATTCCGCTATCATTGGGGCTGGAAGTAATGTGCCGTATAACATCGTCTTTAATCCGTAGGCTGTCGTGGCTTTCGTCTTGAACATCTTCGTTATGAATCCTTTTCGGAATATTCGCCGTATTGCCTTGCCGGAGTTGTCAGGCCCCATTGAGAAAAATATCGATGCTTTAACTTTATGTTCATTCAGTGCGTCTAAGAGCTTAGGCAATCCTTCGGTGTAACCTCTCAGAGTATCAATGTCTATCTTTATCGCTAATTTAATTCTTCCCATTCAAGCACCTCAAGCTGTCCGTCTTTTATGCAAGTCTTCCATACCATAACCTTTTTACCGTTACGATAGAAAAATGCTCCCGGAAATGGTTTAGCTACTGCCCTCACTAAATTATGAATCTCTCTTGCGCTCTTTGACCAGTCAATTAATCCGTCCTCTGGTCTTCGTCTTCCGAATTTCGTTGCTTTTGATTCATCCTGAGGAGTTCCTTCCGCATTTCCAGCTAGAATATCATTCAGTGAACGTGATAATACGCGTCCTGCCGCAGGAATTATCTTCATGAATACGTCATGTGATGTCTCATTCTCACCGATTGATACTGCTTCCTGATTCACTATGTTTCCTCTGTCCGCGTATTTCGTCATGTGATGCAAGGTTACTCCCGTTTCAGTCTCTCCGTTCAGGACTGCCCAGTTCACACATGCACGGCCTCTGTATTTCGGCAGTAACGAACCATGCATGTTGAATGCTCCCAAAGGTGCAAGGTCTAAAATCTTCATGTCAATCATCGAACGGTAATAGAATGAGAATATCACGTCAGGTTTTGCTGCTTTCACTGTCTCATAATCTGGTTCACTCGTGAGAACATTTAGTAGATTGTTCTTCTTCGAGAGTTCATACACTGAATCGAACCAGTGTTCTTCATTTGGGTCATCTTCATGCGTGTATACGAGCGTTATCTTTACGTCAGGGTGAGAAAGCAATACCTTCATGCATTCACAGCCTACGGAACTATATGCAAATACTACAGCATTCTTCATGTAATCATCTCCTTATCATGTATGCAGTTTTCATCAGGCTCATGAATAATCGTATCAGCTTCAGAAAACTATATTTTGATTCTCCGTATTCGCGTTCACTGTGGGATATTTCTATTTCAACTGGATTATGTGAAAATTTCTGTGCAAGTGCTGGAATGAATATATCATTGCGTTTAACCTTCAGCATTCTTTCGACAACTTCCCTTGAATATCCCCGTAACATGCAGCCGTAATCGCTTATCTGAAATCCCGTTATGAGATTAGTGATTCTGTTCACTATGCGTGAGGCATAACGCCGGAAGAAAGTATCTTTTCGCTTCATTCTGACAGTGCCTATTGCATCATGGCCAAGTCTGAACTGTTCAATCAGTCTGGGGATTTCTTCAGGTGGATTCTGTAAATCTGCGTCCATTGTGATAATCAGTGAGCCTTTTGCATTCTCAAAGCCTTTCATGATTGCCTCATGCTGTCCGAAATTCCCTCCCATATCTATCACATGAACACATGAATTCTTTTCTTGTTCCCGTAGCATTGAGAGTGATTCGTCTTTGCTTCCGTCATTGATGAAAATGATTTCGTGATTGTAATCTTTCATGACTGGTATTAATCTTGAGAATAGTGAAGGCAGTGATTGTTCCTCATTGTATACAGGGATTACTATGCTTATCATTTGCTACCGGCTTTCAACATTTTTTGCAAGTATTCTATCATCACAATATTAGAATTTAACATAATCGTGCAAGAAGTCTCCCGCCTCTATAGGCAGCGAGATGAATTGTGCTTGCTTAGCTTAGTTTTTACGATATAATCTCAAATATTGGAACATAGTGCAGACTACAAAAACTACATTTTCTGCATACTCCAGTCTACCGCAGGTGCTGCGGGAAGTAACGCCTTTGGAGAGGGTGTAAGACGTATTCAGCGTTTGAAGTTGGAGCGCAGTCCTCGTAGAATTAGGAAGCTGCCACTTCAATAAGTGGCGGTAGTTCACCAGTATAATATCATCATTCCATAACAAAGAAGGTGTACCACGATGAAAATCGGTTGCGCAAAGGAAATCAAAAACAACGAATTCCGCGTAGGTCTTACCCCTGATAACGTGAAGGCATATGTCGCTCATGGTCATGATGTCTTCATTGAAACTGGGGCAGGTGTTGGCTCAGGTTTCAGCGACAAGGAATATGCTGAAGCAGGCGCAAAGATAATTGATTCTGCGTCTGAAGTCTGGAAGCTCTCCGACATGATGGTAAAGGTGAAAGAACCTCTCGAACCTGAATATAAATTCTTTCATGAAGGCTTAATCCTGTACACGTATCTTCATCTTGCGAATGATCAGGCTCAAACTGACGCTCTCCTTTCTGGAAAAGTCAGCGGAGTTGCATACGAAACGATACAGGAGGACGGAAGATATTTGCCACTTCTTGCACCAATGAGCCAGATTGCAGGAAGGCTTTCAATTCAGGAAGGCGCAAAGTATCTCGAAAAGAAGTTCGGCGGAGAAGGTGTACTGCTTGCAGGTGTACCAGGAACACCGAAGGCTAATGTCGTTGTCTTAGGCGGCGGTACTGTTGGAGCAAATGCGTGCAAAATCGCTATAGGAATGGGAGCAAATGTAACTGTCTTCGATGTGAACCTGAAACGTCTTGAATACCTCGATGAAATTTTCGGTGCACGTCTTCAGACAATGGTCTCAACAGATGCGAACATTGAACGTGCGGTTAAAGATGCGGATTTGGTGATAGGTTCAGCGTTGATACCCGGAGCATTGACACCAAAACTCTTCAAGAAGAAATATCTTGCTGAGATGAAAACGGGATCAGTGTTCGTGGATGTAGCGATAGATCAGGGAGGATGCGGTGAGAGTTCACACATGACGACTCATGATGACCCGACATATATCCTTGACGGTGTTGTACATTACTGCGTCGGCAACATGCCCGGTGCAGTGCCTCGAACAAGCACGATTGCGCTCACGAATGCGACATTGCGTTACGGTCTTCAGATTGCGGACATAGGACTTGAGGAAGCGTGCCGTAAGAACAGTGCGATATATCGGGGAGTGAACACGTACAAAGGCAAATTGACGTTCAAGGGTGTGGCTGAGGCGTTCAATTACGAGTACACGGAACTGAATACGATGTTATAGCATAGGGACATAACGAAACCCTCCTGATTGATTTCGGGAGGGCTTTTTTGTTGGTTTAGAAAAACTTAATCCGAGCGGCAAGATTTTAGCATTTTCAGATAAGTTATTTCGCGAACTTATTTTATCTCACTTTTTGCACTTTTCATGATTGTTTGACATTCTCAAACTCTCTAGTTGAGGAAGTCCAAGAGGCTTGGCTGAATCAATCTCGATATTACTGCGAGATTTGCCTGATACATATAATCCGCAATCATGAGCTTTGAGATTGCTTCTGCTGGATCAATCTTCGCAACGTTATCATATTCCTCATCCATTATTGCATTTTCTGTAATCAGTCTCTCAGTGTTGTAGTCATATCTTGCCTGCAATGCTCCATTCTCGGACATCACGCGTAAGATATTGTTGATGAATGAATCTATTTTCGGAAGTGCCTTATCGCTCAAATCATCAAGGTTACCTGAGTTCACCATTGAGATTACATCATTGATTACACCGAAGCCATTCTGACGCATTGTATTTGCTCCGCTTCTGATTGTTGCGTTCTGTACGTGCATACCTGTTGAGTACATATTGCTATCAATGCCTCTGGTATTCGCATCACCCTCAAGGTCATATCCACCTCTGTAGTATGTCCTTACACTATTATCATTTCCAATCTTGAGGCTCAGAGAATAACCTCTCAATGACCATAGCATAAGCTCATTGTTCTGATTGACTTCAGCACGAACATCATAATCCTGCATTCTTGCGTTGATGAATTCAGCGACATCATATTCATCAATCACATTATCAGCAGTAACATCGCGTATTTCAGTGAGGTCAATGGTATGTGAGTAGCCTGCAACGGTAATAGAGAGACTGTCAGCGGAGGAATTAAATTGAGTTTGAACGCTCGTAGATAATCCAAGTGCTTCTTCTGCGATATGGCCTTTAACATCGAGGACATTAACAGCACTTCCGTCAATGCTTGAGATTGAGATTAACGGATAATCGCCTGTATTTCGAGTATCAACTTGGCCCATATGAGTATCATAGTAATTCACGTACAGCCAATCGCCCGCCTGAGTTCTGAGACGGTCAATGACATCTTTGACGGTATCTTCAGCTGAAATATCAATTTCAACGGAATGTGCGAGATTTGAGAAACGTACTGTACCTTCACTGAATGTTACACCTGCATCTGAATATGCATCCTCGAATGTTGCATTATCTTTCATTGCTACAGTTGTATTCTTCAGGTTTGATGTTACTCCTCCATTAATGCCCATTTGTGCCGCAATACCGCTTGAATAATCGTTCCATTCAGGATCTGTGAAGGGCATATCTACGACAGTGAAAGCCTCGCCGGAAAGGAAATATATCGATGAAGAATCTTTCATCTCTTTTCCGTATGAATCAACATGAACTGTATATCCCATAATTGCATGGCCTTCCTGCTCATTGACCTGGTCAGCTATCGACTTCATTACTTTATTTCTGTCAACGAAACCTGTCTTTGAATCAATGACTTCTGCCCTCTTGATATTCACATCGTAATACATACCGCAGTTCATTTGTACACGCATGGGTACGCCTATATTGTCATCAACGCAGGGAGCAGAGGGGAAGTTCACGCATTTAGTTCCTGTACCCGTGTAGGTGCTGGTGTATCCGTCAGTGCGAAGTGATGTATCGAGGCCAAGCTGAGCGGCATAATTGCATTCGTTCATGTCGAGGAATATAACCTGTTCACCGTTGAACCCGCGAATCACTAATCTCTGAGTTGCTTCTTCAGCATCATCAGTGCCTCTAACGCTATTCTCTGCTTTGTCCTCCTCAACTGTAACTTCAAGCCAACCTGCACCAGCATTCTTTAGCCTGTCTGCAAGTTCCTGAAGTGTATACTCACCGGAATTCAGCTTTATATCTGCCGTATGACCTCCTGATGTAACTCTCCAGTGAAGTTGTGTACCTGATTCAACTTTGAGTGTCTCACTTGGTGCAACTTCTCTGCTTTTCATGGCCGTTTCCATTCCTAGAACATCGAATACGTCCATATGTGAATGATCAAGAGTTCTTGTAGTGTACTTAGCCTTAATGTAACCTTCATCACTGAGATTATCGAACATTTCTACCGCTCCGCCCTCTGCCTTTATCGTCAGTGAGGGATAATGCAGAGCCTCTTTTGATTCATCAATGTTCAGCCTGTCAGATTGAGTATCACCTGTTCTCTGTGCCATTACGATGAAAGTATCTCCGTCTGCAGTTGTCCGTGAATACACTCCGTTGATTGAGTTGATTCGTTCTGCTACATCAGAAAGTGTATCTTCATCATTGATGAATATCTTTGTATATTTGCTCACGTCATCTCCGACCGTGATGTTCAGTGATGATGATGTGCTTGATATTGATGTTCTGCCAAAGAGTTCATTCATATCAGTGGAATTCCCTGTACTGGAATTCTCTTTAACTGTTATGCTGCTTCCATTAGTTGACTGCAATACTAATCTGCCGGTTAAATCTCCTGATGTGAGAGATGCAAAAGGAGTGCCGTCTTCATTTCCGGGAACAGTTGAGTTAATCTTTTCAACAAGTTTTGTGATTGAATTTACGCTCGTTAAATCTATCGTGTAGCTCTTACTGTCTACGGTTATATCTATGCTTCCATTACCGCCGCTCCAGTTCAGGAGGTTATCCTTTCCCATTAACCCCTCAGTGCCTCCTGAACCTGTTTTCCAATTCACACCGCTTGAATTGCTTAAATCTTTGCTTGTGATTGTAGCCGCAACCGGCATATAATCCGTATCAGGCCACCCAGTTATGCCGACCTTCTCACCCGTATTGCTCTTCAGGATTAACTGTTGTCTTGAATTCTCATCATCAGTTTCAATGTACGCCTTAACGAGCATATCAGCACCTTGTTCTTCGAGAGACTGATTCACGATTGATGCCAAATCGGACAGGCTTATTCCGTGAACTTCATTAGGGTCTCTGTACCCGTTGTTGTCAGAGTAATTCACTTCTTCGGTATTGGTTTTATTGTAATCGTTATCCTCCCAGTCTTCAGGAATGAATACGCTCAACGTTCGATTTCCGACCGTAATCTGAACTTTCTCCTCACGTCCTGTCCACTGCCAGTCCATTGGAACATAATGCGAGCATATAAAATAGCTGTCATCATTTTCAGGGACAATATCACTTCCTGCAAATGAAATATCACCTAAGAGGCTTTCATTCAATGCATATGTTATTCTGCTATCCGCACCTTGATACGCTATGCTTCCGTCTGAGAGTTCAACGAATGGTCTTGTTGATGTGTCAGTTCCTCCGAAGATATATTGACCTGCTACACGGGTATTCAGATTATCGAGCATAATTTTCTTGTTGGCTTCTATCTGTGCGCTTACGTCAGAGAGTTCACTTGCAGTTAATGCTCCGTCTCCTGCCTGAACTATCAGTGTGCGTATTGTTTCTGCCGCATTGAGTACGTTATTCAATGCGCTTTCCGAATATCGGAGCATAGTAACAGCATTCTTAGTATTCTCCTGGTATCTGTCATTTGCATTGAGAGTCGCCTGAAGCTGAAGTGAACGTGCAATTGCCGCAGGATTTTCTGAGAGATCCATATACTTATTACCTGAAGCAATTTGTCTCTGCAAGTCCTGAATATTTCTCTGACTTGCCTGAAGTGATTGCATCAATGAACCGTACATTGTTGCTGTCGTCAATCGATTATACATATCATCATCGTCTCCTTCCTCCTATAAAAAATTCCCCCCGTGAACTTGCAGAGGGAATTATAATCTTTCATCGGGTCATGTAAATTATCGGCCTACAAGACCCATGCCGTTAATGATTGTGTTCAGCATCTCATCCATTGTAGTGATATATCTCGACATTGCACCGAACGCTCTGTTGAGAATAATAATGTCCATAAGTTCCTCATCGAGATTTACTCCTGAGACTGCCTGACGCTGTGAATTAATCTGATCATTCACCGTCTGCATAGTCGTATATTGGAGCTTTGCATGTCCTGCCTTAGTGCCTATTTCGGTGAGCATTGCATCATATATATCACTGATAGTCATTGTTCCGTTCTCAAGGACTTTTTCAAAATTCAGGTTCATCATTCTCGCCGCATTAGTACCGTCTCCTGAACCTCCGCTTACACCAGAAACCGCAAGACCGTTTTCATCTTTTGCACCCATAGCCGCACCGATGAGCGATATGTTATACGCGACACGTTCATTCACGCTCAATCTGTCAGACGCTCCTGACTTCATGCCCAATGGATTGAAGAATGCAACTCCTGTTGTTGTGAGTTCATCTGACACACCATATCCTGAATAGTTATATGCGTTCATGTTCTTGACCAGACCGTAAGCCATTTCATCGAGTGATGCTTTAAGGTTGGGTATCATTTCGTCTCGTGTTTCTTCGAGCCCTTTAATCGAACCGTCTCTTATGTGATGACGGACATTAATTATTGTTGAACCTGCATTCTTGAGATTGAGCCACATTCCTTCTGTGATTTCGCTTAATGTCTCTGCACTGTATCTCTGCGATGGATCTCCTGAAGTTGCCGGTATTCTTCTCGCCATGTTGAATTTGTTATCACTTGAGAGCCAGTGTACACCGTTCAGACTGAATGACGCATCACTTGCTATGCCATTATCTGGAATGTATGCAACTTCACGGTAACTGAGGAGTTTATTTCCGTTTTCATCAGTTACATCTGAAGTGATGAGCTGATTCTGTGTGAGGCCAAGTCTGCGAAGTACCTGCATGTTTCCGTCTTCAGAACCCATGAGAGTAATGCGTTGTGCTTCACCTGCGACATTTGCACTAATCTCAAGATAACCGTTATCTACGCTTGCATGTACCCATTGTTCCGGCTGAGTTAAACCGAATTCTGCCTGATACTTTTCGTTAATCTTGTTGCGAATGGTGATGAGGCTGTCAGAACTCTCAACGTCAATCGTGATTACGGGATTATCATTCACAATTCCTAATTTCGATGCTAAATCTCCTTCGACATCTGAAATGCTGAGGAGGTGATAGTCTTTGCTCTCAATGTAGAACTGAGTCATAATTCCTGATGATGATTTTCCCGTTGTTACGTTCAGATTTGAGAGTGATGAATTATCTGACCCTGAAGCATATATTACGGTCTCATTTATGAATTCTGCGAGGTCTTTCACTGTTAAAGTTTCACCTGCTGTTTTATTCGTTCCCAAGTCCGAACTGAGCACCCATTTTCCTGCACTTTCATTCCATGAGACTGAAATATCAGCCTGATCTGATGATACGCCTATTCTGAACGTGTACTTATCGCCTGCTTCACCTGCAAGGAGTATCTCGCCTTCCTTGAGGCTTTTTGAGGGAGTTTCACGGAAATTATTTGATGTTACGCGTGTACCCTGAGTACCTACCTGAATCCTGAATGAACCTGAGATGTTCAATGCATCAGTGAGATTTGCCGGTTCAGTTCTCATGTCTACGTCCAGAAGTTCCTGTTTTGCTTCGGAGATAATGCCCAACATTCCGCTGTAGTCAGTAAATTCAAGCTGTTTACGCCCGTCAGTCCAGAAGTTCAGGATCCCGTCATCATCGCGTGCATTGAGATTAAGGATTTTGCTGTTCAGGACTTGGCCGGTAATTTCAGGATTAAGACCGTTTGCGATTTCTACAGCTTCGTTCACGAACTTTTCTATATCCGCAGTGGTGAGATTGCCGCCGATTGTGATTGCTCTGTACACAGAATTTCCGTCCGAATCCTTGAGTTCCTCACCATCAAGTTCTGCCCTGAGTTGCCAGCCTCCCGCTATTTTGTCGATCTTCACCGTTAGGATTGTGGGGTTTTCGTCATCGTCAAGACTTCTGAACTGCAATTTATAGGGTATGTCCTCCGATGAAGAGTTTAGGATTTCTCCGCGTTCGTTGACATTGGAGACACTTCGAGTTCCGCCTGTAGTAGTCTCTGTCTTTGTGAGGCCGAGCCTGCGCAAAATTTCAGCTCCCATTGCATCGCCGCTGGGGCTTGGTGTGAAGGTCATAACATCGCCGCCTGCTGACGTAATTGTGAGATAACCTTTTGCTGTTGAAGCAGTCAGTCCTGCGCCCGGTAATATGTTAATCTGGTTGCGTATATCATCAATAGTATCGATATCCGCAACATTAATAGTGTACCGTGTAGATGTTGCAGCGAACAGCCCTACGGCCAAGCCAGATGTATCCGCATCAGTAATTGACAGCGTACCGTTATTGCCTGCCTTGATCTCGAATGTATCATTTACACCGTCGTTGTCAGTGTCGGACGCAACAGCAATAAGGTTCTTCATGCCAGTGCTTTGAGGAGCATAGCTGAATGTTTCGTTGAGAAATTCTGTAAGCTCATCGACTGTTGGAGGATTTGATACAGTCTTAACGTTGCCTAAATCACTGCTCAACGTTCCGCCGTTAATCGTTATATCTACTTCGCTTGTCATGTCAGGGCCGGTAAACGATACCCTGAATGTTCCATTACCTGCCGTGATATTTCCGCCTGGAAGAAATGTGTTTGATGTTGCTGTATTCCCCTGATTGCCCAGATATATATCAAACGCTCCTGCAACGCCCGGCCCCTTCGTCTCCGTTAGAGTGCCTAACAGTTTATCGCTGTAGACAACCTTCACCGAAGCGGGAGGAGTACTCGGCTCAAATTTTATTGTGTTAGTAGTAGTGTCAGCCGAGACGGTTACGTCTGTGTGATTGCCGTTGATGAAGTTCGCCAAATCTACCGCCGTAAGGTTGCTACTGTTCGTTGTGAAATCCGTGTCAAAAGTGTTGCCCTTTTCGTCGGAAAGATGCCATATATCGTTGTCGCTAGTATCCTTTGCGCGGGTTATCGTTATCTTGATGTTCTCCAGCTTCGTCCCGTTCGCGTCAGTTACCGTTAAGGCGATCGTGTGAGTTCCGCTGTCGGCTGCTGTCAGAACGTTTCCACCCGTCAGAACGTTTCCACCCGAAAAACTCGAAGTTGTGGCAGAGAACGTCATCAAATCGTCATCTCCGCCTCCAGCTATAATAGTGTCATCAAATGATGAGGTTTTCACCGCATAGGTCTCCAAGCAATGTGCATTTCCTCCGCCTGCTGTCCATTCAACTCCGTTAGCTATTCTGTCTACCACAAGCTGATATGTTCCGTCTGGGCCTGTTGCTAGTGCCTCTGTTATATTTGGGTCTTCTACGATGTCGAATTCATTCTCCGCAACCTGAACATCATAGTACACCTGATTATCCCACATGAACGGATGCGCTTTGAGTTCCCTGACATGTTCACCCTGAACTAACACTCTCCCATTAACCGACAGAAAGAATTCGCCTTTTACACCGTTATATTCTTTAGGTTCATTGTATTCTATGTCCATCATCTTTGAGAGTTTATCTATTAACACGTCTCTCTGATCTCTTAAATCATTTGCATTCTGGTCGAGAGCTTCTGCCTGTGCAATCTGCTTATTCAGTGAGGCAATTCCGTAAAGCATTCCGTTTGCATCTTCTACCGCGTTCTTTATGCTTATGTTTACGGCCTCATTGTACGTGTTGAAACTATCAATCAGATTAGACATCATCATTCCGAGTGAATTTGCACTTTCAACTAGTGCTCTTCTCGCGGCTACATCTTCGGGTGTCTGCTGTAACGTCTGTACATTCGTGAAGAACGTATCCATTGCTGAACGTATTCCTGATGATGCAGGCTCTGATATGTAATTCTGAATCGAATCGTATAAGTCATTAATCTTCTCCCAGTAACCTAAACTCGACTGATTATCGCGATACTGGAAATCAAGAAATTCATCTCGTATCCTGACTATGTCATCAGCATACATACCTTGTCCGAGCTGACCTACATGCGGAATGTCTTCGGGCGTTACTGTCCTGAAGTTCACACGCTGACGTGTATAGCCCTCAGTGTTCATGTTGGATATGTTATGTCCGACAGTCTGCATTCCTAATCTGAATGCATTCAGCGCAGATTTTCCCATCTCCAATGAACCGAATGAACTGCTCATCTTCTATTCACCTGTCCTTTGCACCTATCCTCTGAAATCTGCCCCGCCAGACTGAGAAATCCTGTGCCCGTTCTCACCGCTTAGTCTCTGGAACTCGGATAATAACATTGACGTATATTTTTCGTTCTGGTCAATGAGGCCGGTTAAAATTATCATTTCACTCTTTAATACAAAAATGGACTGCGTTAATCTGTCTACAGTCCCGTTGAATATCATTCTCTCATCTTCCTGCATCTTTTCGGCAAGTGAACTCGCTTTCGGTTCACACATGAACTGAGCCGCAAGACGTTTGCATAAATCTTTGCGTTCATTGTCTGCTGTCTGAGCGTCAAAGAATATATCGCGAGTTTCATTCATGATTTCATTTACGCTTTCAGTGTCGCGTTCTCTCATTGCCTCGCGCTGATCTCTCATTGCGTCAATCAGTTCATCTATGCAGTCAGATTCATCATTTATTGAATCAATCAGTGCTTGTACTTCACTGCGCATTATTCTTCTGTGAGGTCTAACATACCAGCGATATATAATCTGTCAGCAAGTTTATCTAGTGGTGGATTATATGTTCCTGCATTAATCTGTGTCCTGAGATCCACAACTAAATTTTCGCGGACTTCTGGAATATTTTTCATTTCAGCACTCACTTTCGACAGCAGTGCACCGAATGAGCTTATGTTCGCATTGTCTGATTCATTGAATGAGCCTGCATTGTAATTTACACTCTGCCTGTTCTTTTTTCTGTTCAAGGCATCGAGATTATACTGACCTATATTTGATATTCTGCTTGTCATACTTCACTCCTCCTTCTTGAAATAATTTTTATTCTTTGCAATTTGTGTTAATTCTCGGTATTTCGCGCGATTATCTTTAATGTACAATAGTCATAATAAAAAATTAGGAGGTAATGTGTATCATGAAGATGACTTTTCGATGGTACGGAAGCAAAGCAGACCCAATTCCATTAAAGTATGTGAAGCAGATTGCAGGCATGACAGGCTTAATGGGATTGCTCGACAAACCCGCAGGTGTTGTATGGGAAGACGCAGAGATAGCTGCACTCGTAAATGAAGTTCATGAAGCAGGACTCGAACTTGAAGTTATCGAGAGTGTGAATGTTCATGAAGACATCAAAATGGGACTTCCTTCACGCGAGGAATATATCACGAATTACATTGAGAGCATAAAGAACTTAGCACGTCATGGTGTGAAGGTCATCATCTATAACTTCATGCCCGTGTTCGACTGGTTACGCACTGACCTCGCAAGAGTGATTCCTGAAGACGGAAGCAACTCGCTATATTTCGATGAAAAAGAACTCGGTGATATGGGGCCTCTTGAAATCGTTCGGAAAACAGCTGAAGATTCACAGGGCTTCACGTTACCTGGCTGGGAACCTGAGAGATTAGCATTACTTGAGACCACACTGAAACAGTATGAGGGAATGACACCTGATATGCTCCGTGTGAACTATAAGTACTTCCTTGACGCAGTGATTCCTGTCTGCGAAGAACTCGGTGTGAAAATGGCATGTCATCCAGACGATCCAGCTTGGCCTATCTTCGGACTTCCGAGAATTGCGCACTCACAATCGGATTATGACAAGATAGTACAGCTTCATGATTCACCGGCTAATACTGTCTGCTTATGCACAGGTTCGTTAGGCTCGAATCCCGACAACGATATTCCGGCAATAATCCGGCATTTCGGAAGCATGAATCGAATCGGAGCAATGCATGTGCGTAACGTGAAGTATCTCGGACATCATAAGTTCCGTGAAGCCGCTCACCTCTCATGCACTGGAGACCTCGATATGTACGAGATCATGAAGGCAATATATGAGACATGCCCTGATACGTATGTGAGACCAGATCACGGCCGCATGATTTGGGATGAGAAAGGCAGACCTGGTTACGGACTTTATGACCGTGCACTTGGTGCTGAATATCTTCTTGGCCTTTGGGAAGCAATCGACAAGAACGCGAAAAAGTAACGTGATATAATTGCGTGAAATTTTTGTTACGAAAGGCGGAATTATTGAAATGTCAGATACTAAAATCTGTCCTGTATGCAATAAGGCAATGAAGCTCAAAGAAGCAGGCTATCCTATGGGCAGTGCTCTTCTGAAAGCAGACAGAGTTCATGTTGATATTTACACGTGTGAGAACTGCGGAAAGGTTGAACTGTTCGAGGCCAAAAGTGATTTGGTGAAATGCCCTGTATGCGGAACAATGCATAGTGCAAAAGAAGCATGTGCAATATGTGCATTGAACAAAGGATTAGATGCCGCTAACCATTAAGAGAATATTAATCCCCCCAGTTTGAATGCTGAGGGGAATTTTTTTTATGCCTTTATCGCTTCAAGTCTTCCGGGATATGCTTCTAATGCATGTTTCAGAATGTTCAATGCCTTCTTTAAGTCTTCACTTTTAAGTACATATGCCATTCTTACCTCATCAACGCCTAATCCGGGCTGTGCATAGAAACCTGATCCGGGAGCTGCCATAGTAGTCTCACCGTTGATGTCGAAATTCTGAAGCAACCAGATTATGAACTTCTCTGAATCATCAACAGGTAACTTCACCATAGTATAGAAAGCTCCTTTAGGTTCATGACATACTACGCCGTCAATCTCTTTAAGGCCATGATAAAGAACATCACGGCGCATTTTGTATTCCTTGTTGACTTCCTGAAGATAACTCTTAGGTGTACGATACAATGCCGCCGCACCCACCTGTTCGATTGCAGATACGCTCAATCTTCCCTGACATAACTTCATGACTTCCGCAAGAAATTCTTTGTTCTTCATTGCAATGCACCCTATACGTGCTCCGCATGCACTGAATCTCTTCGATACACTATCGACCATGATAACGCGGTCTAATGCATCTTTTGCATCACAAAAGCTCATGAATGTACCAGACTCGTAGATGAACTCACGGTACACTTCATCTGCAATGATATAGAGGTCATGTTTCTTTGCGAGACGTACAAGCATTCCAATTTCATCAGGCGTATAGGCTACTCCCGTTGGGTTGCACGGATGCGACATCCAGAATGCACGTGTCTTTGATGTGATGAGTTTCTCGATTGTCGATTCACTTGGAAGATGAAAACCTGTCTCTGCCTTCGTTGGAATCGGAACAAGTTTAGCAAGTGCGAGTTTAGCGAAGGTGTTGTAGTTTGCATAGAAAGGTTCAGGTACAAGAATCTCATCGCCTGGATCGCATATTATCATCACAACGAACTGTAACGCTTCACTTCCTCCGCACGTAACATAGACTTCATTCGGTTCATAGTTCACGTTCATGGCCTTATAGTAATTGCTTATTGCCTCGCGTAACTCAATGATACCCTGTGAAGGCTGATATGCTATCGTCGCAGGGTGAAAGTTCCTGACTGCCTCAAAATATTCTTCAGGTGTCTTAATGTCAGGCTGTCCGATGTTCAGATGATACACTTTCTTTCCGTGTGCTTTTGCCTCATCAGCATACGGGATTAGCCTTCGTATAGGTGAGATCTTTAACGCCTTGATTCTTTCGGATAGATGCATGATGTTCACCTACTTTGCTTTTCCTTGTGATGCTACTGCTGCCTGTGCCTTTGCAATTGCTTCTGCGTCTCCAAGATAACGATGTGATTTCGGGGTCATATCGTCATTGAGTTCATATACCAGAGGAACACCTGTAGGGATATTGAGTTCGAGAATGTCCTTGTCTGATACATTATCGAGATACTTCACCAATGCTCGCAGTGAATTCCCATGTGCTGCAATGATAATTTTCTTTCCCGATTGTATCGCTGGCACAATGGTTTCCTTCCAGTACGGAACAACACGCGCTACTGTATCAGCAAGGCATTCTGTCAACGGAAGCTCACTCTCAGTGAGACCTGTATATCTCGGATCATGTCCCGGATAACGTTCGTCATCTTTCGTGAGCACTGGAGGCTGAATATCATAGCTTCGTCGCCATATCTTCACCTGTGCATCTCCGAACTTCGCTGCTGTGTCTGCCTTATTGAGTCCCTGAAGAGCACCGTAATGTCTCTCATTGAGTTTCCATGAATGCTGAATCGGAATCCACATTCTATCCATCTCTTCGAGGACGAGCCATAATGTTTTGATTGCGCGTTTCAATACGCTTGTGAATGCATAATCAAACGCATAGCCTTCCGCTTTAAGAAGTTTACCTGCACTTCTTGCTTCCTCAATGCCCTTCTCAGACAGTGGTACGTCTGTCCAGCCTGTAAATCTGTTCTCTTTGTTCCACGCTGATTCACCATGACGGATTAATACGATTTCATACATGAATGAATTTCTCCCTTCTGAATTTTTCAGGAAAGATTATCAGAAAATTCACATTTTATAAAGTGCACGAGGCTATAATAGCGGCAACAAAAATTTCACGAAAGAAGGTTTGAATCATAATGCGAAGATTTTTCATGCTCATCATGTTTATCATCGTGCTGGCATCAGTTGCACATGCTGACCAAAAGATTGAGTTCAACGTCTACAAGTGCAAAGTGTGCGGAAAGGAATTCAGGAGCTTTCGGGGAGATGAACTTGACGACAGGAAATTTCATAACGGAAGCGAACAGATAAAATATATCTTTCAGTTCTGGAAGTATGATAAGAATTTTCCTGAGTGCAAAGGCGGAAGCAAATGGCATCATTTCGAGAAGAAGACTACGAACTCAATGCAGGTCAGTAATCTATCAATGTCAAATGTATCTGAATATATTGCGGCAGTGAAGGACGGAAAAACTCTTAACGGCATAAAGATAGTCGAATGGGAATGCGTGTACTGCAAGAAAAATTTTTATTTCTTCAATGACGACATACCCAATATACGAGACTGGGAACAACAGCAGGATAAAATCTTCAATCTGAAAGGCAGAGCTATTACGAAATGTCCAGAACCGAAAGTTTACGGTCATATCTTCGCGAAGAAGAGAACGAATGACGCAAAATCTTTTGACCTTTCAAAGAATGCTGAAAAACTTTACTGGGTCAAGAATTAAGGAGGTCGAATCATAATGAAAAAATTCATGATGTCAGTCGCGTTTATGCTTATCTGTGTTGTGAGTGCATACGCGGAGATTAAACTTCCAATAAGGTCGTATCGCTGTGATGACTGCGATAAATATTTCTACAGCATAGACGGAGATGATCTCTCACAACTTGATTTCCTTGTTCCCTCCAATCAGATTAACAGGATATTCAAGCTCAGTAACTATCAGGCGAATCTTGAACCGTGCAAAGGGAAGATGATACATAATTTTGAATACAACATGACTCGTGATTTGCCCATAAGTGAAGTGCTCAAACATTCATCAAGAATCGCAGTGATAAAAGACGGAGCAAGATTAAACTGTCTTGCAACTTCATCATGGTGGTGTGTAAATCCAGGCTGTAATGACCCGTTCATAATCTACTCACTTCAAAATGACAGCTTCATTCTAAGAGACTGGGAACAGCAGCCCGATAAAATCATCAACATGAAGACATTGAAGGGTATCGTGAAATGTAATATGCCGTACAGTTTCGGCCATGCATTCAAATACGATTCAGGAACTCATGATACACCTGTGAGTTCGTATAGTTTTGCGAAAAGCCTTGAGGATTATTATTACGTCAAAAATTAAGGAGGAATTCTCATGAAGAAAGTTTTATTAGCAGTATTGTTATTCGTGTTGTCAGCCGCAAGTGTAGTTCATGCCGAATTGCCGAAGACCTATAAGGAATTCAAGGAACGTTACCAGACAGAAGGCACTACACCAGAAGGAGCAGTGAAGTTGTACTTTGAGGGAGTATTTGCGTACATGAATGCTGAGACACGCAAGGAAGGTGCGAAAATGCTTCGTTATGCTCTTCATTCAGACCGTCCGATTGAACGTTCAACACATTATGCTACGTTCGTGGAACGCATGAAAGACCCCGATTACAATTACTCATTCAGGAGTTTCGTGAGGGGATCATCACCAGAGAATAATTATGCAATGAATCCCGATCACTTCAGAATTATGTACGCTGGGAAATTCACTAGAGATCCGGGCGGTTATCTCAAAGTTCCGCTGAGGAGTTCAGGTGCAGACAGCCCCCGCATAATCTGGGTGAAGGAATATGAAGACGGTCTGTGGTATGTAATCAATAATGCCGCAACATATGTTCAGGTGCAAATCCCAAAAGCTGAAGCAATACGCCGCAGTCATGCACATGATTCAGATTATGATGAAGAAGATGAAGATGAAAAACCTGCACAGCAATCAAATACAGAGCAGACGCAAAACTCTTCGACTAAAACGACAGATAATAATGATGAAGAGTACGATCATGACTTCTTCAAATAAACATTAAGGATGTGAATGTGATACATGGCCTCACAGAATAATTTTCTCGGCTACATGATGATTGAAGGCACAGATAGTTCATTGCGGGGTGTTGCACTCATCACTGATACACGAGGAATACCGAAAGAATTTGTCCGCACTGACCCGTTAAGACCCGAAGCATTAGACCGAATTCTTTACGGTGAATCATTCGGTGCGTATGCGAAACAGAGTTTAATCCTCGAAAATCTTCTTGATGCTGTGAGCAATGACCCGCAGATATGGATATGCAATGACGAAGAAATTCTTGAACCCTTAAAGACGGTCAGCAGAATCAAATCCGTAATGCTCGAAGAAAGTCCGCATGTGCCTCTTGATGCTCCAGGTCATATTGAGACATCAGCAGAACCTAATGTATATCTCATTCAGGCATATGTGAACGGTGCACCATTGAGAGCAGAATTCCCGGAAGGAACGCGATCAGATGAAGTTGAACAGTCAGCAGGAATTCTCACTGAAGCAGGAAAGAGCATGAATGTACTTGAACCTTTCAACAGACTTCAGAAGTCATTATCATATCTTGCAACAGGAAGAGCATAAATGAGTATACGTTCGTACTTCGCAAGGCATATCAGGAAACATATTGATGTCTATAGAATTGATGACTTCAGTCTTGAGCCTCCAGAGATACATACACTTGAACATGAAGTGAATGTTACGAGGATTGAGCCTTCTATGACTGTGAACGTAACATCATGGACATCATCACTGAACATGAAGTGCAAAGCCGTGAGTAAAGTATTCAAGGAGTACGGGGTTAATGCGAAAAGTTATCTTGTGAAGAGATATGTGAAACAGAACGTGAAAGCATACAGTCATGAAGTGAAAAGCAGAATCAAAGTTCATGATGCATTGAAATTGATTCGTGATATGCCGCTGGAATTATCTGATATGCTTAAATATCAATCAGTGAAGCCCAAACTGCTCAATAGTGAGATACTGCTTGCATGGTATGGGCCAATCGTTGAGGGTGCCGTGATAAAATTAATTTGGAACAAACAGCGCGGAACTCTCTTAGTCTGGTATAACCCTCAAAGCAGGCAGTACAAGGCAAAAGGTGTATATCTGATTCGGAGACTGGGCTTCGGGGAAAAACCTGAATGGCGTTGGATGTAACAAAAATTTTTTTCTTTCAAGGAGCTATATCATGTCAGAGGCTAGGACAACAGACCTCACTGTACAGGACGATTTGCATGAAGGCGAAATAGTAGAATGCACCGTAGAACAGATTATGCCTTACGGAGCGTTTGTACGAATGACGAAGAACGGCAAGAAGGGAATGATACATATATCTGAACTGTCGTATTCATTCGTGAAGAACATCGGCGACATTCTGAAGATAAACGATAAGATACAGGCAAAAATCATCAGGATAGATGAACGAGGGAGAATAGATTTATCCCTCAAGCAGACAATGGAACCTCCTCAGCAGCAAACAAAACCTTCATACCCGAAACGAGATATGAGACCTCCAAGACCATCAAGACCTCAGAGAGAATTCCATGAAACGCATGACTATCACGAGATGAGAGAGAGCATGAACATTCCGCCGGCAGGGAGCAATGAGAGCTTTGAACAGAAGATGAGTGCATTCCTGAAGACGAGTGAGGCCAAGATAACGGACTTGAACACAAGAAATTCATCAAGGTCATCATCACGTTCATCAAGGAGTTCAAAGGGACGCAGGAACAGCCGCGACTATTAGAGAATAGAGAATGCGGTTTGATTCGGAAATAGTATCAGGGTGTGTCAGACGATGCCGGTTCGGAAACGTTCAGGTAATCGTCTGCAAGCCCATATCACCCAAAGGAAGATTATTCCCCACAACATTCTGGCTGATGTGTCCGCATTTAATTCATCGTGCAGGCATGATTGAATCACATCAGGGAGTTCATGAACTCGAAGACTGGATGACGAAACGAAAACTCTTTCATCAATGGAGAAATTACAACATAGCTCATCAGTCATTGAGGCTTTCAGAAATTAATACACATCAACTATCATTCATAAGGAAATATCACAGAGGCATATTCAAACATTTAATCGGAACAGGAATAGGCGGAATGAAATATACGGACATCATCACCGTTAAGTGTCTTCACCTTCAGACTGCTTCGTATCTTGCAATGCGTTATCATCCTGCTGAAGAATGGCTGAAGTCTAAAGGCTTATGCGGAGAATGCAAAACAGGTAATATCTTTCAGGAATGTTCACGCTCTAAAGTTCAGATTTGCATGTGCAATTCATAAAAGTATGTAATAATATCTTCACACAAAATTAAAATTAATAAGGAGGAAATTCAATCATGAAAAGATTACTCGTATTATCAATCATGATTCTATGTCTCACAGTCAACCTCGCATACGCAGACATACCAGAGATAACAGCCGTAGACTTTTACCCGAACGGCGCAAAATTCATATTCACACTTCGGACAGAAGACGGTACATTCAATGCGGAAATACCCGGAGCATTTCAGGCAGGCAGTGTGAGAATGATTGACCCGAATAATTTCGATGACGTAAAGATATTCAGGCAATCACGCGAAGAATGGATACCTGAATCTCTTGAGGCTATGAAGAAGGAATTAGAATCGCACAAGCAAACACTAAGGGAATTCCGAACCAGACAATCTGCACTTGAACATACACTCACTCTCCTGAAGAATGCTGAGCCTCCGACAAGAACGGATGCTAAAGACATAATTGCATATATTCAAATGTCAGAGGCAATGAAGGAATCATCAGAGAATGAATTAGCCGAACTGAAGCTGAAGATAGATGAAGTATCAAAGCAGGCAGAGATATTGCAGTCAGAACTCGACAAACGAAAGCCGGTTAACTCTGACAGTTTCATTCAAATATCAGGACACATAAAGTCCGGGAATGAAATTCAATTTGAAGCATTCACATCAAATGCAAAATGGAAACCCGAATACACAATGAATCTCGACAGTCATGAAGGAAGAATATCAACACGAATTCAATCACGTGCATCACAGAATACAGGATTAGATTACACAGGAAATGTAACATTTCACACGAAGAGACCGAATGAAAATGTGAGTGCTCAGGAATTGAAGCCTCTGAAGGTGAGCATAAAGCAGAAGGAACGTTCAAGAGGAAATGTGATGTATGACGAAGCTGTACCTATGGTAATTGAAGAGAGGAATTATTATGCAATGGACAGTGCTGCACCAAAGCGTGCACCAGAACCTCAAATGCAGGCTACACTGTCAGATCATGTGATAGCAGGGAGAGGCACACTCACAGGAGATAACATAGAGGCATTGTTCATGCATGGAGAACTTGAACTTAACGGCACGGTCATACTCGAACTGATACCCGAACACAGAAGCGATGCATATATACTCGTGAGCATGGACAATAAGAACACTGCATTGATACCAGGAGATGCAGAACTTCTTGTAGACGGAATGCCCGCAGGTAAAACATCAATCCCTGAGTATGGACTTTCACAGAAGAAAATTGTTTTTGGTTATGCGCCTCAGATAACGGTGAAGAAAGACCCGGTGATAAGCACAACAGGCAGTTCATGGTTCAGCGGAACGAATTCCGGAGGCTTCACGCTGAAAGTAACGAACGGCACGAATGAACATAGACGTGTAACAGTCAGAGACATATTGCCCATACCGACGGACGAAAGAATAAAACTTGAAGTTAAGCGCATAGACCCTGCACCTAAAGAACGAGACCGCGAGAATAAATTGACGTGGGAGATTGAACTTGATGCAGGTGAAACGAAAACAATTCTCGTGGATTACACATTGAGTTATCCTTCAAATGAAGAATTGCAGTTCAGCCGTTAAAGGAGGAATTATGATGAAGAAAATAATTTTTGCACTGATGTTTGTTATCGTGTGTACAGGTTCTGCGTCATGCACAGAATACCCTGCAATCGGAATATGTTCAGCCAATTATGTGAGATACAGGGATGAAGCCGGAACAGATTCAGAGATACTCGGACGCATTCATGAACATCAGAACGTAATAGTCTTATCTGAGGCACGTCATAAAGGCGAGAAATGGTACATGATAGAGAACCCGGTAGACGAAGGGGAAGCGTGGGTATCAGCTAAGTATATCTACATATACGAACCCGAAGACGCATTAAAAAAGCGATTATATGCTCTGAAGGTGAGTATCATGCAGAACTTCGGAATCAGGCCAGAGAAGACGCGTGTATTGCTCGGTAAGCCTAAGCGTGTAAAGAAAGATAAATTTTACTTTGAGCCTGCAGAACAGAATATCAGAGAAGAGACATTGCAGTATGAAGGCTGCCGTCTGGTATACATTGAAGATGCACTGAGCACAGTTGAAGTTACGAATGAGGATTATGCGTTCGGAGATTTGCATGTAGGAGATACCAGGCAGATTGTACTTGATACGCTCGGAACTCCTGAAGCTGATAATCCTGATTTATGGCTGTACCGTCTGAATGACCTTGAGATGATAAATTTTGAATTCAATAAGGACGACAGGATAAAACAAATGACGCTTGAACATAATCTTGACTGAGGAGAGAAACTTAATGCCGATAATAGACGTATACAATCTGGTGAAGATATACAAGACAGGAGACATAGAATTACGTGCACTTGATGATGTAACGTGTTCAATCAACAAAGGCGAATTCGTGTGTATCATGGGGCCTTCAGGGTCAGGCAAGTCTACCATGATGAACATACTCGGATGTCTTGATGTTCTTACATCGGGGAAATACATGCTTGACGGAATAGATGTTAAAGACCAGAACAAAGCAGGTCTCGCGGACATACGAAATCAAAAGATAGGTTTCGTGTTTCAAGGCTATAATCTTTTGCCCAGAGCTGACGCAATAGAGAACGTTGAACTCCCTTTGCTGTATCGCGGAATATCAGGATCAAAGCGCAGGAAAATGGCTTCAGAGGCATTAGACCGAGTAGGATTAGGCGACAGGATTCATCACAGGCCGAATCAAATGAGCGGAGGACAACAGCAGAGAGTAGCAATAGCCCGCGCAATTGTGGGGAAAGCACCAATCTTAATGGCAGATGAACCTACTGGAGCACTCGATACGAAGACTACAGTTGAAATCATGAAGATATTCTCAAGCCTTCACGATGATGGAACAACTGTTATAGTCGTAACGCATGAGCCTGACATAGCGACATGGGGAGAACGTGTATTGAGATTCAGAGACGGTAAACTGATTGCGGATGAGAAAGCACCACAGAAAGTTACAGAGCATGAGGCGAAACCAGGAACAGAAGCATAAGATATAGATTCAGAAATAAGGCGCAGGAGAAAAAATCTTCTGGGTCTTTTTTGTTGCTGATTTTCAAAAACGACAAAATAGGTTAAACTTGCACATTGCAGAAGGAGGGTGTTCATTATGCACGAAAATTTAACTAATAGTATAGAGCAGTACATACTCGAATTGCTTGAAGATGAGCAGGAAAACTTTATATCGTTACGCCGCAAGGAATTGGCAGAAAGGTTTGAATGTGTACCCAGTCAGATAAATTATGTATTGAGGAGCAGGTTCACCCCTGAGCAAGGTTATCTGATTGAGAGCAGAAGAGGTGAGCATGGTTACATACGAATACTGAGAATCACATGTGAAAGTCCCGAAGAGAAACAGAATCACATAGATGAATTGATTGGCAGGGAGATTTCGTTTCAGAAAGCGCATAAACTTCTGGCAATATTGCAGGAGAGGGATTTTATTACGGACAGGGAACGGTTACTGATTGAGATTTCACTTCGTTATAATGAGGAAATTGCTGTGAACGAGTTCGATTTGCCTCCTAAACTTCGATGCAGAATGAATGCGGAGATGTTGAAACGAATGCTGAAGGGAATAATGCTGATATAAAAGAGACATGAGAAGGGAGAAAAATATATGTGGCAGTTCTTGAAAGAGGAAAGAGAGTAATTCAGTTAGCACATAATGAAGCGTTAAGTATGGGGCATAACATGGTTGAACCTGAACATTTACTGCTAGGAGTGTTATCTGAAGGCGGAGGAGTAGCATGTCAGGCATTAACGGAACTTGGAGTTGACCCTGATAACTTAGCGGCACACATACGAGACTTAATCGGAACATCACAGGATATAATTGCGAAGCCCGTTGATTTACCATTAAGCCCAAGAATGAAACGTGCATTAGACCTCTCAATGATAGAAGCACGTAAAATGGGAGTGAATTACGTTGACAGTGAACACATACTGCTTGGCATACTTGCTGATGATACAGGCTTAATCGTTCAGCAGTTCAGGTCGATGGGTATAACCCCTCAGGCAGTACTGAAACAGGTGAACGAAATCTTATCGAACGGAACAGGACGCACGCAGTCGAATCGCAAATACGACAAATCAACGGCTTCAGACGGCAAGAGAAAAGTGAAAATGAAAACACCTACGCTTGATCATCTCGGAACGGATTTAACTGAACGTGCACGTAACGGAGAACTTGACCCTGTGATAGGACGCGAAAAAGAAATTAAACGTGTCATGCAGGTCTTATGCCGAAGAACTAAAAGCAATCCTGTTCTTATTGGTGATCCAGGTGTGGGAAAGACCGCAGTAGTTGAAGGGTTAGCGAGACAGATAGCTTCAGGTACAGCACCCGAACCATTGCAGGAGAAACGAATCGTTCAGCTGAACATGGGAACACTGGTAGCAGGCACGAAATATCGCGGTGAATTTGAAGAGAGACTGCGAAGAATCGTGAAGGAACTTACAGACAGCAAAGGTGATGTGATACTCTTCGTTGATGAAGTTCATACGATAATCGGTGCTGGCAATGCTGAAGGTGCAACTGATGCCGCAAATATCCTTAAACCTGAATTATCACGAGGAGCATTTCAGCTTATCGGTGCAACAACACAGGACGAATATCGGAAATACGTTGAGAAGGACAAAGCACTGGAGCGAAGATTTCAACCGATACAGGTAGATGAACCGAGCGTAGATGATACAGTGTTAATTCTTCATGGACTTCAGGACAAATACGAATCGCATCACAATGTAATGTTCACTGAAGATGCAATAGATGCCGCTGCAAAACTTTCATCACGTTACATTCAGGACAGATTTCTTCCGGATAAGGGAATAGATCTGATTGATGAAGCAGGTGCACGCACGAGACTTCTTGAATTTGAGCCGCCTGAATACATAAATGACATTCAGAAGAAACTTGATGATGTTCGCAAGCAGAAAGAAGATGCCGTTATGTCAGAGCAGTATGAACTTGCAACACACCTTCGTGATTCAGAACGGGAAATTTCATCTGAGCTGGACAATGCATTAAAGGACTGGCGTGATTTAAAGAAGAAAGAGAAACGGAAGATAACATCTGAGGATATAGCGGCAGTAGTAGCTGAACAAACTGGTGTACCCGTGAAGCAATTGACGGAAGCGGAGACTACACGCTTGCTGAAGATGGAGGAAGAAATCTCACGGAGATTAATCGGTCAGGACGAAGCAGTAAGTGCAGTATCACGAGCAATCAGAAGAGCACGTACAGGACTTAGAGACCCTCGAAGGCCAATCGGGAGCTTTCTGTTCATGGGGCCTACTGGTGTGGGTAAAACTGAACTTGCGAGATGTCTTGCAAAATTCCTCTTCGGCAAAGAAGACTCAATGATTCGAATCGATATGAGCGAATTCATGGAACGTCATGAAGTTTCAAAACTTGTCGGAGCACCTCCAGGTTACGTTGGACATGAGAGCGGCGGAAAATTAACTGAAATGGTGAGACGCAAACCCTATAGCGTGATTCTGTTTGATGAAATCGAGAAGGCTCACCCTGAGATATTCAACATATTATTGCAGGTTCTTGATGACGGCAAGCTCACGGATGGACAAGGAAGAAAAGTAGACTTCAGGAACACGGTTATCATAATGACGAGCAATGTCGGAGCGAAGGAAGCACAGCAGGGTAACTCGCTAGGATTTGGAATGAGCGCAGATAGCCAGACACAAAGAGACTGGGAACGTTCAAAGAAGATAATCCTTGAGGAAGCAAACAAACTCTTCAGGCCGGAATTCATGAACCGCATTGATGAGATTGCAGTGTTCAAACCATTATCGAAGGATAACCTCATGAAGATTATCGATAACATGCTTGATGATTTATCCGTCAGACTTGATACTAAAGGCGTGAAACTCGAAGTGTCAGAGGACGTGAAAGCAAAGATACTCGAAAAGGGATTTAAGCCGAAATATGGTGCACGTCCATTGAAGAGAGCGATTCAGTCGATGCTTGAGGATAAGATTGCGGACTTCATGCTGTCAGGAAAAATGAACGACAAAGATACGAAGATAAGCGTGAACCTCAAAGGCGAAGAACTTACATGCGAGCTGACAAAGTAATACGTGCATTCAGAGATACATTACCCGTAATGACAGGCTATGTAGTACTCGGATTAGGTTTCGGGATACTCATGGCCTCAAAGGGTTATGATGCATTTCTCGTTCTCTCTGAGGGCATATTGATTTACTCAGGGACGATGCAGTTCGTTCTTGTTGATATGCTCTCAGGGGGCGTAACGTTAAGTGCATGTGCATTGACCGCATTAATGGTTAGTGCGAGGCATTTATTCTATGGTCTCTCAATGATTGAACGCTATCATGATATTCATGGCCTCAAAAAATTTTATGTGATTTATGCCCTCACCGATGAGACATACTCACTAGTATGCGAATCAAATGATGCAGATTATTGCTTCATGGTCTCACTGTTCAATCAATCTTACTGGCTCATTGGTACTCTTGCAGGTTCACTTGTCGGTCAGATACTGAAGTTTGATTCACGGGGAATAGACTTCTCATTGACGGCATTATTCGTGAGTATATGCGTTGAACAATGGCTGAATACTGAGGAGCACATTCCAGCTTTAACGGGATTGATTGCAAGTGTGTTATGCCTGATGATATTCGGAGCGGATAATTTTCTGATACCTTCAATGATTGCGATTACATGTTCACTGTTCATATTCAGGAGGAAGATTGAGAATGTCTGATACATTGATGCTCATCATAATTGCTGGAGCTGTTACTGTCTTATTGAGATTCATTCCGTTCATTGCATTCAGAAAGCACATTCCGTCATTCATTCTGTATCTTGGAAGAGTGCTGCCTTATTCGGTCATGGCCATGCTTGTCGTATATTGTCTGAGGAATACGGGTTCATATTTTCTTCCTGAAGCATTATCTTGCGGTCTGGTGATTGCACTTCATGTATGGAAACGCAATACACTCTTGAGCATTATTGCAGGTACAGCGTTATATATGTTTATGATTCAGTACGCATGAAAAAAGCCCTCCTCACGAAAAGGGGGGCAATAATTTATTTTACCTTTTAAGACTGAAGGATAGAATTTCTGAAGATATTTATTTCCTCAGTGCTGATACCTTTTGACTTCAGGAGTTCCGTTGCTTTATTCAGAATATCATTACGTTCCATTTCCCTGCCGACTGCAATTCCTTCTTTGCGTCCTTCAGCTATTCCTTCAGCCCTGCCTTCAATGCGGCCTTCTTCACGCCCTTCATTCCTTCTCTCCCAGTCATGCAATACTTGAATCATATAATTCCGCCTCCATTCCGAATTCTGTCTTTCTATTTTCATCTGAGCCTCTAATCTTTTGATGAAAGGATCATCCGCTGACTTCCCAAGCATTAAGTCAAGAAACACTTTCAGTTCCCCGTTAATGTCGTCAGCCTTTCCCTTTGCATTCAGGAATAACGTAACTGCTCCGTCATTAAGTTTCAGCCCATCAACCTCACTGCATGTATTACTGAACGTATAAATATGTCTGCCAGCACTGAACGGGTCGAACGTGCATATGAATATAACGAAAGCATCAGGAATATCATTATATGTTCCTGATTTCTTCATGTATTCAGTGTTCAATGCCTCCAAGCCAAGCATAATATGATATGCTCTCGTTCGTCGGGGTAAATCCTTTTTGTCCGATGTCTGAATCTCGCAGTCGAAAATTTTTCTGTTGTCTGACTTCGCGAATACATCAAAGCGTACTCCCCTTGTATCGAACGAATACTTTTCGGATTTCTGAGGCTGTACGAATTCAATTCTGCCAATGTCCATATCTGGAAGTATTCGACGAATCATTTCCGTACAGAGTTCAGGATTACGCATAACTTTACCGAACATGAAATCATTTGCAAGCGTCAGATTTTCCCAGCGTTGAGATTCAGGAAGTGTAAGCTCAAATTCTCTGAGAAATTTATCAAGTGCAGATGTCATTTCATTTGTCATTGCTGAAGTGCCGCTTTGATTCTCTCTATCATGAATGCATATTCCTGCTCCGATAAAAATTTCTTCTTCGGATTCATCTCAAATGTTCCACCCCATTCAAAGCCGTCTTTGTACTTCGGCACAAGGTGAACGTGAAGATGACACCCAGTATCACCATAAGCACCATAATTGAGCTTGTCAGGATGAAACACTGCATGAATCGCTTTTGCTGCCCTGTTCACATCATCAATGAATGCATGACGTTTTTCATCGCTAATGTTCACAATCTCACTCACATGGTCTTTGTAGGCAACGATACAACGACCTTCATGACTCTGTTCCTTGAAGAGAATCAGCGAACTCACACTCAAATCGCAGATGTAAATCCCAAATTGTTCAAGCAGTTCCCCTCGCATACAATAACCGCAGTTTGAATCTTTCATAAATGTATTACCCCTTTCTGAAAATATATTATTTCCTTCTTGATGATTTCGCTTCAGGCTGATTAAACAGTTCCTTCATTGATGCCTTGATTATATTCTCTACAACAGCCATAACATCACCGCCCTGATACTCACGGTATATTTTATACACAACTACAGCTTTATAGTCCCCGTCATACTCATCAATGGAATACATTTCAGGCTGACACACAGTATATAGATACGTAATATCATGAGCAGGAATAATTTCTGTCTTCTCTTCCGGAATCTTCACTACCTCGATTAATCTTCCACGACGGTCTCGTCTTTCAACCTCACGATACACAGTATACGTTCTCTCTTGTTCTGGTACATGTTCCGTCTTGAACTCCTGCCATATTGATGTCCTTATGAATGCATCATATCCCATCTCTTTGGCATGTACGAAGAATTTTTCTGTCTTAGGGTCTGTATCACTGTAGATGAATCTCATATCGTTAATCAATTCATCAAGTGGCTTAATGATATTCGTTCCCCTTCGCTTTGTTCCAGAACGTACAGCATCAATCAGCCAATTCGTTATCTGTTTATTCTGGCTTCTCGCTGGTGCTAAACTCTTCCCTGCATTTAAATCTGTCTCTGCAGGCATAACAAATATCTTCTTCTGTTCGTTCACTCTGAATGAAGGATCATGCCACGTCTCAACATCACTTGCTGAGGCCATGCATACGAACATGAGTACGAAAATCACGGTTAATACTTTGAGTTTCATTGTTATCATCTCCTTTTGTCAATTATAATACTGTCATTATCTTATTACGGAGGAATTTTAACTTGTCTCTCAGAAAAGGTTTAATCATATTTATACTGCTTGCATTCGGAGTTAATGCGTTCATCATCATAAAGAGTGTTGATGCTCATACAATACATTCATTGATACATGCGGATAAATTCAAACTGCTTCTTGCACTGTTTGTTGTGTTCGGAGCATGGATATGTGATTCAGGAAGGTTCTGTGCATTGTCATATGCTGCCGGAGAAAAGGTTTCATTCTCACTCGGCATCGTCTTAACGTGGCTGAACTATTTCGGAAGTGCAGTTACACCTATGCAGTCTGGAGGAGGCCCGTTTCAGGTGTATGTTCTCTACAAGAAGGGTATTCCTGTAGGCAAGGGAATAGCAATAACATTAATGCGTACAATGCTGACGATTTTAATTCTCACGCTTTCAGTTCCTGCTGCTTTACTCCTTGACCCTGAAATATTAGCCGGTTCACCATTCCTCAAGGGATTAGTCTCATATGTCTTCGTTGTGATATTAGCGACGTGGGCATTCGTAGCATTCACGATAGCGAAACCTGAACTCATCAAGAGACTAGCACGAGTGATTGTGATGTGGCTTAGTAGATTCAAATTCATGAATTCAAAACGCAGAGTGATAAAAGTATTCCAATGGTTCGACCGTGAAGTTGATAATTACATCATGAACTTCAAGTTAGCATTCAATTCAGGCAAATTATGGCTGATACTCTCGGTTATACTCTCAGTGTTACATCTTCTCGCATTGTTCTCAGTTCTTCCTGTTCTCATGTCGGCTGTAGGTCTGGAGTTCAGATATGTGCAGACTATTGCGGTTCAGGCAGTGTTCATGTTCATACTGTATTTCGTTCCTACACCAGGAGCAAGCGGAGTAGCTGAAGGCGGAGGTGCATTGCTGTACTCAATCTTAATGCCTCAGAACATGGCCGGTATCATGTCGATAATATGCAGGTTCTTCACGGATTATATTTCAATATTCATGGGAGTAATCGTAGTGATTCGTATGTTAGGCTGGGGAGTAACGGAGGACATTGCGCGAAACCAACGTGAAGGTGATATGAATGATGCGTAAATGGATGTTCAAGATGCGCGGAGGTTTATGGACATTGCTCTTCGTGTTCATGCTCATAATCTCTCGTGCTCCTTCATTCAGCCAAATAGTTTATGGTTTGGTGTTTATACTTGCTGGTCAGTTATGGCGTATCTGGTCAGCAGGTACAATCGGCTTATATCGCGGTGAGAACGTGAAAGCTCTGAAACTTTCAACGACAGGCCCATATGCATTAATGCGTAATCCTTTATACTTCGGGAATTTCATGATTGGATTCGGCTGGGCAGTTATTGCAGGATTGAATGCCGTGATAGTTTTCGTGATTTCGTTCATATTGATTTACGTCTATGCAATTATCCCACATGAAGAAGAATTTTTACGCGGCAAGTTCGGAAGTGAATACGAATCATACTGTGAGAGGGTAAAACGATTCTGGCCTGTGAGACTTAACACAAAGGATATTCATTCGAAGATCGATGTGAATGTGATAATGCGCAGTGAAATTCATACGGTCATATCTACAGTTGCGGGAACTTGTATAATACTAGCTGTGAGTATATATAAAGGAGCGTGAGGAGATTAATGTGCGAGGATAAGAAAACGGGCAATAAGAAAGACAAAATTAAGAAAGACAGAATTATGATAAGCGATATTCTCAATGCAATATCGGAATCAGAATACCCTGACTACATTATTGACGCAGTTGAACGTGTCCAGACATGGATGAAAGAGATGATACGTCCCGAAGTAGAGAGAAATGATGAAGTTGAAATGCTGAGGGCATTATTTCAGTTCGAGGATGACGAAGAGGACAGCCTGGCCAGATTAATATCAAGTCTTGAAAGTTTGAAGGAATACGCAGATGTTATTCCTAATTCAGAGAAACCTGAAGGAAAACCTGATACGTTAATTGTGAGCATAACGCCTCCAGATTACGAATCGGGATTACGTACAGCAATAGATTATGCTGGAATATTCAACAGGAATGTATGTAAACGAGTATGGATAATCAGCGACACATTCATATTCGATGATGTAACTAAATACTCGCCGTATGTTGATGCATTGAGTGAACAGGGAATTACGATGAGATACATACTCGTAACGCCTTGGGGATGGGTTGAACTTCCATTAAGTGGAAACATGGCCTCAAAGCAAAGTTTTCTGTGGTGCAATGAAGAGACCAGCAAGCGTAGAAAGAGGAAATCATGAAGCAATTAATAGTCTATGGTATAGTAGGCGGCATTACTACTCTGATTGATATTATCGTCTACTGGCTCGTATCACGTTTTCTGTTTGTTCCTGTCGTACCTTCAACCATAATCGCATGGATAGTTGCATTCCTCTTCGCATACTGGGCAAACCGAAAGTTCGTGTTTCAATCTCATAATCCAGTTCTGCCTGAAGCATTTCAATTTTTTCTGTGCAGAGTTTCAACAGGAATTCTAGACGTAGTTATCATGTACGTATTTGCTGATGTCTTAGGATTTTATGACGTGGCAGTGAAAATTACGGATAACGTTTTAGTTATCATTCTGAACTATATAGCAAGCAAGTTATTTATCTTCAGGAACAAAGGAGAGCATGTATAAATGAGAATAGCGGACATAGCACGCGGAGATACACCTGCGGAACTTGTGATAAAGAACGCAAGAATAGCGAACATCTTCACGAATGAATATGAACTTTCAGACGTAGCAGTGTATTCGGGCAAGATTGCGGGCATTGGGAAATATGACGGTGATGTAGTCTACGATGCAGAAGGAAGAGTACTCATTCCCGGAATGATAGACGGCCATGTTCACATTGAAGATACAATGATGACTCCCGGAGCATTCGCAGAGATTGCCGCCTTGCATGGAACATCAGCAGTAATGGCTGACCCTCACGAAATCTCAAATGCACTCGGAATGTCTGGACTTCAGTACATGTTCAGGGCTTCGCAGGATTTACCCGTTGATGTGTTTTACGGTGCACCTTCATGCGTACCAGCAAGCGATTATGAATCAGCGTATGAGGAACTCGATATGACAGCAATACACTCGATGTTCATGAAGGAATACACATGGCATCTTGCTGAAATGATGAATTATCCTGCGGTGATAAACGGAGATGCTTCAGTGTGGGGGAAAATTCTTGCAGCCGGAGATGTTCCATTAACAGGCCATGCTCCAAATGTTACAGGCTATGCTCTCAATGCGTATCTCTCAGCAGGGATAAGCTCAGACCATGAATGCAACGAATTGGACGAAGCACGAGAGAAGTTAAAGCGCGGAATGTGGATTATGATTCGAGAAGGTGCAAGTTTCCCAAATCTTAGAACATTACTTCCGTTGATACGCGAGAATGTCCTGAATGCTTCACGATGTATGATAGTGAGTGATGACATTACAGCGAGATATTTGCTTGAGCAGGGGCATATGGACGTGAAGATGAGAATCATGCTTGAGGAAGGGATTAATCCTTTCGTTGCTTTGAGAATGGTTACACTTTCACCAGCAGAATACTTCAGGCTTAGCGACAGAGGCATAATCGCTCCTTCAAAACTTGCTGACTTCGCAATTCTCGATTCAGATGTCATTGATGAAAAATTCACGGTCAATGATGTATTCAAAAACGGAAGGCAGATTGTGAGAGACAAAGAAGTATTCTCGCCATACGAACAGGAACATATTGCGCCCGCCATAAAGACCAGAATAACAAAAATTCCGTCAGTTGAAGATATTCGGGTGAAGGCTGAAGGAAAAATCATAAATGCAATCGGTGTTACTAAAGGCACAGTTTTAACGAAGACACTTGAACTTGAAGCAAAAATTGAAAACGGATACGCAGTAAGTGATTCAGAACATAACATCGCAAAGATAGTTGTGCTTGAACGTCATCGCAATACTGGAAGGTTCGCTGTAGGTTTCGTTCATGGCTTAGGCATTCATAGCGGTGCTGTAGGTTCGAGCGTTGCACATGATGCACATAATTTCGTTGTTGCAGGTTACGATGATGAATCAATAATCACTGCTCTTCATGAACTCGCTGATATGGGCGGAGGTCTCGTTGTCTCTAACGGAAAGAACGTAACGGAGAAATTCGCATTGCCTATCGGAGGTCTAATGAGCTATCTGAAACCTGAAGAAGTATCGCGTGAACTAACTATCATGGAAGATGCCGCAGTCAGAACAGGAATTCTTATTCCTCATCCGTTTATGGTCTTATCGTTCTTATGTCTCAGCGTAATTCCAGAACTGCGAATCACGGACAAAGGATATATAGACATAATGAAAGGCGGAATTCAAAAAGTTTTTGTGAGATAATATACACTCATTTTCATTTTTGGAGAGTGATTTAACTTGTCATTATTCAATATGCGCGAGACCGGCACAAATTTTATCACCGAAGTCTTAGCAGGCATAACAACATTCGTAACAATGTCGTATATCATCTTCGTGAACCCTGACATTCTCAGCAAAACAGGTATGGACTTTAACGCTCTTGTAGTCGTTACATGTCTTGCGTCTGCACTCGGAACATTCTGCATGGCATTCTTCGCGAATTACCCGATTGCTCTCGCACCTGGAATGGGATTGAACGCATTCTTTGCATTCGGAGTAGTACTGAACATGAAGATTAACGGTGCACCAGTAACATGGCAAATGGCACTTGCGGCAGTGTTCATTGAAGGAGCAATCTTCGCAGTACTGACGATGACATCAATACGAGAGGCAATAATGAATTCGATTCCCAAGACGCTAAAGATAGGAATCAGTGCAGGAATTGGTTTATTCATCGCGTTCATAGGTCTTCAGTCAGCAGGTATAGTTGTGAATAACGATGCAACTCTTCTCGGTCTCGGAAGTATCCGCAATAATTTCCAGATGATGATGTCTTTGCTTGGTCTGTTCATCATGGCCGTACTCACAGCATGGAACATCAAAGGGGCATTGCTAATCGGTATAGTTGCAATAACAGGAATATCAATTGCATTAGGTCATACACAAATGCCTGAAACTTTTGTATCAACACCTCCGTCAATAATGCCTCTCGTAGGACAGTTAGACTTCTCACTGATTAAATCACCTGAATTCTGGATAGTGGTATTCACATTCTTCTTCGTGGACTTCTTCGATACATTAGGAACTCTCGTAGGTGTATGTAACCGTTCAGGACTTCTCGATGAGAAAGGAAACTTACCGCGTGCTAAAGGTGCATTAATGGCCGATGCAGTTGCGACAATGGCAGGTGCGGTAATGGGAACATCAACGGTAACATCATATGTAGAATCATCATCAGGAGTAGCACAGGGAGGACGTACAGGTCTAACTGCAATAGTAACTGCATTGCTGTTTGTCGGAGCGATATTCTTCACACCTCTCGTCAGAATCGTTCCAGGTTATGCAACAGCACCTGCGTTAATCATCGTGGGAATATACATGATGATGTCATTGCGGGATCTGAATTATGATGACTGGACGGAACTTATACCTTCATTGCTTGGTTTCTTCATGATGCCGTTAGCATACTCAATCGCAATAGGAATTGAATTTGCAATAGTGAGCTATGTATTTATAAAGATACTCACGGGAAAGTTCAAGGACATCTCATTCCTAATGGTAGTATTGAGTGTACTGTTCATATTGAAAGAATTCTTAGCATAAATTTCTTGCTGTTCAAACATGGCCTCCCGAAATAAAATCGGGGGGTCATTTTTGTTGCGTTGACATAAAAATATACATAAACTAGAATAAATTGCATATTAAGCAGAAAATTTAAAAATAAATCTGCATAACAGGAAGTGAAATAATGCAAGATAAAGAAAATAAGAAAGAATATCAACCTCAGCGTGAAATTTTTGGGACATTGACGTTTGATTTGAACGTGATGAAAGAGAAACTGAATCCAGAAATCTATACGCAGGTAGTAAATGCAATGGAGGGACGAGAGAGATTAACTCCCGAATCACTCGACATAATTGCAGGTGCATTAAGAGACTGGGCAATCTCTAAAGGTGCAACGCATTGGTCTCATTGGTTCCAGCCTCTAACGGAATTGACTGCGGAGAAACATCAGAGCTTCACGTTAGACGGTCATGAAGTCTTCAGAGGAAAGAACCTCGCACAAGGTGAACCTGATGCGTCAAGTTTTCCAAGCGCAGGAAACAGGTCAACGTTCGAGGCACGCGGTTATTCTGCATGGGACATATCGAGTCCTGCATTCATAGTGAAATCTCCAAAAGGCGGAACTCTCTATATTCCTTCGGTCTTCTTATCGTATGACGGAACAAGTTTAGACCTCAAGACACCGTTATTGCGTTCACTTGAGGCATTAGAGACACGTGCATTTAAGTTGATGCGTACACTTGGCCAGCGTGGAGTGCGTTACGTGAAGATGACTGCAGGAGCTGAACAGGAATATTTTCTTTTGGACAGACCACGTGCACAGCTCAGACCCGACATAAGACACTGCGGACGTACATTAATCGGAGCACAGCCAGCAAAGGCACAGAAGCTCGACCACCATTATATGGGAGCAATTCCTCCGAGAGTACTGCGTTACATGGAAGATGTTGAACGTGATTTATCGCGGTTAGGTGTTAGTGTTCTTGCGAGACATAATGAAGTTGCGAGATGTCAGTTTGAGTTCGCACATTTATTCAGTGATGCAAACAGGGCATGCGACCAGAACCAGATACTAATGGAAACGATGAGGAAACTTGCACGTCAGCATGAACTTAGATTGTTATTCCATGAGAAACCATTTGCAGGTATGAACGGTTCAGGCAAGCACACGAACATATCACTTATGGACAGTGAAGGAAGAAATTTGCTCAAGCCGTCAAACTCTCACAGAAGGAACGTAATCTTTCTTGCGTTCATGTCAGCAGTAGTTCTCGGACTGTCGAAGTATCATTCACTCCTTCAGGCGAGTGTTGCGACATACGGAAACTTCTTCAGATTAGGAGGCCATGAAGCACCGCCGTCAATAATGAGCGTGTATTTAGGGTCTGCATTGACAGATTTGATTCGCAGACTGAATGAATACGGAGATGCGAGCCTTCCTGAAAAGGGTACAATGGATTTGGGTCTCTCGAAACTTCCAGACATAATACCGTTTGATTCGGACAGGAACAGGACATCACCAGTTGCGTTTACGGGAGATAAATTTGAATTCCGTGCACCTGGTTCATCACAGAGTATTGCATTGCCTGTAACGATGTTTGCGTCAATCTGGGCATATGGAATTGATGAATTGATTCGGCGAACGGAAGAAGGAATTTCGCGAGGGCTTGAACCGATTGATGCGGCGATTGAGGCTTCACGTTCAGCGTTCAATGAGGGGAAGAACATTCTGTTTGAGGGTGATGCATACAGTTCAGAATGGCGTGATGAAGCGAAGAGAAGAGGTCTTATTGAGGCTGAGAGCATACCAGACAGAATAGAATTGTTCCTGAAGCCAGAGAATAAATCATTGCTTGAAAGTCTCGGAGTGTACAAATCACATGAACTCGAAAATCTTCGTGATATTCGCATGGAAAGTTTTGCGACTGGTCTTGAGGTTGAAGCAGCAGTACTCTATGACATGCTTTATGAGGGAGTATTACCGGCAATATCGAAACAGCTTACTCTTGAGCGAAATTCGATGCTCTACTTTGACGATGTTGATTTCGGAGACATGACCCCATGGAGAGATTATGTTACAGGATTAGGGAAGGCCAAGAATGCATTGATTCATGATGCGGATATGCTTTACGGACTTCGTGAAAATCTTTCAGGAATGAATGCACGTGAACGTTCTGATAGTCTTGTGAACGACATTGTGCCATTGATGGAACAGATACGTGCGAGGTGTGATGCGGCAGAACTGGTTACGAGTGCGGATATATGGCCGTATCCGATATATAGAAATCTGCTGTCATTGAGTGCATAAGTGCATAAATTAAAATTGCCCCCCCGTTGTTATGCGGGGGGTATTTTGTTACTCTGTCAGTTCCGTGAATTTTATCGTAATATCTGAAGCATAATACTTCAGTCCGTCTCCAGAAAAACGAATCGATTTCACTTTTCCAGTACTCATATCGCCGTTCATGAATGAAGCAAAATTTTTGTCATCAAGAATCAGGTGTGAGATTATCGTATCATTATTCAGGACTTCAGGCAGAACTCTTTTTGTGATTAATCTTCCGTCATCAAATTCTGCGGTCATTAATACAGCAGGTATTTTGTAGATGAGTTTCATGAATTTTCCCATGAGATTTAATTTCATGTCTGCATTCATAATGCACAATCTTTCTCTCGTCGGAATATCTATTACATCATCACGTGAATATATCTGCGTGATCTTATTATGCGATTCGAGTTTACGTTCTTCTCTGCGTTCAAGAAGGAATAAATGTTTATCCATGTCATGAAGTCTTATTGCGTAACGTCTGAATATCTCAAGCCAAGACTGCGGGCACTCAATCAACGGAAATCTTGCGTCTATTGCGTCTGTATTGA
>CAJOMU010000023.1 GCA_905235735.1 uncultured Synergistales bacterium
TTTTTATTCTTGAAAAAATTGTGTACGTTATTCGTGTCGGATGAGCACAACATAAGAAAGCCACAAAAATTTTAAGGGCTTCCCGTTAAAATCGAGAAAACCTGTATCTATCTTAAATCGACTACTAAATTTTGTGTCGAGGTCTTATCTGGTGGAGATAAGGGGATTCGAACCCCTGACCTCTTGAATGCCATTCAAGCGCTCTCCCAACTGAGCTATATCCCCATTATTGAAATGATTTCAAACAACATGAGGCATTATATGCGAAATAAACCGATTTTGCAAGTTATTCACCCTGATATAGAATCACTCCCAGAGGAGATGAATTTTATGATAATACGCAGAGCAGTATCAGAAGATGCAAACATCATAGCAGATGTCGAAGCTCAATGTTTCCCTCAAGCTGAAGCAGCTACTCTCACACAGTTTCAGGAGAGATTGAAGCATTACGCATCACACTTCTGGCTCATGTTCGATGACGATAAATTGATTGCTTTCGTTGATGGATTAGTTACGAATGAGAAAGATTTAACCGATGATATGTATGCTAATTCTGAAATGCACAATGAAAACGGGAAATGGCAAATGATATTTGGTGTGAATACAATCCCGTCTTACAGAAGAAAAGGATATGCTGAAGAATTACTGAGACGCATGATTGATGATGCAAGAGAACAAAATCGTCTTGGCCTGGTCCTAACATGCAAGGAGAAAATGATTCATTATTATGCAAAACTGGGTTTCGTCAACGAAGGAAAAAGTAAATCATCACACGGAGATGCTGAATGGTATCAGATGCGCTTAACGTTTCATGACATGAATGATTGAATACAAAAAATCCCCTGCCGTAATCAACAGGGGAAAATCTTTCCGTTATGCAAATTTCCTTCGCTCTTTGATCCTCGCTGCCTTCCCGCTTAACTTCCGCAGATAATACAGCTTCGCCCTTCTCACTTTGCCCTGACGCGTTACTTCTACCTTGTCAATCGATGGGCAATGTATAGGGAAGATTCGTTCAACTCCTACACCGTTCGATATCTTCCTCACCGTGAACGTCTCATCAAGTCCTCCGTGCTGTTTCGCTATCACTATGCCCTCGAAGACCTGTATACGTTCCCTCGTTCCTTCCTTTATCTTTACGTGTACTCTCAGAGTGTCGCCCGGTCTGAAATCAGGCAATGCTTCCGCCCTGTAGTACTTCTTCTGAACTAAATCTACTGCGTTCAATTCTGGCTGCCTCCTGTTGTTTAACGCTTTCCCAATAACTTATCAAGCGAAATCCCTATCTTTATATTCAACGGAATGTTCATATCTCTCTCGTAAATATATCCCGATATTCCCTCCGTTATTCGTTCAAGACTGTCTTCGTTCTCAGAAAACACAAATAATATTGCTCCGTCATGCTCAAGACATCTGCGCTTAATCTCAAGACTGTGATTCGAATTCACTCTCGCTCCCGCAAATATTTTTATCACAAGCACATCCTCTTTGCATTCAGGCAACCTCCCTTTAACTTTTGCTTCAGGGTATCGCGTTTTCATCTCTGCTCTGAGTTCATGACTACCCGCAATAATGTACGGTCTGCCGAGTGAATATGCTCTTGAAAGTTCATATAGTCCGTCAAGATTCACGTTCGATGTCTCAGCGATTACAGCTATGTTTACGCTGTCAGAAAGATATTCGCGTATTGATGCCCTCGAAATTAAATCAGGTCTGCGCGTTAATGTTCGTTCTGATGCAACACGCCTTCGCCAGTGATTTATCTTTCCTGCATTCCCAGACAGCAATACATCTGGAACTTCAAGTCCTTCCCACATGGCCGGCCTCGTGTAATTCGGGTTATCCAGCATTCCGCGATAAAATGAATCTTCTATCACTGCCTTGTTCTTTCCCACAACTCCGGGAACTAATCGCGACATCGAATCCACTATCATCATCGCTGGTATCTCTCCGCCCGTAATAACACAATCTCCTACTGAGACTTCAAGATCAACATACCGTTCAATGAATCTCTCATCAATGCCCTCATAATGTCCGCAGATTATTATCACGTGTTCATGATGTGAGAGCGTCTCTATAATCTCCTGACTAATCAACGTGCCCTGCGGAGACGGAAACACTACGAAAGGCTTTGATTCTGATTCGTGATTCTGAATTGCAGAATCTAATGCCGCTTTTAACTGCGGTGCTGCGAATAACATTCCTCCTGAACCAAATGCGTAATCATCAAGCTGTCTGTAATTCCCCTTGCCGAATTCACGCAAGTTCACGAGATTTACGCCGATAAGTCCTCCTGTTACAGCTCGTCCCGGAATACTGACGTTCAAAAAGTTCGCGAACATTTCCGGGAATGCTGTTACTATGCTTACGTTAATATTTAATCCTCGACAATATCAACATCAACCCTCTCTCCGGCCTTCACTGCTGCCGCTTTGGCCAACAGCCGGATAGCGTTGATCGTTGCTCCCCTCTTACCGATTACTCTCCCCACGTCCTCATGGGCAACCCGAATCAGGATTTTACTCCCGCCCTCCTCCTCATTGCTGTCTATGCCTACTACTTCAGGCTGCGTAACAAGGTGTTTGACGATAAACTCTACTAGCTCTTTGTAATTGACCATTAAAGTGGCACCTCCTGTTTGATTCGCGGTCTACGATGAAATTGATATTTTATTCTTGTATTAATGGGTACGCAAATTTTATTCTGCTTTCCCCGCCTGAAACTTCTCCCAGATTCCCTGCTTCTTTAAAAGCCCGCGCGCCGTGTCTGAAGGTAATGCACCGTTCTTCAGCCAGTATAGAGCACGCTCCTCATTTATCGTAACAGATGCGGGATCAGTCATAGGATTATATGTTCCAATTAATTCTATGAATTTTCCATCTCTTGGTGAACGTTCATCTGCTACAACAAGTCTGTAAAAAGGAGCTTTCTTTCTGCCCTGACGCGACAAACGAATCTTTACCGCCATTCTTATCTTTGCACCTCCTGTTTAGATTTTTATCTGCCTAATCCAAATAACGATTTCAATCTCCTGCTTCCTCCTGAACCTGTGAACGATTTAAACATCTTCTTCATCTGTTCGTATTGAGCAAGCAGCTGATTCACCATTTGCACAGATGTCCCTGATCCCATTGCAATGCGCCTGCGTCTTGAGCCTTTTATTATTCTTGGATTGCGTCTCTCTTCAGGTGTCATTGACTGGATTATCGCCTTACTGCGTTTTATCGCTCCTGCGTCAACATCTTCTGCACTGAATTTCATCTTGCTGAAGCCCGGTATCATTCCTGCAAGTTTCTCCAGAGGCCCCATTTTCTCTAGCTGTTCAAACTGAGTTAAGAGCATCTCAAGATTAAATTGCTTTCCTATTTTGCCGGGTGTAGTCTTTATCTCCTGTTCCGTTATCCCTGCAGCTTTGACCTTCTCAACAAGACCCTGAATGTCTCCCATTCCCATTATGCGTCCGGCCATGCGCTGAGGATCAAAGAGTTCTAATGCATCAGTGTTCTCACCTACGCCCGCAAACTTCACCGGCACTCCCGTTACTGCACGAACTGCAAGTGCACATCCTCCGCGTGAATCTCCGTCAAGTTTCGTTAGGATTAAGCCTGTCAGATTCAAAAGCTCATGAAAACTTTTCGCTACATTGACCGCTTCCTGTCCCATCATTGAATCAACGACTAACAGCTTCTCATGAGGCGGAATAACTTCTGCAATGCTCTTCAGCTCATTCATAAGCTCATCATCAATGTGAAGTCTTCCCGCTGTATCGAGAATTATCACGTCATTCATATGGGCTTCTGCGTACTTCAATGCGCCTCGCACTACAGCAAGAACATCAGCGTTATTCTTCTCTGGGCCATAAAATGAAACTTTTGCACCTTCCGCAAGTACTCTCAACTGTTCAACTGCCGCTGGTCTTCGCAAATCACACGCAACTACTAACGGATTATGAGAACTCTTGATGTATCTTGCGAGCTTCACTGTACTAGTTGTCTTTCCTGAACCCTGAAGTCCGGCCATGAGTATAACTGTCGGGGGCTTCGGTGAAATAATCAGAGGTGCACTCTTGCCCATCAGCGAGATTAATTCTTCATACACTATTGTGGCTATACGGTCATTCGCACTTATCGACTGCAAGACTTCAAGACTTACTGCTCTTTCACGAATCTTCGCGATTAAATCCTTCGCAACTCTGAAATCCACATCCGCCTCAAGCAATGAACGCCTAACCTCTCGCAATGCATTATCTACATCTGCTTCTGAGAGTTTGCCTTTGCTGCTGAGTTTCGAGAATACCGCCGATAGTTTTTCCTTCAGTGCATCAAACATAATTACTCTTCCGCCTCCTTTGCCTTTAGTCTTTCACGTAATAACTCATTCTCACGTTCCAGTTCCTTGATTCGGGATTCAAGCTGTCTCGTGTTCACTGCAAAACATAGCTCGCGTTCAATGCCTTCAAGTTTCTCCATAACGTTATGGGCTAGAATATACACTCCCTGCCTGCTTATCCCTAATTCATCTGCCGCCTCTGATAGCGTTAGATCAGAGAAACATAATGTCTCATACACTTTCCTCTGTCTCTCTGTCAGAAGTGGGGAATAAAAATCATAAAGCAGATTGAAATATATTCTTCGCTTCAAAACTTCACTGTCATTGTTCGTCTTATTATTTACGCTACAGTTCATACGTGGATTATATGAAACGTAATTTTTACTGTCAAGTGTTTTTGCTTTACAGAATTTTCATCTACGACTTTTTGCTCCTCTTCTGCCCCAGCGATAAAATAGAATTCCTAATAGAGACCATATGATGAGAAGCACATATGATTCATTTCCAAGTGAAACATTGAGACCAGGAACAGGAACTAGAAGAAGTGTACCCATTCCCAATGACAGAATGAAACCGAGAATTCCAAAAATCAAAATGTCTGTGCGTCTCTCATACCACGCATATCTTGCCGCTGATATTGATGTGTATGCAAATCCTATAGACGCTCCTATTGATGCCATATCGAACACCCAGCCCATTACTGCACGTCCCATTAAGCACGTAAGACTTGCTACTACCGTGCAGAATAAGCCCGCATGAGTCGGAACTCCATTCTTGTTGATGTAACCGAACCAGTTCGGAATCATTCCGTCCCTCGCCATTGAGAATAATAATCTGCTTGTCGCCGTGTAAAATCCAACTATGCCCGTCAGCATGGCCGCAATCACTGAGCATACGATGATGAATAACCCTGCCTTGCCCATGATAGTATATGACGCACTGAGTGTCGCAATTCCTGATACGCCGCTGAGATGAGGCATGTCATTAATGTAGTCAGGCCATGATGAATATATCAACGGGAATGCAGAACACGCTACAAATGTCAGTGCTATATACACGAATCCTCCGCAGATTATGCTCGTGTCCATAACTACCTTCACTCGGTCTGACGAGAATTTCGATTCTTCCATTAACTGCGGTACTGTATCGAAACCTACGAATGATTGAGGCCCTGTAACGAATACTGCGATTATCTGTGCGAAAATTCCCTTGCTGAAGTTCGAGTTTATCGGGTGGAACATTGGATGAAGATTTTCGGAGCTTACGTTCGGGTTTAATATTGCTCCTGACATCATGATTATTATTCCTCCAAGCAGAATCATCACCATGTATGTCTGAATCTTTCCGGTGAATATTACTCCTAAGGAATTTATGTACATGAAGAATATCATCGCTCCTATTGCGAGAAGCATCTCTCCGAAGTAAACATCATAGCCCGCAACACTGTAATGAAACCCAAACTGAAATGCATTGCCGAAAACTGATCTCATGATTAGATTCAAGGCTGTAGCATTTAACGGTATAACTGAGAGATACGAGAGGCTAAGAAACCATGCACATATAAATCCGTGATGCTCTCCGAAAGTCATCTTTGCGTAAATGAATTCGCCGCCTGTCATTGGAAACTTGTGAATCATGTAGCTGTAATTGTATGAGATTATCAGCATGACCATTGTCGCAAGTTCCATAGCTATTAGTGTTCCCATTGGGCCTGCATTCCTGAGGAAAAGTGCTCCGGGCATAACGAATGCACTCCACCCTATTACGCACCCGAATGCTAATGACCATACATTTAACGGTGTCAGGCTTCTTACTAGGCGTTTGTTGCTGTCATTATTGTTCTGCATTTTATGTGAAGGTCTATCCCTTTTGTTTTTGATGTTTCTCGAATTATATCATGCAGTGAATTCCTCAATGCTATACTTATTCCGTTACTTCAGTCATTAATTAAGGAGCTTATTAAATCATGACACTACACAATATCAGTGAAGCATGGCTTGAAATTACTATGCTTCCTTTTCTAACTGTCCTTGCTGTTTTCTTAGGCGGAAGAATGGCTACAACTTCGGAAATCAATAAACGTTTTCTTCTGCTCGTCATATCAACTCTGGCATCAGCTCTGCTTGAATCAATACTTGAACTCTTCACGGACATGAATACTATAACGCCATTCACGAAGATATTCTATGCAATGGTCAATATCAATGCCTATTGCCTTATGTGTTACGTCGCCGCATATACACGAAGCATTAGTGAGAGGCTCGTGAACATAAATTTCTTCATGCTTGCAGTCAGTCTAATTCTTTTGTTCATGTTCAAGTCCAGCGAAAAAATTTTTATGGTCTTCTCTCCAGGCTTTGCAGTTATATTTGTCATTGAGGGATTCATTATTCAGCTTATGTATCAGGAGTATTATGGGAACGGTCAGTTTATCGTCATGAACCTTCTGTTTATATTCCTGATTGATTCGTTCATCATTCAGTACATGTTCAACCAGAACCTTCCCTTAGTGTATACAGCCGCAACTATGATGCTATTCTTCACATTCTTTTATCTTGAAGCTCCGACATACAGACAGCTTATTAATGCACAGCTTGATACGGACGAGGCCAGAAAAAGCACAGAGGAATCACTTAGGAAAGCAAATGCTGCGAATAAGGCCAAGAGTAATTTTCTTGCGAGTACATCACATGAGATTCGCACGCCTATGAATGCGATACTCGGAATGAACGATATGATTCTTGATGAACTTCATGACAGCAGAGATTATGAATCACTAAAGGCCGCAGGAGACGTAAAGAAAGCAGGAGAATATCTGCTGAAACTCGTGAATAATATACTCGACATCTCAAAGATAGAGGCGGGTAAAATGGAACTCTTCGAGAGCAGCTATCACTTATGGGAAGTTCTGAAGGAATGCGAGAGTTTCGTTGATGATGCCGTGAAGAAAAAGACAAACGTTAAGTTCATTCTCAATGTAGACATGAATTTACCTGAACATCTTTTCGGTGATGTAGTGAGATTAAAGCAGTTACTAATAAACCTTCTGGATAATGCGGAGAAGTTCACGCAGAAAGGAAGCGTAACACTGAGAGTTTCAGGAGAACGAAAGGATAATAATATCGTTAAGCTGGTCTTCGATGTAGAGGATACTGGAATCGGAATGAAAGAAGAAGACCTGAATAAAATCTTTGAACCGTTTGAACGCGTTAATCTCGTTGAGACAAGAAGCATATTAGGTGCAGGACTTGGCCTTACGCTTGTTAGGAATATACTCGATATTATGAGCGGGATTATCAGTATCAGGAGCAGATACGGAGAAGGGACATCAATAACGGTGGAGATACCGCAGAAGATTTCACAGGGAGACGATATAACTATAGCTGAGTATGAAGAGAAAATGCTCAATGCTCCGATTGCATATGCCTCTGATGAAACATACGATGAAGGCTCTGATGTCTGGCCTGATGCAAGGATACTTGTTGTCGATGATACACCCGTAAATCTTGTTGTTGCGAAGGGAATGCTCAAGAATTCGGAGGCAGAGATTGAGACGTGTGAAAGCGGAGAAGATGCATTAGCGATGATGAAGAAGAAACATTATGATGTTGTCTTTCTGGATCACATGATGCCCGGCATGAATGGAATTGAGACATTAAATCATGCGAAGAAAAATGCAGTTGATACGAAGTTCATTGCACTTACGGCCAATGCAGGAGCAAACGCAAGAGCTGAATACATTGCATATGGATTTGATGATTACCTTCCGAAGCCTTTCAAGAGCACAGAGATGATGAAAATTCTGAAGAGGTGTCTGAACAGTAAGAAGTGAAATGAGAATGAGAAATAAAAACGGGGGCCATGAAATAAATCACAGCTCCCGTTAATGAATGTTTATGCTAAATGTTAGTCAGTCGGCATCGTGTAGTATCTCGCGTGAATCTGAATCTCATCGCGTACTGCCTGCGGATTTGGAATATTCATTGCATTAATCTCTTCTTTTCCTGTTCCTGATGAAGTGATTACAATTTTACCGATATTCAGAAGCATCTGCATCATGGTCTGTTCAACCTTAATGTGAATGATATTCGCAAGACCAATCTCGATTGATTCTCTGAAATCCGAGCTGAATGGCTTCAACGGGTGAGATACAATATATGCTATCTCCTGGTCTTCTGCCTTTGAAGGGTTATCCCTGAGGACTAATGACATCGTAGCGCGTTTGATTGCAATCGTGAGGAAGATAATCACATCGATAACTGCAACAGCAATCCAAATTAATTTTGACACGAATGGATTCTCTTTCACGTATGGCACGAATATTCCTGCACATACAGCCAGAACGATCAACAGGATAATGAGCAGAAAGCTCGCGTAGAAACTTCTCCACGCCGGCCTGAAATACTTGTATACTGGTTCTTTTGCTTCCATAAAAACAATTCCTCCCTTTAACTTATGAATGAGTGAAAGTATTATAGCATTAGAGGTTATAATTTCGTGAGTATGTTAGACAAGGGGAAGTGAATATATAAACATGGAAATTGTAAAGACAGCTTTACGTTCACTGTTGGCCAACAGGACACGCTCAATCTTAACGATGCTTGGAATAATAATCGGAGTTGGAGCAGTTATCACGATGGTAGCAGTAGGAAGAGGAGCAACGACACAGGTTGCGGGATTAATGGCGAATTTCGGGGAGAACCTGATTATCGTAATGCCAGCACCGCCTAATTCATCAGGTGCAAGAGGAGCAGCAGGTTCAGGAGCATCATTGACGCTTTCAGATTCGGAAGCTCTGATGAATGAAACTTTTTCTGTATTGAGGACTGCACCTGAAGTGAGTGCATCAGGACAGGTGATTTACGGCAATAACAACTGGAATACCAGCATAACAGGAAGTACACCAGATATATTGCCCGTAAGAATGATGAGCATTGAAAGCGGAGTATGCTTCAGTGATTCAGATGTACGTTCTGGTGCAAAGGTCTGCGTAATCGGAAAGACAGTAGCAAAGGAACTGTTCGGATATGCTGACCCTGTTGATGCAACGATAAGAATACGAAACATACCATTTCGTGTTGTGGGAGTGCTGAAGTCAAAAGGAGCGAATTCATTCGGAATGGATCAGGATGATATTATATTTGTTCCTGTAACGACAGCTCAGAGAAGGCTCGTGAGAGTGGGCAGCCGTGTTGATACAGTGAGACGCATAAACGTACAGGCCAGGAGCAGAGAGCTTCTTGAAACTGCAACTGAGGAAGTTAAAACGCTTTTACGTCAGAGACACAAGTTAGCAGAAGGAGCAGAAGATGATTTCGACATCAGAGACCTTACGCAGAACCTCGAGAGCATGGCAAGCATGGCAAGCATAATGAGCTTGCTGTTGGGAGCAATAGCATCAATATCGCTTCTTGTCGGCGGAATAGGCATCATGAACATCATGCTTGTGTCAGTGAGTGAACGTACACGCGAGATAGGCATACGTATGGCAGTGGGAGCAAGACCTTCAAATGTACGCATTCAGTTTTTGACAGAGGCAGTTGTGTTATCGATTCTGGGAGGCAGTATAGGAATATCAATAGGCTTCGGAATATCTTCAGTCATTGCGCATTTCTTCAAATGGCCCGCTTCAGTGTCTTTAGAGTCAGTTGTACTTGCTGTAGGGTTCTCTGGTTTTGTCGGAGTATTCTTTGGGTTCTGGCCAGCATGGAAGGCCTCGAATTTAGATCCTATTGTTGCACTTAGAACAGACTAACATGAATCAGAATCCCCTCTGCGAATAATACAGGGGGGATTAATTTCAACCTGCATAGTTGAAGAATTTCGTTATCTCCCTCTCGAATGTAAGATGAAACACACCAGTGCTTCCGTTTCTGTTCTTGGCCACGCGAATATCTGCTTTACTGTTCATCTCTTTGTTGTTCTCATTCTCGCTGTAGTAGTCCTCTCTGAATAGCAGTAAGACAACATCTGCGTCTTGTTCAATTGCACCAGAATCTCGAAGGTCTGATAACTGAGGTTTCTTTTCTGTCCGTTGTTCAGCAGCACGTGATAATTGCGACAATGCGATAACGGGACAGTTTAATTCTCTTGCTGTTGCCTTGAGCATTCTTGAGATGTCAGAAACTTCCTGCTGTCTTCCGTCAGTACGACCTTCACCTGAACTCATTAGCTGAAGATAGTCCACAATAACAAGTGCTAAATCAGGGTGTTTAGTCTTGAACCTTCTGCATTTTGTTCTGAAGTCGATAGCAGTCAAAGCAGAATCATCATTGATGTATATATTCTTCTTCGTGATAAATTCGCTGGCCTGCTGAACTGACGCAAAAGCATTTGTGTCGAAAGTACCTTTGATGAGATGAGAGAGATTAACATGTGATTCAGCGGAGAGCATACGAAGCACTAACTGTTCAGCGGGCATTTCGAGACTGAATATGAGAATAGGAAGATTACTTTCCTTTTTGCCTCCGAACTGAGCGATATTAACGGCGAATGCAGTTTTACCCATTGATGGACGAGCCGCAATGATATTCAGACTTCCATGCTGGAATCCTCCTGTATAAGTGTCTAAATCATCAAAGCCTGAAGGATAACCCGTAACTTTTACATCTTTCTGCTTGTGATTAGCTTCAACTTCAGAGAACACCGGCCCGATTATCTCGCTTATTCTTCGGAACTCTGAACTGCTTTTATTCTGTGCCGCATCAAAGATTAATTTCTCTGCTTCATCTATGATCTCTTTGACTGGTTTCTCGCTGTTATATGCAAGGGATATTATTCTGTTTCCTGCTTCAATTAAACGCCGTCTTACTGCACAGTCTCTCACTATTTCAGCATGATAGATTATGTTTGCAGTTGTCGTTGTGCTGCTGACCAGTTCATCAAGATATGCGTTTCCTCCGAGCCTGTCAAATATTCCTTTGTTTTTCAGTTCACCGGAGACAGTTATGAAATCAACCGGCCTGTCTGACATGTACATAGACATGAAGACTTCATATGCTGCCCTGTTATTGACATTGTAAAAGTCTTCAGGCTTCAGAATTTCAACAGCAGAACCAAGAGCATCATTAGAGAGAATACATGCACCTAATACAGCGCGTTCTGCTTCTATGCTTTGCGGTGGTAAGTTAGAAATCATGAATTAGCGACAGTAACGGTAAGTGTCATATCAGCCTGAACACCTGGATAAAGTTTCAGCGAGAATTTGAAGTTACCAGGCTGTTTGATTGTCTCATCAAGTTTAATGTCGCGTTTATCGAAATCCTTGAGGCCATGCTGAGCTTCAAGAGCATCTGCAATTTGTGCGGGAGTTATGCTTCCGAAGAGTTTTCCATTTTCGCCTGCTCTGCCTTCGACTGTTATTGCTCTTCCCTGTAATCTTTTCTGAAGTTCAAGTGCTTCCTGATGATGCTTTTCATCTTTGGCTTTCATGCGAGCCTGTTCAGCTTTCCATTCTGCGAGTTTGCCTGGAGTTGCTTCGACAGCTAATCCTTTTGGAATTAGGAAGTTGCGTGCATGTCCGTCGCTAACGTCGATGAGTGAACCCGCTTTGCCGAGTTTATTCACGTCTGATTTGAGAATAACCTTCATGATGAAAAAATTTTCTCCTTTCAAGTTTATAGAAATTAACCCCGCAAATAATATCACGGGGAGAAGATGACAGAGAGGAAAAAATTGTTACTTTGCCTCCTGACAATTTTAATAATTATTGGATGAATAATTCATTATTATTAGCTCATCAAAGCTCTCCGTCTATGCGTTCAAGTATCTTCTTCAGCTTCCCATTCACTGAATCAAGTGAGTATGCAAGCCTTAAACACGTAAGCATTAACATATCTTCCTGCTTCGCTCCCTTCACTATCTCCCCACATGCATCATCAATTAATGCTTTCACCCTGTCTATCTCCTCATCACTCAGCGGAGTGTATATCGTGTACGTCCCTTTGCCTATCGTTAAGAATACATCTCTTGAAGTGTTCATATTCAATTCCTTCAATTCACGCTATCTTATCGCTAACATGTGTTCAAGTCTCGCTGATTTATCCGCATTCATTGCAGTGTTGATTATGTTATCCTGATACGCACGGACAAATGATTTCTCATGTTCGAGATTTCCGTCGGATTTACGTGAAAGCTCGCGGCGTAAAATTTTTCGTTCATTCAGGAGTTGGTCTATTCGATTCGATATTGTATCCGCAAAATATTCTGCATTATTTAGATTCATGGCCATAAAATAATCACCTCTCCGATAATTTTAACAGAGAGATTATTAAATGCTTTCTTTGCTTTGCTTTTAATACTTTCAAAAATATTCTAAAATACAAAAAACAAAAATTTAAATAGAAAAGAGGTTTTTTTATGGATATTGCACGATCTAGCATTGAGCGTCGTGTAGTTGTCCTCTTCATTTGCGCTCTTATGGCTTTTGGCGGAATCGCTGCATATTTTGCAATCGGAAAGCTCGAAGATCCAACATTCACAATTAAGACGGCAGTCATAAGCGTGGTGTATCCCGGAGCAACCGTTACTGAAGTCGAAAGGGAAGCCGCAAGCAGAATTGAAGATGCAGTGCAGGCAATGGGCGGAATCAAAAAAATTCGTACCCGTTGCACGGAGGGAATGGCAGTTGTATACATCGACATCAAAGATGAATACCAAACTGATGACTTGCCTCAGGTCTGGAACGTTTTACGTCAGAAGGTCAATGATGCTGTTCCTAATTTGCCTTCAGGGTGTTCTGTCGCAATCAATAATGATTACGGTGATGTTTACGGACAGTTCTACGCACTCACTGGAGACGGTTACACTATGCGTGAACTTTGGGAGTACGCTGACTACCTGAAGAAAGAACTTGTGTTAGTCCCAGAAGTTGCAAGAGTGAGCATCTTAGGTGAACAGACTGAAGGAATTTACGTTGAGTTTTCTCAAACGAGGTTAAGCTCTCTGGGATTGTCTCCGTCTTCAATATTCGACATTCTGAATCAGCAGAACACTATTTCATCGCTTGGCAAAACTTTCTACGGAGATCAATACGTTACAATAAATCCTGTCGGAGGAATTCTGAGCGTTAAGGACATAGGTGAACTGATAATCGGAGGTTCAGGGGGACGTTTGATACGCTTGAATGAAGTTGCAACTGTCCGGCGTGATTATGTAAACCCTCAGACCTTCATGATGTCCTTCAATGGTCGTCCTTCACTCGGAATCGGAATAGCTACAATCTCAGGCGGAAATGTCGTTACGATGGGTGAAGCTGTATCGAAGAGACTTGAAGAACTTGAAGTGAACAGGCCAATAGGAATGGAACTCGATGAAATTTATATGCAGTCGAAAGGTGTCGTGAACTCCGTAAATGATTTCGTAGTGAACTTAATGGAATCGTTAATTATCGTTGTCGGTGTTCTTCTCGTTTTCATGGGACTGCGTTCGGGTCTCGTGATCGGAATCGTATTGCTGCTGACAGTTGCAGCCACTCTAATGGTCATGAACTGGTCTGGTATATTCCTTCAGCAGGTATCATTAGCGGCATTGATTATTGCATTAGGTTCACTGGTCGATAATGCAATCGTTGTAACCGAAGGAATGTTAATAGGTGTTCAAAAAGGAGAAGACGTAACTGATGCAGCTTCAGAAACAGTGAGCGGTTCAACCTGGTCAATGCTTGGCGGAACGTTTATTGCTGTACTTGCATTCGTACCTATTGGATTATCTCCTGACAGCACCGGTGAATATTGCCGCAGTCTTCTTCAGGTCATAGGAATCTCAATGATGTTAAGCTGGCTTTTCGCAATCACAGTTACTCCTGTATTTGGTTTTCTGATGCTGAAACCCTCATCAACAACTAATGACAACTCAGACCCTTATGATAAACCCCTTTTCAGAATATACAGGGCATTTCTTGAAGGATGTTTGAGGCACAGACTATTAACGATAGGAATAGTGGTTGCTGCATTTGGGTTATCTGTTGTATGGCTTGGAATGCTGGATAAAACTTTCTTTCCGAGTTCAACGGCCTCATATTTCGTGGCGGATATGTGGCAGCGTGAAGGTACATCGATAAAGGAACAGCAGAAAATGACAGAAGGATTAGCGGAGAGACTTCGTAAAATGCCTGACGTGAAGAACGTAACATCTTTAGTCGGCGGAGGTGCATTGCGTTTCATGCTTACATATTCACCGCCTGATTCAAATACATCGTTTTCAGAACTCATTGTTGAAATCAAAGAGGGCGGAGATGTTGCTGGAATTCTTGATGAGACGCAGAGAATCATAAATGAAGAATTAGTTGGTGTTGAAGGAATCTGTAAATCATTCTCGAAAGGTTCAAGCATGGCCCCTTCAATCGAGGCAAGATTTTTCGGCAATGATTCCGCTGTACTGCGAAACTTGGCCGAACAAGCGAAAGTTATTCTTCAAGATGATCCTCTGGCAAGCTGTGTGAGAATAGACTGGCGAGATCCTGTTATGACATTCAGACCAAATATAAGAATGGACAGAATGCAGAGTTTAGGTTTATCGAGGCCATTAATCAATACAGCTTTTCAGACAGCAGGAACGGGAGCAACTTTAGGAATGTTCAGAGACGGCGACAGATCATTACCAATCATAATGAGCCTTGCATCCGAAGAAGGTAATCAAATGGAAAATATTTTATCTTTCCCTGTATGGGCACCGGCTGCAAGAATGTCTGTACCTTTGGGTTCAATCATTTCGGATATTGGAATAACATTCGAGGATAATATATTGATGAGGGAGAATCGCAGACGTGTCATTACGGTTATGAGTGATGTGAAACGCGGAGCAAACGTAGGAGTAATGCAGGAACGTGTGAAGAAAGCAATTGAATCAATAGAATTACCGTTAGGCTACGACTTTAAATGGGGAGGAGAAGAAGCAAGTCAGGGGGACGCAATGGGAGGAATGTCGAAAATGTTCATGCCTTGCCTGTTGCTTATGTTCACGATAATGATTTTCCTGTTCAACGGATTCAAACAGCCTATGATAATATTCTCGTCAATTCCGTTAATATTAATCGGTGTTGTATTGGGTCTTGGAATTGCGAACATGTCGTTAAGTTTCCTTGCGATTATCGGTGTATTGAGCCTAGTCGGAATGCTTGCGAAGAATTCAATCGTTCTGTTAGATCAAGTTGCAAGTGATTTCGCTTCAGGTAAAGACAGATACCTCTCAATCGTTGAAACTGGTGTAAGCCGTCTTCGTCCTGTTGCGATGTCCGCAGTTACGACAGTTCTGGGAATGATTCCTTTGATATGGGATGTAATGTTCGGCTCAATGGCAGTTACAATAATGGGAGGTCTGACGGTCAGCACGATCTTAACAATGGTTGTAATTCCCGTTGCCACAGCTATAGCCTATCATGTACCGTGTCCTGATGAGAACGATGAAAAAGATGATGACGATGACGAAGAAGAGAAATAGAGAATAGAAACAGAAAGGAGAACTCATAATGAGAAAAATCATTGATATTATAATTATTGCTGCTGTTGTTGTAGGCGGATATTTTGCACTTGAGACGTTCAGAAAACCTCAGGAAGAAATTGCGAAACCTGAAATCATACGTCCAGCAAAGAGCATTACGCTTAGTGTGAACGGAGACGGAGGAGTTTGGCGTTATTTCGGAACTCTTCAGGGAGGAAGACGAGTTGATCTTTCATTCAGAGTATCAGGGCCTATACGAAGGATTTATGTTGATAAAGGCGATTCGGTTAAGAAAGGCGCATTGTTGGCAACGTTGGACACGAGAGACTTTCAAACTCAGCTGAAGCAGGCACAAAGTGTTCAGGCACAGGCGCAGGCACAATACAATAACGCTCAGACGAACTTCAAGCGTCATGAGAATCTGTACAAGCAGAAGGTTATTCCCAAATCGACATACGACACACAGAAGACCGAAGTTGACGTTGCCCTTGCGAATCTCAATTCAGCAAAAGCACAAGTAGAATTCGTTCGTGATTCACTGAAAGATACGGAGCTGCGTGCACCATTTGACGGAGTGATAGCTGACAGAATGGTTGAAAATTTTCAGGACGTTACGGCCAAGCAGCCAATTTTCAGATTGCAGGACATAGACACACTCGAACTTGTATTCAATGTTCCAGACAGAGATGTGATATTAGGATTAAGCTCAAAGAGAGAAGTGAAATCATTCTATGCACTCTTTGACGCGATACCTAATGAACGTTTTCCTTTAACGCTGAAGGAATTCGTTACACAGTCTGACCCTAACACGAATACTTTCCCTGTAACTGCCGTGATGCAGCAGAGAGATAAAATATCTTTACTTCCAGGAATGGCTGCAACAGTTGAAGTTATATTTGAAGACAGCGGGAATGCAAACGCAAATTCATTCAGAGTACCTTCTAACGCTATATTCGTGCTGGACGAAAAGCAATATGTATGGCGATGTGTAAACGGAGAAGTTCACAAAGTACCTGTTACAGTTGGTGAGCCTTATGCAGAGGGCTACATTGAAATTTCCGGCAATGACTTAAAGGGCGGAGATAATTTAATAGTTGCTGGTGTACATTTGCTGAGGGAAGGGCAGAAAGTCAGGTTGATGAATTAGAATCATTTTTGAAAAGCAGAGAGTGTTAGAACTTTAAATCTGACACTCTCAATTTTTTTTCTTTTTTTCTTAATGACCATATGATTAACGAATCACATAGCCTTTGCTCTTTAGATTTTCGCGTACCCTCATGTGTATGCTTTCAACTTCTTCATCTTTGAGTGTGCGTTCATCAGACCTGTAACTTAAACTGTATGCGAGGCTTCTGAATCCTTCAGTAATTCCCTTGCCGATATACACATCAAATAGTCTCAGCTTTTCGAGTGCAATATCATCACTTGCAGATTCACGGACGCATTCACGAATATCATTCATGACATCATAGTTGCTTCTGTCGATTGATACCAGCAATGAAATATCACGATAAGATGCGGGGAACTGACTTGAAGGTTTGAACTCTGGACGCTTTGATGACTTCATGAACGTAACATCAATCTCGAAAGCATAAACTCCTTCTGAAACATCAAGTTCCTGTTCGATTACTGGCTTCAGTCTCGCAACCCAGCCTACTTTTGTTCCGTCAACAATTACATCTGCTGTCTGTCCTGAATGTGCAAAAGGTTCATGGCCTCTCCTGAATTCAGCGTTATATCCTGCAAATCTCAAGAGTGATTCGACATCTGCCTTAATACTGTAGAAATTCTCGTCTCTGTCATTATTCGGCGAACGGGTATCTTTACCATTGAAGATTATTCCTGCTGCATGTTCAGGTTCATTGCCTTCAATGAAAACTTTTCCCTGTTCAAATATCCTCACTGGTTCACGCCAGCCTGACGTAATTGCTGTTCTCAGTCCTGCGAGCAATCCGGGAAGCAATGTTGTACGCATGGCCATTTGGTCGCGGCTTATGGGATTAGCTATCTTGAGTGTATCATGACGTGAATCGGATTCAGGAATTCGTAACTTGTCGGGAAAATCTTCAGGAAGGAAACTGTATGTTACGACTTCAGTGTATCCTCTCGGCATAAGAACATTTCTAACCATACCTGCAAGCCTCAATGTATCTCCAATATCTGCGCGTCTGGGCATTTCACCTGGCAGTTTATCGGGAGCGTCATTGTATCCTCTGAAACGTCCGATTTCCTCGATTAAATCTTCTTCAATCGTAATGTCTGGTCTTGATGTCGGAGGCATAAACGTTCTTTCATCTGAATCACCTTTAACATGTTTGATTCCGAATCCCTCAAGAATTTTCTGCGCTTCGTTCATGTTGTCCCATGACAGATATGTTGACAGCTTCTTACGAGTGAGCTTCACGGGCTGAGGTTCAGCAATCTCATTCTCAGCGGATAACGGCCTGTAATCCACAACTGCACCGCACCAGTCGCGCATTAATGTAGTTGCGGCCATGAGTGCAGATTTGCTCAATGAAGGGTCAACTGTACGTGAGAATCTGAATGCCGCTTCCGAATTTATTCCGAGCCTTCTTGAAGTATGCCCGACTCTTATCGGTGAGAAACTTGCACTCTCAATCACAATCGTAGTTGTGTCATCATTGATTCCTGTCTGTTCTCCTCCCATTACACCTGCGAGAGCAATCGCTTCACCACCTGATGTGATGAGCATATCGCGTTCAGTTAGCACTCTGTCTTTTCCGTCGAGTGTAATCATTGTCTCGCCTTCATGAGCAGCTCTCACTGTGATTTCACGTTCAGGAAGCGTATTAAGGTCAAACGCGTGCAAAGGCTGGCCAAGCATGAGCATGATATAGTTCGTAACATCGACAGCGTTATTGATTGGTCTCATTCCGAGATGTGCTAAATCTACTTTTGCCGTCAATGGTGATTGTCCTATCTTTGCTCCTGTTGCAAGTCCTAACCTGTAGGCGAAGCACCCTTTATCTGGAAGTGAAATCGTTCCGAATTCCTCTGTCCACTCTTTATCCTGTTTCAATGGCCTCAACCATTCTGGAGATTTAAGAGTTGATTTCGGATATAAACCTTTAATCTCTCTTGCCATTCCCAAAAGGCTTAATAGGTCTCCTCTGTTAGGAGTGATAGATACATCGAGAATTACATCACCGATATGATACAAGCTCTCTGCATTATCGCCAGGTCTCGCATCATTCGGAAGTATGAGCAATCCTGAAGGATCATCTACATCATGAAGGCCAAGCTCCTCCGCAGACAGCATCATTCCGAAACTCTGAACTCCTGCGAAATCTCTTGTACCCATTACCATGCCATTGGGCAATACAGAACCTTCACCTGCATAGAAGACCATATCACCCTTCTTCATATTCTGTGCACTGGTTATGCATACATGTTCGCCTGTGCCAGTGTTCAAATGAGCGATGAAGTATTTGCTTTCTTTCGGATGATGTTCAAGCGAATCTATTCGTGCGGCAACGATACCCTTCATCTTTCCGGCGGTATACGTTATGTTCTCAACTTCCGAACCTGAAAATGTAAGTCTCTCTGCTAATGCTTCAGGTGTTATGTCGAGAGGCTCAATATCAATGAAGTGTTTCAACAATTCCCATGATACTAACATGATTATTCAGCCCCCTTAAACCCTGACATGAAATATGAAACGTTACCGTCAAACAGTAATCGCAGGTCAGATATTCCGTATTTCAGCATGGCCATTCTGTCGAGACCAATTCCGAAAGCGAAACCGTTATATTCATCGGGATCAATTTTGCCTGCACGTATAACATTCGGGTGAACCATACCCATACCAGCAACTTCAAGCCAGCCTGTACCATGACATACGCGGCAGTGTTCATCATGACCTGAACATTCAACGCATTCGATATCGAGTTCCATTGAAGGCTCAGTGAAAGGGAAGTAGCTTGCCCTGAATCGTGATTTAAGACTTCTCCCGAAGAACGCGTTTAACATTTCAGACATTGTGCCTTTCATGACGCTGAATGAAACATCTTTATCGACTAACAAGCCTTCCATTTGATTGAACATCGGCGAATGAGTTGTATCGTTATCCCTTCGATAGACTTTGCCAGGACAAATGATTCTCAGAGGTGCACCGTATTTCAGCATTGAACGAATCTGCACAGGTGATGTATGTGTACGAAGTAATGTGCCGTCAGGGAAATAGAATGTATCCTGCATATCGCGTGCAGGGTGCCATGAAGGTATATTAAGACATTCAAAGTTATAGAACTCTTCTTCCTGTTCCGGGCCTTCTGCGACAGAGTAGCCTAATCCCTGCATGATATTCGCAATCTCGTGCATAGTCTGCATGACAGGATGAAATGCACCCATAGTTCTGCCTTTGGACGGAAGAGTAACATCGATTCTCTGATTCAGTTCCTGCTTTTCGTTTTCTTCATCGCGAATCTTTCTGCCAGTCTTTTCGAGTTCCGATTCAATTAAATCTCTGAGTGAATTTAATTCCTGTCCTGCATCTTTTCTCTGTTCTTTTGGAAGTTTACCTAATGATCTGAGGAGTAATGTTAGTTCGCCTTTCTTGCCTGTGAACCTTACGCGTATATCGTCGAGTTCCTGAAGTGTTCTTGCAGTTTTCAGGGACTCATTGAATGAATCCCTGACTGCACTAATATTCAATTCTTGTTCCGGCATTACAAAGCGGCCTTTACCTTTTCGACTAGCTTCTTGAAACCTTCAGCATCATGAATTGCCATTTCTGAAAGCATCTTACGGTTAATTTCAATTCCTGCCTTCTTGAGTCCGTTCATGAAGACGCTGTAGCTCATACCTTCAGCACGAACTGCCGCACTGATTCTCGTGATCCATAATCTACGGAAATCTCTCTTTTTGCGTTTACGGTCAACGTATGCTCTCGACAGCGATGCTAAATATGCTTCTCTTGCACGCCTGTAAACATTCTTGCGCTGTCCCCAGTAACCTTTTGTGAGCTTGAACAGCTTCTTACGTTTCTGATTGCTCTGTGATGAACCTTTTACTCTCATGGTATATCAGTCCTTTCTGATTGTTTCTTAGTCATAAGGGAGCAAATGCCTCATCTGCTCGGTGAGTGTATCAGTTACATAACCTGTTTCCTTGAGTCTTCGCATTCTTCTCGGACTTTTATGAACGAGAATATGAGACCTTCCGCATTTCCTGTAAGCGAATTTCCCTGAAGCTGTCTTAAAGAATCTCTTCTTTGCTCCCGAATGTGATTTCAATTTCTGCTTGGCCATGTAGATTATTCTTCTCCTTTCGTTTTTGGTGCCTGCATTGAACCTGATGAAGTGCTGCCTGTCTGAGGTGTAAGCAGTATTCTCATGTAACGTCCTTCCATCATTGGCCTTGATTCGCATTTCCCGACATCTTCGCATTCAGCTATGACGCGGTTCAATACATCTTCGCCTCTGTCCTGAAATGACATCTCACGTCCTCTGAAGAACACAGACACTTTCACTCTGTGTCCATCTTGAAGGAAAGTTCTGACAGCTTTAGTCTTGAAGTCAAAATCATGTTCATCAATCTTAGGACGCATTTTTATCTCTTTGAGGGCCTGCACTTTTTGTTTCTTTCGAGCATCTTTTTCCTTTTTCTGCAGTTGATAGCGATACTTACCGTAATCCATTATTCTGCATACTGGAGGCTGTGCCATTGGTGCAACTTCAACAAGATCAAGCGACTGTTCCATAGCCATATGAATGGCTTCTATAGTATTTGTTTCTCCTACCTTAACCCCATTCTCGTCAATAAGCAGAACTTTCGACGAGGTTATTTCGTTATTTATGCGAGGGGCATTTTCTTCATTGCCGGGCAATAATTCCTCCTCCTTTCAAAATCTGCCGCAGCTTTTGTTGAATGACATAAAAATATCAGGGTTCAGCTCCTGAATAACGAAAAGCCGATCCCTGATAATTATATGCATATAGATTCAGAGTGATGGCTTCTTAGTTACCTGACAGCATGATAATCAGCCGTTCAGGAGAGCCTGATAAATGAAAATATAGCACAGATTGAACTCTAACGCAATTTCATATCTCTTTGTATATCTCTCTGCGATGCCCGACTTCAGTAATGAGGATAAGAACTTTGTCATCAAGAATTTCCGCAATGATTCGATAATCACTGACGCGGTAACTCCAGTAGCCTTTGAGATTGTTGGTCAAAGGCTTACCCCACATCGTAGGGTCTTCACAGCCGTCAATGTGCGTCCGAATCCAGTTTTTGATTCTCTTCTGAATCGGCCTATCCATTTTACTGAGCTGTTTCTGAGCCTCACGGGTAAAATCTACCGTGTATCTCTTCATCAGGCAATCCCCAGCATTTGTTCAACTTCATCAAGCGTATAGGTTACAGGGTCTGCCTCATATGCTGCTTTTGCTATTTTTGCCGCACGTAAGTCCATAACGTCCTCAATGCCGTCAAGCATGAACCTCTTTGCCATATCACCGACAGATTCGCCGGTCTCTTCTGCATATGCTTCCGCAAACTTTGTATCAACGTCATTCAATTCAAATGAGTAAATCATAAGTACCTCTCCTTCCGAAAAAAATATTTATAGAAAATTATACGATACACACATAGCCTCGTAGGAATATAGTGCATTAGCATAGAGAATCTTCGTCAGCCAGTGTATAATATTTTAAATTCTATATTATTAACGAAGAAAGGAGCTTGACAAAATGATTAGCTCTTGTATAATCGTCAAGTCAAGTCAACTTATGCTCTTTTGTAAGTAATCTCTCCACAAATTTCCGCCTGTTGTTGAGTGAGGTGTAGACAATGGGACAGGAAAGAACCAGCAAGATTAACGCAATCATTGCACGAAGAAAACCCCTCGCAGAAAATATCCAGAACATGCGCTCATCAATCGCAAAAATTTCATCAGCCTATGAGAGAATGACTCCCGTTTGCACTTCGGTACTCAATGACGAGTCTATAGCCCATGAATTTTCGGGATTGTCTGAAACTCTCGCGGCATGTTCAAAATCGGTGAATGAACTTCAGAGTTTGCAGGGAGATCTCACGCATATTCAGAACAGACTTTCACGTGATACCGCTGAACATAGCGGTGATAGGGCGAGCGCGTCAAGGGAAATCACGTCTTCTCCAGACCATAACGGGACTTGGCACGGAGGAAATTCCGGACGGGAATCAAGCCTTCTGCACTGGAGTACGTTCCGACATCATCAACACTCCCAACGCGACAACAGCATATGCGCAAGTAAACTTCCTAACTGAAAGACAGTTCATTGATGACAGAATAGCCCCGTATTTCAGAGACCTTCAGGAGTACAAGCCTGATTTGTTTTCGCCCGCTAGCATTTACGATTTCCAGTCAATGAGACTACCTGAGCCTGGAACGTTCAAGGCAAGCCCAGAAACTGTTACGCAGATGAATTTGCACCTTCAGCACCTCAGAGACCTTCAGGAACATCTGCCGCAGTATCAGGATTACTTAGGGCGGCCACCAATGAGGATTGAACGCTCACAGATACGCGAGTATGTAGCACAGGACAACGCGGAAGGAAAACGAGTATTCTTCAAGCACATGGCCGTATCGAACGTTGAAATATTCTGTGCGTTCCCAAATTCTGACGTGGGAAAACTCAGACTGATAGACCTTCCAGGACTTGGAGACACACGCAAAGGCGATACGGAACAGTTAGTGCGTGCATTAAGCGATGAGGTAGACCTCGTGTTGTTCCTATCCAAACCATCGAACACTGGAGCAGGCTGGCAGGACAACGAAATATCATTATACAGTCAGGCTCGGCGTGCATTAGGAGAAAAACTGCCAATAGAACGCTGGTCATTCTGGTGCTTCAACAGGGACTCAAGGAATGGAGCTGAGAATCTAACTCAGTGCGAGCTTTTGAGGGACTCGATAAAGAATGCGCAGATCAGTGTAGCAAGTACAGTGATAGCGGACTGCACAAGCCGTGAAGACGTTGACACAGCGATAATCGACAAGGCACTTGATTTTCTTGCGAACAATATCGAACACAACGATGCAGAATATGCCCGCTATGTTAAGGATGACATAAGCCGTGTAATATCGCAATTACAGGAGAATCTTTCACGCCTCAATGACATAACGAGGGAAGGCCGCGACTCGGATGATGATGCTGATATGTTCGATGAGCTTTTCGCGGACATCTGGAAGGAACTGCGCAAGGCAATACAGTCATGCGTGGGGAAAGGCTCAGAGCTTAGGGACGCAAAGAATACGCCGTGTGAACCATTGAAGGAGAGAATAGAGACGATATTCACGGAGGCAGAAAACGGAGCAAGTTTTCCGTTCAGTGAGTCAGAAATTCGAGATAAGTATATGGAGTATGGCGACACGATAAGGGTATACCCTGAATGCCTGCACATCATAAGAACTCAGTTAAGCAACAGAATGCAGGCTGATATGGACGACATACTAAGCGCAGTAATGACGGCCATGAAGGATAAGTTCGGGCATATTCTTGGATTAACCGGAAGGCTTGCGGGTAAATTTGGTAGTGAAGATCATGAAATTTTAGGGCGTATTGTCGGGTACATCAGGGAGAATAATCTTGCTGAGAGAGTTCCGACTATACTTTACGGTCTTGAGTTGCTAGACGGCTGGAGGCTCAACTACAGGAGCTTTGCACAACACAGAATTCGCGAGGCTCTGAACTGTCTTGACCCGCTTGACGAGGCTAATATCTCGCAGGGATTTCCGCGCAATGAGGGGGAAGTTCTCGACATGCTGCAGGATTTATACGAGCAGGCAATCTACGAAATGCGCAAAAGATTTGACGGGACTAACGGAATCTACCCTGAGCCGAACAATGCCGCATTTGCTGCCGCAGAAGAGTTCAAGGACATAATGATACGTTCGGGGCGAGATGAGGATCATCTCAAAATCGAGTGGAAGAGGCTGTATCGTCCTATACGCGGTGATGTGTGGCCTGAAGAGTTCGGAAAGACACAGAGGAAGCGTGATGCCTCAGCAGGAATCAGGGGGCATGTTCAGGAGATTGAGGGATTATTGCGGGATTTCCCGGCCATGAAGGGGGCGTAAGTGATGAATGAGAGTATAGCGTTCAGGTTTTACACGCGGACTAAGTCAGAGGATTACCGTGTGTTTGCTGGAGACGGTAAAGAAGAGCTTAATTTCGCGGAAGAATTTCAGCCGATTCTCGATATTGCGCAAGTTGATGAAGATGAAAAGAGTGCAGTAATCTACGAAGACAGCGGAAAAGTTTACGTTGCGGCATTCGGTCTCAGACTCAGCAGGCAGGACAGGGCTAGAAGGGTGATAAAGTTCTCGTTCTGCCTGATACTGCCTTCGGAGAATTTGCAGACGGCCATGCGGGCATTCTCGCGAGTCGTGAATGAATGGGACGAAACAGCAGAGTGTGCAAGCAGACTCATTGAGGAGATTCCTGTTATGCGCAAGGACTGGCAGGGCAGGAATAAACCAGGCGAGGATATGAGGTTTGACCAGCGGAAATTTCTTCAGTGGCTAGTGAGTAAGCCCGCGAGTATTCAACTGCCTAAAGCAGGATATATGAAGAAGTATTTTGCTGACTCTGGTGAACTCATAGAAATAGGCTCGGAAGATGAAGAAGATTCTGGAGAAGGTTATACGTACAGATGGATGATATATCTGTTAGTGGTGGGAGTTGTGTGCGTGGGCTTGCTGATGTGGTATTTAATGCGGGAAAATGGACAATCGAAGCCGCAGGTGCAGCCACAGGAGCTACTCTTGAAATCGCAGGAAGAGCAATCGAGTCAGCCGGAAAACATATTGCCGACATCAGTAGAAATAAAGATAAGGGAGGAAATGAATGGCAAGCCTAATAGCGATGATAAAGGGACTGGCAGCAGAGATATATCTTCGGATAAAACACTGGTTTCAAGAGATGAAGTTAGCCCTGAGGAAAAAGGAGGTTCAACTAATGGTGACAACTGAGATGAAATTCGCAATTTTAGGCCCAAGCGGAGCAGGAAAAACTACACTCCTTGCGTGCATGGCCGAAGAGTTTGAGCACATATCACCTGGAACAATTTTTCCAGCGGAAGATCACACATTCAGTACTCTCATGAACGCCTACAGGTCTCTCAAGCGTGATGCGAACAATACAAGCACTCGCCAGTTTGAACGCTCAATCGAAGGAACATCAATGCTCCGTGAATTTCTCTTCCACGTTATTGGAAAGGGAGCATATCTTCCTGTGAAGTTCTACGATTTTCCCGGAGGCTGGATGATTCCCGGCGACTCCAACAACAAGACTGTGATTGACATCGTGAAGGCTTCAGCGGTTATACTCGTTGCGATCAACACGCCGTATCTTATGGAAATGGACGGAAAATATATCGATGATGGTTGTGCAGTTGAAGAAATCGAGTGGGTAATCAAACGCGGTCTTGAGGGTGACGCGAGTGAACGGCTGATAATTTTTGTGCCGATAAAGTGTGAGAAATATCTTGACACATCGGACGAACGCGACAGGCTTCACAAGACCATTAAGAGAGCCTTCAACAATACCCTTATGCTCACGGCCAATCCGCTTTACACGAACAGGCTTGCGATTGCGTTGCTGCCCGTTCAGACAGTGGGCAATGCGAAATTTGCGCGCTTCAAGATTGGAGAGGACGGGAGAATTGAGCGTGAAGTCTACAGGAAGGCCGACCCAAATTCGCGATTTAATCCGAAGAATGTTGACCAGCCAATGCGGTACTTGATGAGCTTTCTGCTTGAACAACTTGCAAGGAACAAAGCTAAAGGCTCATGGTACGATAAATTTTTGAGCTTCATATTCCGCGAGGGTGATTTGCGTGATGCTGCCGAATACATCAGGAGCGGGATTAAGTCTGACAATGACCTTGAGGCAGGGTTTGAGATATTCTGCGGACGTGAGTTAATTGGGCTTCCCAGCCGCTAATATAGCGATTCGGGAAAAACTTTTTGCGAAAAATTTGACACAGGGAGAAAAGGGTGTATAATTCTCTCTGTTGCGCTTGAGAGAGCCAAGAGCTGGAACAAAAGAGCGAAGGGCTAAAGAGAGTGCAGAAGCGGAATTAGATGAAGATACATGAAATGAAAAATTCCGAGTTAATTGACAAAGCAATTTTACAGATGAGATATTAAGTTTTTAATTGCGAACATAAAGCCAAGAATCAAAAATCAGATTTTTACTGAGAGTTTGACTCGCAGAGCAGACTCGAAGAGAGATTTTTACTGAGAGTTTGATCCTGGCTCAGGATGAACGCTGGC
>CAJOMU010000024.1 GCA_905235735.1 uncultured Synergistales bacterium
GCCTTTGGAGAGGGTGTAAGACGTATTCAGCTTTTGAGGTTGGAGCGCAGTCCTCGTAGAATTAGGAAGCTGCCACTTCAATAAGTGGCGGTAGTTCACGTATAAAACAAATATAAAGAAAAAGAATAAGAAAAAATCCCCTTATGAATTAAATCACGAGGGGGAAAAAATTTTTACCGAAAAAAGAATGCCTAATCTAAAAGATTATCTAAGTCTGCGTGTTCAATCTTGTGTTTTTCGGCATAACCCGTAAGAATAAGAGTTAATGCACCATCACTCGTAACGTTGCACGCAGTCCCGAATGAATCCTGAAGTGCAAATATCGTGAGTATTAACGCAGTACCTGAAGCATCGAACCCTAGCACACCGGTAACCAATCCCAATGAGGCCATGACAGTCCCGCCAGGTACACCAGGTGCTCCAATCGCGAATACTCCCAGCAATGCGCAGAACAAAAGCATACTTCCGATTGAAGGATAGACCCCGTAAAGTATCTTTGAGACAGCCATGACGAAGAACGTTTCAGTCATTACACTTCCGCAAAGGTGAATGTTAGCGAACAATGGAATTCCGAAGTTCACGATGTCATCTCTCAATGGAGGTTCACTCTTCCTCGCGCATTCAAGAGCGACACTCAATGTTGCCGCACTCGACATTGTTCCGATTGCAGTCATGTATGCAGGGCCGTAATTCCCGATTATGTAAAATGGATTCTTTCCCGAATACAGGCCAGCGATGAAGTATAGCAATGCCATCCAGATATAATGACCGACAATGACGATTAAGATTATCGCGATGAAAACGGGAAATTGCTTCGTGATTGAACCTTCATATGCGAGAGAGCAGAACGTAGTCCCGATTAGAATGGGCAGAACAGGAATAAGGAATTTCGTTACGATGCTCAAAACTATTTTCTGAAACTCCTCAAGAATATTGATGATGTACTTGCTTCTGTTCCATGCCGCCGCTAATCCTACAGTGATTGAGAGGAACAATGCAGACATGACGGGCATAATCTGAGGAATTGCGAGTGCAAAGACAAGAGGAGGAAGTGATTTGAGATCTTCGACATCAGATACGATATTCAGGAACGGGAGAATCGAATAGCCCGCAAATGTTGCAGCCAATGCCGCACCTATTGATGATACATATGCGAGTATCAATGCGAGTATTAACATTCTTGATGCGTGTGCTCCCAGTCTTGTGATTGACGGAGCAATAAAGCCTATGATGATTAACGGAACGCAGAAGTTGATGAACTGACCCGATATGAATCGCACCGTAACGATGATATTCAGGAGTGCAGTACAAATCATAGTGCCCTCGATTGCAGACAGGCCAAGACCAACAAGAATGCCGAGCACTAACGCAACTATGAGCTTGAACGGAAGAGACGCAGTGAAAGAGTTGTTGCTCATGAAAACATAACCTCCATGTGAAAAATTTTTCTGTAATTATAATCTCAACGATAAAAAAATAACGGCCAGGTTTTTTTATTCCCAGCCGCCATTAATGATTCATTCAATCATTGATTGTCAGCATTAAGTGAACTTGCCGCAATTCTTCCAGACACGAAGATTTCCGTGATTGCATTTCCGCCTAAACGGTTTCCTCCGTGAATTCCTCCTGTAACCTCACCAGCGGCATAAAGTCCCGGAATGATTCTGCCTTTGGGAGTGAGTACATGCCTTCCCAAATCGACAACCAAACCTCCCATTGTGTGGTGAGTGCTCGGAGCAAGAAGTCGAATAGTCATGACCGTATTATCGAGGTCATAAGTGCTGACATCATAATTTCCTGCTGAATCTTTCTTAACATTTCCGACTGTCCTTGATGCTATAGCCTTTCCAACATCTGGGAATTTCCCGCCAGTCATTACTGCATTGTCATAATCCCTGATTGTCTGTTCGACAATTTTCGGATCAGCTTTAACGCCGAGTTCCTTGAAAAGTTCAGGAAGCTCTGAAATTTTTCGTCTGTAATATCTGCCAGGATAATCGCCTGTTTCTGGTAACTGAGTAGGTGCAGGCATCTTCTGTTCAGCATTGTAGAACTCTAAGAATGCTCCTTTGCTTCCTTTGTACTCCATTCCGTTTTTGAATTCAGCGAGTGAAAGTACATCACGTTCAGAACCTTCATCAACGAATCGATGTCCTGTGTTCGGGCTAATCCAGCAAGCATAGTTTCCGCCTCCAAAGGCCAAGTTTCCATTATCGACCCATGAGATTGGCATTAACTGTGTGAAGCCCATTCCAGTTGATGCTGCTCCGATAGTCTCTGCCATTTTCACGCCATCACCCTGAAGAGATGAACGGTTAGTTGTCTTCGTTGCCGTTGAGATGTATTCAGGAGACCAGTAAACATTTTCACCGACGACTTTCACGAGGTTAGCAGCATAACCGCCTGTTGAAAGTATTACGCCTTTTGCAGCAAGTGCAGTAATTTCTGTGCCGTCATAACGTTTCGCTTTTACACCTACAACTCTTCCGTCTTCCTTGATGAGTTCAGTTACAGTTGTACGAAGCATGATTTGATTCTTCGGGTTAGCCTTCAGGAATGCGTTTACAGGTGCAACAAAGAATGTTCCCCAACGTCCCGGATAATTCTCCTTCACACCGTCTCCGTCAGTATCAACTTCAGCTCCAACGAACTCATTCTCACGATACCAGAGTGCACCGATTAGAGTGGGCTGTGTATCCTCATGGAAAGTTGAACCCATACCTTCAAGCCATTCTTTGAGGCCCTGTGCATTTTCGATGAACTGTTTAACGAGATTCACATCACCGTATATCCATGTCTTGCCGTCCGCACTCTGTCTTAACCCTCCGTAGTATGTCTGGAAGATATGAAGGTTGAGAGTTGAGAACAATGCGAGCTGATTTTCTGGAATTCCTGAATCAAGTTTAGGCTGTGCCCACGCAAGATAGGCTTTGATTTCTTCCTTCAGTGCTTTCAATACAGGAAGATATTCAGGGTGAACACCATGCTTTGAGAGTTCAGCGGCATCACCTGCAACGTATTCATTAGTCTCGTAATATTTCGCATCAAACGGTTCTTCGTTCCAATTCAGAATCATCTTCAGCTCGTTAATGCATCCCTGTACACTTTTGACCTTCGGATATTCCTGACCATTGAACGCATATATGCCTGTCTCTGCATCAGGATTTTTTGGATCCCACACGAGATAAGGCATGACGCTTTGATACTGACCTCCTGATACTAATGTGTTGCCGCCGACTTCTGCATTCTTCTCGATGAGGAGAACTGTGTTTCCGTACTGAGCTGCCTGAGCTGCTGCCGCTACACCTGCACCGCCTGCTCCAACGATAACGACATCGAAATTCACTTTAATGGGAGCTTCGGGTTTATGTTCGACCTTTGCGTCCATGAACGCATTAATGTTAGTGCAGTCTGCTAATGCCGCCGCAGAATTCACAGCGTTACGAAGTGCACGTGTTGAGAATGTTGCTCCGCTCACTGCATCTACACCTGAGCCGTTCGCCTGAATCATTTCGGGAATCATTATGTTGAAGGCAATATCTCCTACATGTGCGGTCTCAGTGTGAGAGTCTACGTTAATTGATTCGATTTTCTCTGCGCTGAACTTCACGGTTACTTTCACATGACCGTTATATCCCATAGCCTCAGCTGTATATTCTCCGGGCTTGAATGAGACAGGAGCATTATTATCTTTCTGCTGACCTTTTGCTTTAGATAGTGCATCTTCGACAGCCTTAACGATTCCGTCTCTAGTCATTGTTGCACCACTTACGGCATCGATTTTAGCTTCAGACTTTCCGATTAACTGACCTGCATAATTTTCAAATTGAGGAACACCGAATGGAACTTCTTCAGGCCCCTCAATCTCAACAGCCGTAATTTTATTCTCATCGACTGTAACCTTCACAGTGATATTGATATTTTCACTGTAACCTTTGCCTTTACCCTCATACGTTCCGGGCTTGAATGAAGTTACTGAATCATTTTTTTTTTCGCGAGCCTTCGAGAGGGCTTCTTCGACAGCTTTAACAACACCGTCTCTGGTCATTGTTGCACCACTTGCGGCATCAATCTTGGCCTCCGACTTTCCGATTAACTGGCCTGCGTAATTCTCGAACTGAGGCATTCCGAACGGAACTTCTTCAGGGCCTTCAATCTCGACCTTCGTAATCTTGTCCTCATCGACCGTAACCTTCACTTTGACTTTCTGGTTCTCACTGTAACCTTTACCTTCACCCTCGTAAGTGCCAGGAGTGAAAGTAGCGGCGAAGGAAGACGCGGATAAAACCAAACATAACAATACAGCGATACAAATACGTTTACTCATATGAATATCCCCTTTGCAAATAGAAATTTGGAATGAGAATATATTACCAGAAAACGAAATTTTTCATACTAATTAATTAATCTTGATAAAGTTTGTTGCATATGTTATTCTTTGCGCGATTCAAGATTGGTCAGAAGAGGTCAGAGAGGGAGCATAGAAAACAAAGGAGGAATAAAGATAGATTATGTTTGTGTACATGGATCACACGGCAACAACACCAGTAAGCCCCGAAGTATTGAATGCAATGATTCCGTATTTCAGTGATGTATTCGGAAATCCTTCGAGCGTTTACTCATTCTCAAGGAAGAGCAGAGGTGCAATCGAGAAAGCTCGCAAACAAGTTGCAGATGCACTTAATGCTGATACATCAGAGATATTCTTCACGGGTTCAGGAACAGAAGCGGACAACTGGGCATTGAAGGGTACACTCGAAAAAGGAAAGATAGCAGGAAAGAATCATATCATCACTACCAGCATTGAACATCATGCAATACTTCACACTTGCGAATATCTGAAGAAGGTTGAAGGTGCAGACATAACATATCTTCCAGTGAACTCTGAAGGAATGGTCAGCGTTGATGACGTGAGGAATGCAATCACGGATAAAACCGCAATCGTGTCGGTGATGTTCGCAAATAACGAAGTAGGAACGATACAGCCCATAAAGGAAATTGGTGCGTTATGCCGTGAGAGAAAAATTCCATTTCATACTGATGCAGTTCAGGGAGCAGCACATTTAGACATTGACGTTAAGGCAATGAACATTGATATGCTCTCAATGTCAGCACACAAAATGTACGGGCCTAAAGGCGTAGGAGCATTATATCTTCGTAAGGGAATGAGACCTGAGAATTTCATTCACGGAGGAGCACAGGAAAAAGGCAGAAGAGCAAGTACAGAAAATCTTGCGGGCATTGTAGGTTTCGGTGAGGCATTCGAGATTCTCAAAGGCAGATTGAATGAAGATAAAGCAATAAATTCATCGAGACGCGACAGACTGATAGCAGGAATACTTGAAAGAATTCCTCATGCAAAACTTAACGGCGCAACTGGTGATAATCGTCTTCCGAACAATATCAACTTCAGCTTCATAGGCGTTGAAGGCGAGACATTATTACTCGACCTTGATGCAAAAGGTATATCGGCATCAACAGGCAGTGCATGTTCATCCGAAAGTTTAGACCCTTCACACGTACTCTTAGCACTTGGCCTTAAACATGAAATGGCTCACGGTTCACTGAGATTCACGATTGGAAGACTTACGACAGATGAGCATATAGACTATCTGCTTGAAGTACTGCCTGAAATAGTAGCGAGACGAAGAGCAATGTCGCCTTTATGGGAAGATTATCTTAAATCGATTGGAGAGAAATAGAATTATGGCATTAGATTACAGTCAGAAAGTTATGGATCACTTCATCAATCCTCGTAACGTAGGCGAAATTGAAAACGCTGACGGAGTTGGTGAAGCAGGAAACCCTAAATGCGGGGACATCATGAAAATCTATCTGAAGGTTAATCCTGATACGAAAATTATTGATGATGTTAAATTCAAAACATTCGGATGTGCAAGTGCAATTGCATCATCAAGTATGGCAACGGAAATGATAAAGGGACGCACGATTGAAGATGCATGGAACTTAACGAATAACGCAGTTGCAGAAGCCCTTGACGGATTGCCTCCGATAAAGATGCATTGTTCAGTTCTTGCGGAGGAAGCAATTCACACGGCACTGAATGATTATCGCGAGAAACATGGAATGCCGGTTATCCCAATGGAACATCACGAAGATTAAAATAGGTAATATTAACAGCTCCTTCTATCTTTCATGACGGAGGGAGTTTTTTTGTACGCTATTGCTAAAACTACTCTGTAGAAAATCAAACGTAAAAGATAAAATATAACTCATCAACCAAATTTTCACTTGTACAAAAAATTTTATACTTTCAGGAGGATTTTCTTTCATGAAAAAATTTTCTGTCGCGTTCACTCTTCTGTTCGTCATGCTCTTTGCTGGCACATCATTTGCTGCTGAAACCGTCAAAGCGTATACGACAATGGAAGAACCGTTAGCCAAAGCGTTATTCGATGAGTTCGAGAAGGACACAGGCATAAAAGTTGAATGGGTACGTCTCTCAGGAGGAGAAGCAATCGCCAGACTTGAAGCCGAAAAAGCTAACCCACAGGCATCAATATGGGTAGGCGGTGTAGGAACTCAGCACATCGAAGCAAAGTTACGCGGATTGTCCACACCTTACCGTTCAAGAGTTGCGAATAGTATCCCACCAAAATACAGAGACCCCGAAAATTACTGGACAGGTCTTTATGTTGGGCCTATAGCCTTCTGCATGAACACAGAAAGAGCTGCTGAACTTGGCCTCGATATGCCGAAGAGCTGGGCAGATTTGCTCAAACCCGAATACGCAAAGAAGGTTCGTGTTGCACATCCAAGCACATCAGGTACAGCATACAACATGATAACGACGGTAATACGTATCTACGGAGGCGACGAGGATAAAGCGTTTGCATACTTCAAGGAACTCGCTAAATCCGTTGAACAGTTCACACGTTCAGGTTCTGCACCTGGAAAGTCATGTGCACTTGGAGAGATACCAGTTGCGATTGGATATTTGCATGACCAGATTAAACTTCAAAGGGAAGGCGCAAAGATTCAGATTGCAATTCCCGAAGACGGAACAGGTTTTGAAACTGCATCAATGTCGATTCTCAAAGGCGGCCCAGACCCATTAAACGCGAAGAAGTTATATGACTGGGTACTTGGCCAGAAAGCTATGGATATTATCGCGAGCTGGTACGTTATCCCTCTCTCAGATAAAGCTACACCGACAAATACAGGCTTTTCTCTCTCGAATATGAACCTCGTCAATCAGGATGATCAATGGGACGCGGCGAACAAAGAGAGATTACTTGAACGTTGGAACAGGGAAATCTCGACAGCACCAGAGAAATAGTAAGTGTGAAATAGAGCCTCTCGCTTGAATTTTTTTCGGGAGGCTTTGTTTTTTGCAAAGGAGGTATGAACTTGAATAAACGCATAATTAACTTTCTGCTCATGATGTTATTCATCGTTCTCGTCGGAGGATGGATATATACAAGCGTCCGAGATGAGTTCATGAAACAGTCAGGAGCATCACAGCGCAGGACAGTTGAGACAGTAACGGCAGGTTATCCGGCTGAACCTGAAGACATTGACGGCTGGCTTAAACGTCTTGCTGAAGAAGCTAATGTGTATCGTGTTGCATTCATCGATGAAATTCCAATGCCAGGCGAAAAACTATCGAAAACTCCTAAAGGTGATTCAGAACTCTCAAAGCTAATCGAAAGTTCCGCAAGTGATTCTGAATTCTCAAAGGGATTCGATAATGCCGCATACGAAGAAATTTATCGGAGTTCGCACAACTGGACTGTAGGAGCAAATGAGGAACAGGCATTATTCTTCGCACCAGCAATCAACTCAAGGACACATGATATTGACGGAGCATTAATCTTCTCATTCAGCACCGAAAGCGAACAGGGATTTATGCGCATGATGAATACGTTATTTGTCGCGGCATTCATACTGTTTGCTGTCGTGATATGGCAGCTGATGTTGAGCAGAGACCCGATTGTAGGATTTGCACTCGCGGCATTGTTCCTGATGACTTTAACGTTCGTAGCGTATCCATTGTTCGAGGCATTGAGGTTATCATTCCTTGAGAACGGGAAATTCTCTCTCTCAATCTGGAAGACGATTCTCAATTCTGAAGGCTACATGTCAGCTCTATGGGGAAGTCTGAAGTTAGGGTGCTGGACAGCAACATTCTCAACGATTGTAGGATTCCTATTTGCGTTCGTTGTATCGAGGACAAATGCACCATGCAAGAAGCTCATCTCAACAATGGGAGTTCTGCCGGTAATATCTCCTCCGTTCTCATTGACGCTATCAATCATATTGCTCTTCGGGAATAACGGACTGTTTACGCGCTGGCTTCGTGTCATTGGATTGGACTTTTCAATTTACGGACTTCCCGGTCTCGTTATCGTTCAGACAATGGGAATGTTTCCGATTGCGTTTTTGACATTAAGCGGAGTTTTGCAGGCAATCGATTCGACATATGAGGAGGCATCATTGAATCTTTCGGCTGGAAGGTTCAAAACGTTCTCATCAATCACATTCCCTCTTGCAATACCCGGACTGTTAAGCGCATGGCTCTTAGTCTTCACTACATCACTTGCTGACTTCGCGAATCCTTTGCTTCTTGCCGGAGACTTACGCGTACTCTCACTCGAAAGCTACATCGAGGTTACCGGCATGAACAGGCTCGGACATGGTGCGGCACTCTCGATATTACTTCTGCTTCCGACATTAACGGCATTCCTTGCACAAAGATTCTGGGTAGCGAAGCGTTCATATGTAACTGTAACGGGCAAACCTTCAGGACGCATAACCGAACTCACAACTCCGATTGTAAGACGAATTCTTGTTACTATAATCTTCATTATCGTTTTCTTCCTTATCATGTTATACGGCACTATCTTCGCAGGATGTTTCGTTAAGAACTGGGGAATTGATTACACGTTCAGCCTTGAGAATATCACTGAGGCAATTACCCGTTCAACTGATGCATTGTTCGACACGGTAACACTTGCGGCAATAGCAACTCCTATCGCTGGAATTACGGCAATGATTGCGGCATTGCTGATTGTACGAAGAAAATTTCACGGCAAGAGATTACTTGAGATGTTATTGATGACACCGTTCGCATTGCCCGGCACATTATTGGGTATCAGCTACATACTTGCATTCAATCACGCACCGATAATTCTTGTTGGTACTGCGGCAATCATCATCATAAACTATGTGATTCGTGAACTCCCTGTAGGCATTGAAGGAGGCATAGCATCATTGAGACAGATAGACCCTTCGATTGAAGAGGCAGCTACGGATTTGGGAGCAGATCAGGCTACAGTATTCAGAACGATTGTTCTTCCGTTAGTGAGGCCTGCATTCCTTTCGAGTCTGTCATATACGTTCGTTCGTTCTATGACTGCTGTCAGTGCGGTAATATTCCTCATCTCTGCAAAGTGGTATCACATCACGGTATTAATCTATAACTTCTCGGAGAATTTACGCTTTGGACTTGCGAGCGTCTTATCGACAGTTTTAATCATAATAGTGTTCGGAGCATTCGGAATAATGAGATTGATTGTTCGTGAGAATGCGAACCTGATGAAGAATGTAACATGAGAAAGGAGAGAATTTAAAATTGGCGACAAATAAATCAAAGTCAGTAACGTTTGACAAAATCACAAAGATATTCAGAGACCCTCAGTCAGGGCAGGATGTAACAGCGGTAGGCGGAGTGTCATTCAGGATTGAACCCGGAGAACTCGTAACACTTCTTGGGCCTTCAGGGTGTGGAAAGTCCACGATACTTAGAATGCTTTCGGGATTTGAACAACCAACATCCGGACATATCATGATAGGCGACACAGACGTAACAAATATGCCTCCGAATAAACGCGATACGGCAATGGTCTTCCAGAGTTACGGATTATTCCCTCACATGAATGTCTCTGAGAATGTAGCATATGGTCTGAAGCTCAGAAAGATTCCGCAGAAGGAGATTGACGAGAAGGTTGCGAAATTTCTCGATATGGTTGGACTCGGACAGATGGCCAAGCGTCCGCCTTCGAGGTTGTCGGGAGGTCAGCAGCAGAGGGTAGCGCTTGCACGAAGTCTCATTGTTGAACCGTCAGTATTGCTTCTCGATGAGCCGTTATCGAATCTTGATGCATTACTGCGAGAACAAATGAGAGTTGAGATTCGGAGACTTCAGAAATCACTCGGAATAACATCAATGTATGTTACGCATGATAGAGTTGAAGCAATGAGCCTTTCAGACCGAATCATAGTGATGAAGAGCGGACACATAATACAAATAGGAACTCCGAGCGACATCTACAGAGATCCTGTTGATACTTTCGTGTCTGGTTTCGTGGGAAAGGTTGCGTTCTTCCCGTGTGAGGTGAAAGGAATTGATTCATCAGGCTGTGCTGTCTCCGTGAAGGGTCAGAATTTCACAGCACCGAGATATTCCGATAAGCTGAAAGTTGGAGATAAAGCTCTCGTTATGGCACGTCCTGAATCATTATCGATTGGTGAGGCTGGAGCAGGTGTTGAAGACGGAATCGTTACGGCGAATATTTATCTTGGCAACAGTGTAGAGACGTGGGTTAAGACTGACTTGGGGAATGTACTTGTTCAGATAGATAACCCTGATGTGAAAAAGATATGGGCTGAAGGTGAGAAGGTTTCACTTTCATTTGATGCGTCATTAACGAAGGTACTAGTTGATGATTTAGAGCAGGCATAATGACTTGAATTCATGCCGGGTTTGAAGTGTATCAGCCCGGCATTTTTGATTCATTCGTACATGTCTTCAGATAACTCTATGAATTCAACTGTTCCGTAACTCCCTGCATAATATTTCCTCAATATTTCTTCATCGTTATCTCTAAGAAGTGGGCGAATTAATTTTCTGTCTCTGTTCTCATTGAATGAATATGCTTGATTCCCTAGTGAACCTTGTCCTGCAATCTGAATATCACATATGCTACATAAGAACATATCTTCATAGACACTGCTCGTCCTGTCAGCTAATACGTAACTGCATCTGATATACGGAACGACATCGGACATAACGAAATCGTAACCGTTGGAGAAAACGTAAACCACAGAATTTTCATCAACTGTTTTGTTAAGAACGTATTCATAGTATCTTGATGTCAGAACCTTATGACCATACGCGAACGTTTTCACACTCATATCTCCGCGTCTAACATGAAGACCTATGACTTTACGGCCATGTTTCTTGTCCTGTCTGATTGATGCTTCTATATTTGAGGCTTCAGTGCCAAGAATATCATGCAGACCTGACCAGTTTAGGCATCGTGCAAGTTCTTCAAACTCGTTTTCTGTTCGTATTAGGTCATCGAGTGTGTACAAATAACTGTACAGAGGAGGCTGTAATTCTTCATATCGTCCCTTGAACTTTTGTTCGATGTTATTCAAGTGAGTTCCGTAAAGCAAACGATATCTCTTCCGCTGAATCGTAGAGGCCGTTTCAAAATTTAAGCCTGGAAAGCATTTAAATATCAAGAAATCTCTTGCCTCTTTACCAAGACCATCAATAGGGTTATTATCGTACCAGCTTATGTCATATTTCACTTTGAATCCCCTTACTGCGAACCATTGACCTTTTAGGTATCTGAATATCTGAGAACAGAATCCTCCGTCAATCCACATGATAACGCACGGGTCTTTCTCGAAGTGCCTTGTTATAAGCCCAACTTTACCTAGCACAATTTTCACCAGTTGTTTTATCTTTCTAAGCATGACAAAACTCCTGGAGAACAAATGTGTGTTTAAGTTTTTGAGATTCACGGAAAGAGAACGCAGACGAAAGAAATTTTGAAAGATTACATAGGCATAATTCTACCTGATACCTGATACCTGATACCTGATACCTGATACCTGATACCTGATACCTGATACCTGATACCTGATACCTGATACCTGATACCTGATACCTGATGATACCTGATACCTGATACCTGATACCATTATGATGCGAAGAATCATTTTGTCAAGCTCCTTTTCATTGATTTATTGTTTTTTTTTTTTATTATACAACTTACGGAGCATATTATGTTATTTGTATACTGTGATATATTTATTTATATTCTCACATGAAAACGAAAGGAGACCTAGATTTTTCAATGACGAAAAAATTTCTTGCCTCTCTTATTCTCATCTTAATATGCATTCATTCACATGCAGCTCATGCACTCGATGAAAGACTTCCTGATAAAGCTACCCTCTCAGCTAACAGAATGAGATTCGATGCTCAAACTGGAGACTTCCTCGCTGAAGGTGATGTACGAATCACTGCTGGAGACCTCAACGTTAATGCTCCTTTAGGAACCGGAAACATTGACCGAAGAGAAGTAAACTTTGAACGCGGAATAACAGCTAAAGGTAAATGGATGGGCGATAAAGTAGACATTAAAGCAGGAAGATTGTTACTATCATTCGCAGATATACCAAGCTGTAGATTTCAGAACGGCGTTAAAGGCGGAATAGGTACTATGTATCTTGATGCTGACAGACTAACATTAACGGGTATCGGAGGATTCACCACACCATCAGGCAATGACAGGCAGACTAAATTCTGGCTTGTGAACGCAAAAAATCTCGAAGATCGCTCTCAAGGAATCACATTCGGAGCAGGTTCTGTTGAAGGAAGTCTCAGAGGAGGAGAACTTCATGACATGACAGCGAAAAAAGGTGTGTGGATTAAAGGCAGACCAAAAACTAATGAAGCTCCCGTTAGCCTCAGAGGAGACAGCGCATTATATTCTGTTGCACGAGGAAGCGTAGTAGTCAGTGGCCATGTAGTTGCAGTTCAGGGAGGACGAACATTGAAATCTGATTCGATAGTGTATTTTCCAGAACAAAATCGCGTTGAGGCACTCGGAGGATTAACACGTAAAACTAACGGTGAAGCAACAACTGAGCGTGCAGAGATTACGATAGACTTATCGCGCGAGAGAAAATCAACACCTACAGTGAAGAGCGATTCAGATTCAACATCGCAGACTGAACAGCCTAAACCTAAAGCAAAATCAAGAACCAGGAGAACACGCAGCAAATGAAAGGACTATCTGCATCTGAAATACGCAAAAGTTATAGCGGCAGACTAGTTGTCGGAGGAGTAAGCATTAACGTTAATGAAGGTGAAGTTGTCGGTCTTCTTGGCCCTAATGGAGCAGGTAAAACTACATCATTCTATATGATTGTGGGATTGATTAAGCCCGATTCAGGTAAAGTTGAAATTGATGACCATGAAATAACTTCTTTGCCTGTTTATGAACGTGCAAGAGCAGGCATAGGTTATCTTCCGCAAGAAGCATCTGTATTCCGAAATCTTACGGTAAGAGAGAATATTAGTATGGGAGGAAACAGGCAGAAAGAAATTTGCAGATAAACTCACTGATGAATTACTTGAACAGTTCAAAATTACACATATCGCTGATACTAAAGGTTATGCACTCTCAGGCGGTGAACGAAGACGCGTTGAGATTGCACGTGCACTCACCATGAAGCCGAAATTTATACTTCTTGATGAACCTTTCAGCGGAATAGATCCGATTGCAGTTGCGGACATTCAGACGATGATTCATGAACTCAAAGCTCAGGGCTATGGTATTCTCATAACAGACCACAATGTACGCGAGACGTTAAGCATAACGGACAGGACATATTTGATTCATGACGGTAAAATCTTTCTTGCCGGTTCACCTGCTGAAGTTGCGGAAAATGAACTTGCACGTAAATTCTATCTCGGTGAACATTTTGAATGGGAAGGGGCGCATCAGAAATAGAATACAGAATTGAACATGATACTATGGGTGAAGTGAGAGTACCCGCAAATGTGTACTGGGGAGCACAGACAGAACGAAGCCGTCAGAACTTCAGAATAGGTGTAGGAATTGAAACTATGCCTCGTGAAATCATTCGTGCCTTTGCATATCTCAAGAAGGCATGTGCAATCGCCAATAACATTTTGCTCCCTGAACGTATGACTAATGAGAAGAAGAATATCATAGTTCAAGTTGCAGATGAAATTCTTGCGGGTGAACTCGATGATAATTTTCCGTTAGTCGTATGGCAGACAGGATCAGGAACGCAATCTAATATGAATGTGAACGAGGTCATAGCCAATCGAGGAAATGAAATCGCAGGTAAGAAATTATTGCACCCGAATGATGACGTTAATATGTCTCAGAGTTCAAATGATACTTTCCCCACTGCTATGTACATGGCCGCAGTCTTATCGGTTGAGAATGAATTGATACCTGCAATGAGAAAACTGATTGAGACGTTCAGAAGGCTTGAATATGAGAATGAAGACATCATAAAGACAGGCAGGACTCATTTGCAGGACGCAGCACCGTTACGATTTTCGCAGGAGATTTCAGGCTGGCGTTCAAGTCTTGAGGCTGATGAAACAATGCTGACTGAATCGTCAAAGGCCATGTATGCACTTGCAATCGGAGGTACAGCTGTAGGTACAGGATTAAATGCACCGTCAGATTTTGATTCTGAAGTTACGAAGGCATTAATGAATCTCACCGGCAAAAAGTTTATTCCGGCCAAGAATAAGTTTCATGCACTGACATCAAAGAGTGAAATAGTCTATGCTCATGGTGCAGTGAAAGCATTAGCCGCAGACATGATGAAGATTGCGAACGATATACGCTGGCTTGCGTCAGGCCCTAGATGTGGATTAGGCGAGATTATGATTCCAGAGAATGAACCGGGAAGTTCAATCATGCCAGGAAAGGTAAATCCGACACAATGCGAACAGGTTACAATGGTAGCAGTTCAGGTGATGAGTAATGATGTTGCTGTTGGAATGTCTGCGAGTCAGGGAAATTTTGAACTGAATGTATTCATGCCCGTATGTGCATATAACTTCCTTCAGTCAGTTCGTCTTCTCTCTGAATCAATTACATCATTTGAGGCTAATTGTGTCTCAGGAATCAAAGCCAATCGTGAGAAGATGAATGATAATCTCAATCGTTCACTTATGCTAGTAACTGCATTGAATCCTATTATAGGCTATGAGAACTCCGCAAAGGTAGCGAAACTTGCACACAGTAAGAATATATCTCTGAAGGAAGCATGTTCTGAGCTTGGACTTCTTACACCTGAAAAATTCGAGGAGGCTGTTGATCCTGAAAAAATGGTCTGACAGTGAACGTGTAACTCTTGAAGTCTCTGCATTGTCGAGCGACGGAACTGGAATATCACGAACTGACAGAGGAGTTGTATTTGTTCAGGGAGCATTGCCCGGCGAAATCGTGAATGCGAAAATCGTATCACGCAAGAAGGATTTCATGATAGCAGATACGATTTCAGTTGAGCGTCCTTCAGCAGGAAGAGTGAATCCCAAGTGCAAATATTACGGCAGGTGCGGAGGGTGTCAGCTCCAGCATGCAAGCTATAATGAACAATTGAAACTCAAAGCTGAACTAGTTCGTGATGCAATGATTCGTATCGGAGGATTTGAACGTGATAGATTCGATGAGCTTGTTTGTGAACCTTCACCGTTATCATGGGGTTATCGAAACAAGGCAGCGTTTCCAGTTCAGGACATCAACGGAAGAATCATGACGGGCTTTTATCGTGCAGGAACTCACAGACTGGAATTGATTCGGAACTGTCCGGTCAACGCTGAGAGAATCAATCTCATGTACACAAAGATTCTTGATTCATTAGGCAAGCTGAACATCACTGGCTATGATGAACGCAATCACACAGGCAAACTAAGACATATCATTGCTCGTACAGGTATGAATACAGGCGATACTCTTCTGTCATTTGTGGTGAACGGAAAACTTTCTGCTAAAAATATAAAGGCTTTCGTGTCTATGGGTAATGCCTCACGTCCGACAACTATAACTCTCAATCACAATTCCAAGCCCGGCAACGTGATATTAGGAACGTACACTGAGAGCCTTATGGGTTCTGGATTAATCACGGAGCGACTCGGAAATTTCACTTTGTCATTCGATACTGCATCATTCTTCCAGATTAATACAGGTCAGGCAGAGAAATTATTTGCGTATGCGTCATCACAGATTGAAGGTGCAAATAATGTTCTCGAACTCTACAGCGGAACAGGATCACTCACATGTTACCTGGCCAAGTCAGCGAAATATGTTACGAGTGTTGAAGATTTTCGCGGTGCTGTTCACATGGCGATTAGAAATCTTAAAGCGAACGGATTCGATAATGTTCGTGCACTCTGCGGACGTTCAGAGGAAGTTATTGCTGACCTTAAAGACAAGTATGACTGTGTAGTATTAGATCCTCCTCGTGATGGGTGCGACAGAACTGTTATTGAAGCGATTCATGATTTCGGTGTGAAGAGAATAGTATACGTTTCATGTAACCCTGCAACGTTAGCGAGGGACTGTAAGATATTAGCGTCTCATGGATATAATCTCATGAGTATTCGTGCATTCGATATGTTCCCTCAGACTGCACATGTTGAGACCGTTGCATTACTGCATACACACTTACATTGAGTTTTGCAGCTACAGGTGCAATATAATATAATGCATCATTATCCAATTTAACAAATTTGAACTCATAATATTTTCAATTAGGAGGAGAAGACGCTTTGAGATATTTAAGTGTTGATGATGCGCGTGAGTTTGACATTATTTTTCTGGGACGCATTGCTATTGATTTCAATCCCGCTTACTCTGAAGCTGTCAAAGAGGAATTCAAACCTCTCAAAAAAGTACATTACTTCGAGAAGTTTGTGGGAGGTTCACCGGCAAATACAGCATGTGGAGTTACGAAACACGGAATGAAGGCAGGATTTTTCGCGACAGTATCCGATGATCAGTTCGGGGATTACGTGATTGATTACTTCAATGAACGTGGAATTGATACATCTCACATCACGAGGGCAAAGCATGGAGAAAAAATCGGTCTCACATTCACGGAACTTCTTTCATCAAAAGAAAGCAGCATCTTGATGTATCGAAACATGGCCGCAGATTTGCAGTTGAGCGTTGAAGACATTGATGAAGATTACATCAGAAGAGGAAAAGCTCTCTTGATTTCCGGCACATCACTGGCGGAAAGTCCATCGAGAGAAGCTGCGTTGAAGGCTGCAATGCTCGCGAAGAAGAATGACACCCGAATAATTTTCGACATTGATTATCGTGCGTACAACTGGAAGAATGATGATGAAATTTCAATATATTATTCAACTGTGGCGAAGTATGCGGATATAATTCTTGGTTCACGAGAAGAATTCGATTTAACCGAAAAATTAATCAAGCCCGGAATGACTGACATTGAAAGCTCGGAGTACTGGTTTAAACAGGGAGCTAAAATCGTCGTAATCAAACACGGTATGCAAGGCTCAACAGCATACACTGCTGACGGACAGAAATTTTCGATTAAACCTTTCCCCGTGAAAGCACGCAAAGGTTTCGGAGGCGGAGACGGTTACAGTTCTGCATTCCTGTTCGGAGTATTTCAGGGCTGGAATATGCATGACTGTCTTGAATTCGGATCAGCGGAAGCATCAATGATGGTGAAGAGCAATAATTGTTCTGATGATTTGCCGAACACAGAAGAAGTCCGCGAGTTCATTCGCAAGGAAAAGGAAGAATTCGGTGAAATGGTAGCAAGAGCATAAAGATACAAAAAAGAGCTGTGAGACCCTGCCTATGAGTTTTCACAGCTCTTATTGCTTTTATTTGTCGATTAATCTCTTTCTACTGTTCCTTCCCATGTATCCATAGGTTTCTTTGCGCTCTTCTCATCGTACCAGTGAGTTGTTACTGTCTTTGCTCTCGTGTAGAACCTCACGCCGTCAAGCCCAAGTACATGCTGATCTCCGAAGAATGAATCCTTGTTGCCTGAGAATGGGAAGTATGCTGACGGTACAGGTATTCCTACATTGATTCCAACCATACCGCCGTCTGTTCTCATTGCAAATTCACGAGCATAATATCCGTTCTGTGTGAAGATTGATGAACCGTTCGCGAATGGGTTAGCGTTCATGATTGCAATTCCCTCTTCAAAATCTTTCACTCTCTTGATTGCCGTAACAGGCCCAAATATTTCGCAATCTCCTACGCTCATTCCTGGTTTCACTTTGTCGAGAATCGTAGGCCCAACGAAATATCCTCCCTCATAGCCTGGCACTTTGTAGTTTCTTCCGTCAAGAACAAGTTCTGCTCCTTCGTCTATTCCCTTTTGAATCCAATCGCATACTTTCTTCTGATGTGAGGCTGATACAACGGGGCCGAGCTGAGTATCTTCATGATAAGCACAGCCAACTTTCAGAGCCATAGCTTTCTTTTTGAGCAGTGCAACGAATTTATCCGCAATACTTTCCTGAACAACAATTACAGGAAGAGCCATGCATCGCATACCAGCGCAGCCATATGTTGAATTGATTATCGCACTCGTAGCACTCTCTAAATCTGCATCTTCAAGAAGGAGTGCATGATTTTTCGCCTCGCACTGAGCCTGTACTCGTTTTCCATGTGCTGCTGCAACCGAATAAATCTCTTTGCCTACTCCTGTTGTACCTACGAATGTTACTGCCTTCACTCTCGGATCTGTTAGGAGGATATCAGCTTCTTTTCGGCTGCATGTAACGAGATTCACAACGCCTTTCGGGAAACCGCCTTCTTCATAGAACAGTTCCATGATTCTCATTGCCGTTAATGGTGTCTGACTGCTCGCCTTCAGAACGACAGTATCACCGCATGCAATTGCAAGAGGAACCATCCAGCCCCAAGGGATCATTGCGGGGAAATTCATCGGGACTATTCCTGCAACAACTCCAAGAGGGAAACGATATGATGCCGTATCGAAACCTGTTGTAACCTGCATAGCAGCCTTCCCCTGTATCGTGTAAGGGATTGCGCACGCAAGCTCTGTAGGTTCAATTGCTTTCCTTACGTCGCCTCTTGCCTCATTGAGATTCTTTCCGAGTTCCTTTGCACATAACACAGCAAGTTCTTCTTCGTGAGCCACGAGAACATCTCGCCATTTGAACATGTATTGCACTCTTTTACTGATTGAGAGTGTTGACCACGTTTTGAATGCTTCTGATGCTGATGCTATTGCCTTTTCAACTTCGTCCTGTGTACAGCATGGAACTTCTGCAATAGCTTCCCCCGTGCTTGAGTCCGTAATCGTAAGATACTTCTCCGTCTTTGAAGTGAACCATTCACCATTGATGCAATAACCTTTTCTAGCAACTGGCATAATAAAAATTTCCCTTCCTTTCAGGATTATGATTTAAGAAAAAATTGTAAAAATTCTGAGTGATGATAGCAATTATAAATGCGTGATGAGTTTTATTCAAATACAAAAAATTTTTGAATATATCAATCCATAACTTACTGAATAAAGGTTTACATCGAGAATATTTTATTGAATTGACTATTATTATTAATTTTGGTAACATTCGGTTATCCAGTATAAGAATTCTATCTATGGCCATAGTTCGGAATACACATAAATTTCTTCGTGTGTTTGCAGTTGTATTATGCTGTAAATGCAAAAAATATTAACCGTAAAGGAGCGAAATTCTTAATGAAGACTAAGAAACTTTTGGCAGCAGTTTTATCCGTTGTTATGGTGCTTTCACTGGCTGTATGTGCATCGGCTAAGGATTATAACATTTCAGTCATTCTGAAGACAACAGCGTCGGAATATTGGGGCTATGTTGTTGCTGGTGCTCGTGCATACGGAAAAGATCATCCGAATGTACACGTTCAGGTCAAGGGTGCTACATCTGAGACTGCATATGATGAACAGCAGAACATGATCGAGACCGACATGAACAACTCTGACATTGACGGTTATGTTATAGCTCCTCTTCAGGCAGACATGGTTGCGAACATGATTTCAGGTCAGAAGAAGCCAATCGTTGCCGTTGATACTGCGATTGAAGCTCCCGAAGTACTTTCATTTGTAGGAACAGGCAACGAGAGCGCAGGTAAACTTGGCGGAGCAGAGGCGGCTAAACTTGCGAAACAACGCGGATGGGAAAAGATTTACTGCATTGAAATCGCAGGAGTTCAGGGAGATTCAACGAATGAAGCACGCATGAGAGGATATGCGGCAGGCGTTGAGTCAGAAGGAGGAACATTCCTGTTCAACGAGATTCAGTATGCAAATGCTGAGGCAAATCAGGCAGTTGCTTGCATGGAAGCTATCATGCAGAATCACCCGGAAGGTATTGCAATCATCTGCGCAAACAATGATGATATGGCTATGGCAGCAGCTCGTGCAGCAGCAGGCAATGAAGCCTACAAGAACACTGTATTTCTTGGCTTTGACGGAATTCAGTCAGCGTGCAATTCAATTCTTGCAGGCGAGGAAACAATGTCAGTCTGTCAGGAAGGCTATACAATGGGATATAACGCTGTTGATGCAGTTGTACGTGCTCTTCAGGGCGAGAAACTTCAACCGTTCATTGATGCAGGTGCAAGCGTTGTATCTCCCGCAACAGCACAGGCTCGATTAGATCAGCTGAAGCGTTATCTCAACGACTAAGGGCAAGTATTATCGACAAAATCGAATAAGTTCAGGACGGATCCATTTATCTTGTATACCTCTCATGGGATCCGTTCTGTTATATATAGCAGCATAAATTCATACATAATCGGAGGTAAGTGGAATTGTCAGAGTATGTAGTGGAACTTAAAAATGCGACTAAACGCTTTCCGGGTGTTGTGGCTCTGAATCATATGCAGCTTGCCGTAAAACCCGGAGAAATTCTTGGCCTGATTGGAGAAAATGGAGCAGGCAAATCAACGCTCATAAAAGTATTAACCGGTGTCTATCAGCCTGACGAGGGAGAAATCTACGTAAACGGAGAGAGAAAAGTTTTTCACAATCCCAATGAATCAGCCGCAGCAGGAATAGCTTGTGTGTATCAGGAATTGAATATCGAAAAACTCCTGAGCGTTACGGATAATATTTTCATCAACAAATGGATTCATAAAGGCATGCTTCTTGATTATCCAGCAATGCACAAGAAGGCTAAGGAAGTTATGCTTTCACTCGGCCAGGATATTGACCCAACGAAGGCAGCAGGAACATTCGGAATGGGCATTCAGCAGATGATTGAAATCGCAAAGGCAGTCCTGATTGACGCAAAGATGATCATCATGGACGAGCCGACTTCATCACTGGGAGAAAAAGAAGTTGAACAGCTCATGAAGACCTGTAGAGAATTAAAGGCAAGAGGCATAGGAATTGTCTTTGTCTCGCATAAACTTGAGGAACTCTTCGAATTATGCGACCGCGTTACAGTCATCCGAGACGGAGAATATATTGACACTAGACCTATAGGCCAATGGACGAATGACTCACTGATAACGGCAATGGTCGGTAGAACTCTTGAGAATCAATTCCCCAAAGAATTCGGCGTAAAAGGTGATTGCTTCCTTAAAGTTGAAGGCTTAACAGTCGGCGGTGTCCTGAATAACGTCAGCTTTGAGGCATACAGCGGTCAAATCTTGGGCTTATCAGGGCTTGTAGGTGCAGGACGAACTGAAACTGTCAGAGCAATTTTCGGGGCAGACCCATTAGACGGAGGAAAAATTTTCGTCAAGGGCAAAGAAGTGAAATTTAAAACTCCCAAGCAGGCAATTGATGCAGGGATTGCACTTCTGACTGAAGACCGAAAAGGTTCAGGACTTGTGTTAGCACAAACTATCAGAACTAATCTTATTCTCTCAAGTTTCAAGCAGCATTCAACGGGAATGTTCCTAGACGAGGAGAAAATTGAGAAGAGCGGACAGGCTCACATTGAGACCCTCAGAATTAAGACACCTTCAATTTATGAGATTGTCGGACAGCTTTCCGGCGGTAATCAGCAGAAAGTAGTTATCGGAAAATGGCTCAATGCAGAGGCCGAAATTTACATTTTTGATGAACCTACAAGAGGAATAGACGTAGGTGCAAAAGTTGAAGTCTATAACGTTATGAATGATCTCGTGAAGAATGGCAAGTGCGTAATTATGATTTCTTCAGAGATGCCGGAAATCTTGGGCATGAGCGACCGTGTGATAGTAATGCGCGGTGGGTCAGTCATGGCTGAGGTTGACAGGAACAGCAGGCACTTTAATCAGGAAGACTTAATGAAAGCTGCATGGGGAGGAAGTTTAGATGAATAAGAAAATAGGCGGCGGTGTACAGCTTGGTACGGTACTTGCACTCGTGATTATGTGTGCGTTTCTTGCGTTTGCAAATCGCAATTTCTACAGTCCTGGTAACATCATGGGTATCTTGAAGCAAACGGCGTTCAATGCGTTTCTTGCAACTGGAATGCTGCTTTGCCTCATCACTGCGGGTATTGATTTAAGCGTCGGTGCTAATGCAATATTCTGCGCGTGTCTAATGGGTTCACTGAAGGAAGCAGGAATTACAAACGGAATTATTCTTATGATTGTTGCGGTTCTTGCCGGTGCATTAATGGGATTCATCAATGGAACGTTACTGACGCGTCTTCATCTTCCGCATCCTTTCGTTTCAACTTTGGGAATGAAAAACGTCTTGTGGGGTGCGGCACTCGTTGTAACAGGAAACAAGATGATAAATAAATTCCCTGAGACAGTTCAGTTTCTGGGCCGTCAGACAATCGGAACATTCGGAGGAGGTTTCCCTGTAAGTTTCCTAGTGATAATCATTCTGTATATCATAATGCATATCTTCCTGAGCCGTACTGCTTTGGGACGTTCGATTTATTGCGCTGGCGGTAATATAGAGGCGGCGAGACTTTCAGGTATCAACACAGCTAATGTCCTTACATTCTGTTACACGATGTCGGGAATCATGGCGGCACTCGGAGGTATTCTATCAGTTGGACGTTCTGGAATATGCAACGGCTCAATGGCAACACAGCCATATGATACTGATGCTATAGCGGCATGCATAATCGGAGGAGCATCATTCACAGGAGGCAAGGGAACAATGATAGGTACAATGATAGGTGCGTTGATCATTGCGGTGCTCAGAAACGGCTTCACACTGTTATCGATTGACTCATCAGTACAGAATATCGTGCTTGGTCTCGTTATAATCCTTGCTGTATTCATGGACGTTGTTCGTGCAAGCATGGAAGCTAAACGCAGGAGACTTGCTGCTGCGGCCAAGATGCATTAATTGATTTTTCTTGAGAAGAGAAACTATTTGAGGCTGTCTCTGTTTCTGGGACAGCTTCATTTCTAAAGGAGGAATTTATTCTGTGAAAAAACTTCAAATAGGAATAGCTGGTTTAGGTCGTCTTGGGAAGGTTCATGCTAAGAATATAGCCAGCAAAATCTCAAATGCTGAACTTGTTGCCGCATGTTCAATTGTGCCTGAAGAACTCGAATTCGCAAAAACTGAACTCGGAGTGAATAACACATACTCTGATTTCAGTGAAATGCTGAAGAATGATGATATTGATGCTGTATGTATCGTTACAACTTCAACTGAACATTGCCGTCAGATTGAGGCCGCTCTCGATGCAGGAAAGCATGTGTTCTCTGAAAAGCCTCTCGGAACAGATGTAGCTCAGTGCAAACGTGCAGAAGCCGCAGTAGAACGACACCCTGAATTGAAATTCATGCTTGGATTCATGAGACGTTACGACAAATCATATGCCTATGCCAAAAAACTGGTAGATGAAGGTAAAATCGGAACTCCTTATCTCGTGAAAGCTACAGGAATTGATCCAGAGTCAGCAGTGCAGGGAGCGATACGTTTTGCGAAGACATCAGGAGGAATATTCCTCGACATGGCCATTCATGATATTGATTTATGCCGCTGGTTTCTTAACAGTGAGGCGATTGAAGTTTACGCAATGGGTTCAACCTTCAAGCATAAAGAATTCAAAGACGCAGGTGATGATGAAACAGGCGTTGCAGTCTACAAGTTTGCAAATGGCGCAATGGGAATGATTCATGTTGGACGCACTGCACCTTATGGCTATCATGTTGAGACTGAAGTTGTAGGTACTGAAGGCACAATCAGAATCTCAGCAGTCCCAGAGAAAAATCTCGCAACTGTCTACGGAACAAACGGCGTATGCACGGAATGTGTCGGGTCTTTCCCTGAACGTTTTGCTGAAGCATATCTCGCCGAAATGGAAGAGTTCGTTGATTGTGTCATCCATGACAAGAAGCCCGGCGTTAATGTCTATGACGGAACGAAATCTACTGCCATAGGTTACGCTACTACGGAAGCATGGAAGACAGGAAAGATAATAAGGATTTAGTGTTATGTTATTTGATTCTGATAAACGATTCAGTATCGTATGGACACTCGCAGGAGGTTACTTACTGTATCTTGGGGATGATCTGCTCACACTCTGGTATCGTGGTGAGACTGATTACCCGTTGATTGCGATTCTGACAGGTATATTATTTGTCGGAACAGGAGGAGTGCTGTTGTTCATGGCATGGAAGAAATGGCACAATCAGAAAGAACAGGAAGAACAAAAAGAACAAAAGGAGAATGAGAATTAATGTTTGATTCTAACAAGGTGTATCTCGGAATTGCACCCATAGGCTGGTGTAATGATGATATGCCTGAACTTGGTTCGGAAAATACATTCCGTCAAATCATAAGCGAAATGGCTCTTGCTGGTTTCACTGGCTGTGAGATAGGCAATAAATATCCCTCAGACCCAGTTGAACTTAAACGTGAGTTAGACCTTCGGGGAATGAGAATAGCATCAAGGTGGTTTTCATCGTTCATTCTCACTCAGCCGATAGAAAAAGTTGAAGCTGATTTCACGAGAGAACTTGAATTTTTGGCGGCAGTAGGAGCAAATCGAATTAACGTTTCGGAACAAAGTTATTCGATTCAAGGGAAGGTTGATGTTCCTGTGCTTGGAGATAAAAAGCACATCATGAATGATTCAGAATGGGAAAGATTTTGTGACGGTCTGAATCGTCTGGGGAAAATCGCTGCATCAAAAGGCTTCAAGCTCTGCTATCATCATCATATGGGTACAGTTGTTCAGACAGCCGCAGAGACAGATAGAATGCTGGCTAACACGAATAAAGATTACGTTCATCTTTGCTATGATACAGGACATTTCACTTTTGCAGGGGAAGACCCTTTGACCGTTCTGAAGAAATACGTATCGAGAGTCGGCCATGTTCATCTAAAGGACATGAGAGCAGATGTAGTTTCACGTGTGAAACCTGAAGGCTGGAGTTTCCTTAAAGCAGTTCGTGAAGGGGCATTCACTGTTCCTGGTGACGGATGTGTTGATTTCGATCCAATCTTCAAATTGCTTAGTGATGCACATTATGAGGGCTGGCTTCTTGTTGAGGCAGAACAAGACCCCGCAAAGGCAAATCCTCTTGAATATGCAATCAAAGCACGCAAATATATTCGTGAGCATACGAAACTTTAAGGAGAATTATCATGTACATTCAGAAACAAGTTGTTCGGGGATATAATGCCTATCTGACCATGAATGAGAATGACTGCGCAACTAATATGGATATTGGGCTTTTAGTTCTTGAAGAAGGAGACGAATATACTTTTTGTGAATCTGAGAAGGAACTGGCTCTTGATTTATTAATCGGAGATGTTAGTTTCTCATATAACGGTGAAACTCATTCAGCTTCACGCCCTGACACTTTCCATTATGCGGCATATTGTCTTCATGTCTGCAAAGGAACGAATGTAAGCGTGAAGGCACTCAATCACGCGGAGCTTTATGTTCAGAAGACGGATAACGAACGCACATTCCCTGCGAGGCTTTATGCTCCTGATGACATAATGGTACAACATGCAGGTTCAAACGGTGAACTTATGGGATGTATGCAACGCGAGATTCAGACGTTCTTCGATTATGAATCAGCACCTTACAGCAACATGGTACTCGGAGAAGTTCTGAACTATCCGGGAAAATGGTCGAGCTATCCGCCGCATCATCACCCACAGCCTGAAGTATATTTCTATCGTTTCGATTATCCTCAGGGATTTGGTGCGGGCTTCGCTAACGGACAAATCTACAAGACCGGACATAACGGCTGTCTTGTGATAAATCATTCATTCCATTCACAGGGAGCAGCTCCCGGATATGCAATGTGCTACATGTGGGGAATCAGGCATCTTCCTGGAAATGCATGGAGAAAAACACGAATCGATGACCCAGAACATTCATGGCTTTGGAAGGAAGATGCGAACGATCATATATTCAAACCAAAGGAGGGTTAATTTATGGAGACAATAAAATTAAGCATGGCTCAGGCTCTGGTTAGATTCCTTGAGAATCAATACGTTGCTTATGATGACATTGAACAGCCTTTCGTCAGAGGAATATTCATGCTTCCGGGACACGGAAACGTCGTAGGGCTTGGTCAGGCATTGCTTCAGGAGGCACATCGTCTTGAAGTCTATCAGGGTAAGAACGAACAGGGGCAGGCACACGTTGCAGTAGCGTTTGCAAAACACATGAAACGCAAGCAGATAATGGCTGTAACTTCTTCAGTTGGGCCGGGAGCAGCAAACATGATAACTGCCGCAGCAACAGCAACAGCAAATAATATTCCAGTTCTGATTATGCCCGGAGATGTCTACGCTTGCAGACAGCCAGACCCAGTTTTACAGCAGATTGAACAGCCCAATGACCTTTCTATCTCCACGAATGACGCTTATCGTGCCGTTTGCCGTTACTGGGATCGCATAGTCCGTCCTGAACAGCTCATGAGTGCGATGATGAGTGCATTCAGAGTTCTCACTGATCCGGCAGACACAGGAGCAGTATGCATAGCATTGCCGCAGGACGTTGAAGGTGAGGCATATGATTATCCTGTTTCATTCTTCGCAAAAAGAGTGTGGAGGATTGAACGCAGACCAGCAACGGATATAGCAATAGAGCAGGCGGTCAAGGCAATACGTGCAAGCAAGAAGCCGATGTTGATATGCGGAGGCGGAGTTCGTTACTCTGAAGCTCATGAAGCATTCAGGAAGTTTGCGGAGAAATATCAAATTCCATTTGGTGAAACTCAGGCAGGAAAGAGCGCATTATCATGGGAACATTCATTGAACTTGGGAGGTCTGGGAGTTACAGGTTGTTCTGCGGCAAATGACATTGCACGTGAAGCTGATTTGATTATCGGTGTCGGCACAAGATACACTGACTTCACGACATCATCAAAGTGGCTCTTCAAAGACAATGCACAGTTCGTGAATATCAATGTCTCAGAGTTTCAATCATTCAAGCTCAATGCCATTCCCGTTATTGCTGATGCAAGAGACGCTCTCGAAAAACTTTCCGCAGCACTCGAAGGATACAAGACCAGCTACAACGGAGAAATAGAAGCAGCAATCGAGAAATGGAATAGGGAATATAACAGACTGGCCGCAATAAAATTCGGAGATGATTACGTCCCAGAGGTCAATGATGCAAACGCAGTGTCAGCTTTCAAATATGCTAAGGACGTTAATTCATGTCTTCCTCAAACTACAGTTCTTGCCGCAGTGAATAAACTCATTGAACCTGATGACAGCGTTATAGGTGCGTCCGGCTCATTGCCAGGAGACATGCAAAGAATGTGGCGCGCTAAATGTCCTGATACATACAACATGGAATACGGATATTCATGCATGGGCTATGAAGTATCGGGAGCTTTGGGTGTCAAATTTGCTGTCGGAGATGAACACGAGGTCTATGCAATGGTTGGAGACGGCGCTTTCATCATGCTTCATTCCGAACTGCTTACGGCTGTACAGGAACACAAAAAGATTAACATCGTGTTGTTCGATAATGCTTCATTCGGTTGCATAAATAATCTTCAGACTGCGCAGGGCAATGCGTCTTTGTGCACTGAACTTCGATTCAGAAATCCAGAAACAGGAAAACATGACGGAGCTTTCATTTCGGTTGACTTCGCAGGAATAGCACGAGCATACGGAGCAAAAGCATACACCATACGGACGCTTGATGAACTCGAAAAGGCAATTGCTGAGGCCAAGACATTGAAGAATATCCCTGTGCTGTTCGACATAAAAGTTATGCCCAAATCAATGACCGAAGGCTATGGTGCATGGTGGCGTGTAGGTTCAGTTGAAGTCGGAGGAACTGAAGCAAATCGTGCGGCATGGGAAAATCATTTGAAGCATGAACGTGATGCAAGAAAATATTAGTTAAGGAGATAAATTTATGAGCATCGACAAAAAACTTAGAATCGGAATAATTGGTGCAGGACGTATAGGCAAACTGCATGCTAATAACTTGGCCTACAGAGTGCCAGGTGCGGAACTTGCGGCGATTTCAGATGTCTATGAACCTGCCGCAAAAGAACTGTCGGAGAAACTTGGTGTGCCATTCTACACTGATGATTATCACAAAGTCCTGAATGATCCTTCAATTGATGCAGTGTTCATTTGTTCATCAACTGATACGCATTCACCAATTTCGATTGAGGCAGCAAAAGCAGGCAAACATATTTTCTGCGAGAAGCCAATAGATCATGATTTGGACAAAATCCGCAAAGTCCTCGAAGAAGTTAAAAAGGCTGGAGTGAAATATCAGGTTGGATTCAACAGACGCTTCGATAAAAACTTCAAGCATGTTCACGATGTCGTTCAATCAGGCGGTATCGGTGATGTCCATATCGTAAAGGTTACGAGCCGCGACCCTGAAGCTCCACCTTTGAGCTACGTGAAAGTTTCCGGCGGAATTTTCGTTGATATGACGATTCATGATTTCGATATGGTTCGTTATCTCTCAGGTTCAGAAGTTGAAGAGGTAAGTGCATTCGGTGCTTGTCTCGTTAATCCTGAAATAGGTCAGGCTGGAGACGTTGACACATGCATAATCACTCTCAAATTCGCAAACGGTGCACTCGGTGTTATCGATAACAGCAGGCAGGCAGTCTACGGATATGATCAGCGCATTGAAGTATTCGGTTCAAAGGGATGCATTACAGCAGACAATGAGACACCGAACAATACGACTCTCTACACGAAGGAAGCCGTAACGAAAGAAAAACCGCTTTGGTTCTTCCTTGAGAGATACAACGATGCTTTCAATGCTGAAGAATGTGCGTTTGTTGATTCGTGTCTGAATGACAAGGACACCGTAGTGGGAGCTTTCGACGGATTACAGCCCGTTCTTATCGCGATTGCCGCAAAGGAATCATGCGAGAAGGGCGGAGTTCCAGTGAAAGTAATGAAGTAACAGCAGGAAATCATATGAGAAGGCGACTTTATACAAGTTGCCTTTTTTATTTGCAATCATGAACAATCAAAAATTAATCTACTCAGCACGCATTGAATATTCACCTGAAAATCTAAGACGCTTGAACAATATCATCAATAACACTTTCAGACTCAGGATAAAACTAATTTACTTGGGGATGTGTATTTCACTCTTCATTGCAGGAGCTGCTGTCGGTCTGAATAATTCGACTGGCATCATGCTTATCTGTGCTGGATGTTTTCTCCTGCCTTCAATTAGAACTGTCGATAACAGCCGCGTCAATGAAGCAATAAGGAAGCTCAACGGAAATATCGTGAAAGTGAATTATGCCTTTCATGATGATGTGTTCATTTGTTCCAATGATAAAGAACGCAACACGTTTTCTTATTCATCAATCATACGTCTCGTTGAAGAACGCGAATATCTTTACATGTTCCCTAATAAATATCAGGCATACATGATAAAGCTCTCTTCGATAGAGCCGTCAAATGAGAATGAGTTCAAAGCATTTATATCATCAAAAACTAATCTTGAATGGACACAGAGAATTTCATTGCTGACACTAAACCTGAAGAAACTTAAATTTAATCGCAGAAATACAAAAAAGGTTCTCTGAGAGGGAGAGAACCTTTCAAATCAAAATTCTAAATTTCTAATGGAAAAGCAAATTCGGAATGAACAATGCAACCTGCGGAAGGAAAATGAATATCAGCAGGCATATCACTACAGCCGTTAAGTATGGCATAAGATATGGCATTACATCTTTCATCTTGGCCTTCGCAATTCCCATAGTTATGAAAAGAACACCGCCAACAGGAGGAGTTACTCCAGCATATACGAGAGTGATTACCATGATTAACGCAAACTGAATGCTGTTAATCCCGTAAGAAGCCGCAACAGGCATAAGAATGGGTGCAACTATAATCGTAGCTGAAAGTGTCTCAATGAACATTCCAACGAACAGCAGGAAGAACACAAGCAGAATCATGATGACATATTTACTGCTTGTTATGCTCACTAGGAAACTTACAACCATTGAAGGGAATCTCTCGAACGCAACAAGCCAGCTAAATATTGATGCTCCTGCGACGATTAACAGGCACATTCCGTTCATTGATGCGGCACGAAGAAGAACTCCGGGAAGAGCTTTAAGCGTCAACTTCCTGTAGCAGAACATGCTGACAATAAGCGCATATATACACGCAACAGCACCTGACTCCGTAGGCGTGAAGAAACCGGAAACGATTCCGCCGATGATAATTATGGGCATGATGATAGCGAGAATTCCATTTTTAAGCGCAATCATTCTTTCCTTCCAGTTGTATCGCCTTCCGCTCTTTATGCCTAAGCTCTTTGCATACCAGTACGTTACGACAGCAGTACCTACAGCGATGATGATTCCGGGAATGATTCCTGCCATGAAACACTCACCGATTGATAGATTCGTCAGTGAGCAATAAATTATCATGGTCATACTCGGAGGAATGATAGGGCCAAGTGAACCCGCTGTTGCCTGAATAACAGAGGCAAGTCCTGAAGGGTATCCGTCTTTCAGCATTGAAGGAATGAGCATTGAACCTACAGCCGCAGTGTCAGCAGCAGCAGAACCTGAAACTCCTGCAAAGAGTGCTGATGTTCCAATATCAACCATGCCTATGCCTCCCGTGATGTGCCCAAGAAATGCCTTCGCAATCTCAATTAATCTCTCTGAAATTCCTCCTGCCTCCATGAGTTCACCTGAGAGCATGAAGAACGGAATTGCCATTAGTGAGAACGAGTTGACTCCGCTGAAAAGTTTCTGTGCAACAAGCATGGGAGAGATTGAACCGTCAATCAGAATCGCGAGAATTGAACCGCAGCCAAGTGAAAACGCAATAGGTACTCCCATGAAAAGGAAGATTAAGAACAGTACAAACGATATTGTAAGCATAAATTAATTCACTCCTTCCTGAGTATCCCTATCGTTTTTGTGTTCGAGCCAGTAACATATTTCCTCAAGCATCATAAGGCATCCTCCGATTGGAATTGCCGCACATACAACAGCCATAGGCCAGTGCATTATGGGAGATGATTCCGTAAGTTCAGTCTGACAAACGAGAATTCCGAAATATGTCATCAGTATCAGGAAGAGCATTGATACAGCACTGACCATAGTAAACATGATTTTCCAGCTTTTACCCTTCCGTGAATCAAGCAGGAGGTCAAAGCATACATTCCTTCCGTCGCGTATCGTTACTGCCCCTCCGATATAGACCAGCCAGACGAATGCAAATCGTGAGAGTTCATCTGCCCATCGGATTGAAAGTTTCATGACGAAACGCGAGAACACTTGTGCTGATACAACGATTACTACGATTGAGAATAAAATTACAACTGCAACGTCTGTTATTTTCCGTATCTTGTTTATTATTGGGTGATCATGCATGTAAATCGCACTCCAATCTTGAAAAAAACAAACTCCCCTCAATTCATCAAGGGGAGTGTTATGTCTGAATTATTCGTAAGCGTTGATTTTGTTCACGAGTTCCTGAAGCCCATTCTTCTCAATGTAATTCTTTCTGTATTCTTCAGTTGCCGCGATGAATGGAGCTGTATCGAAAGGAGTTATCTTGCAGCCCTGACGTTCAAGTTCAGCATACATTGCAGGATAAAGATTCGTCGTATATGCAATGTGAACTTCCCTTGCAAGTTTCGCTGATCTGTCGATAACTTCCTTCTGCTTCGGGGTCAGCTTGTCGTAAACTCTCTTGCTCATGACGTAATCCGTGAATGTGAAAACGTGCTGTGTCTGAACGTAATTTTTCGCAACTTCATAGAATTTCTGAAGAGTTACGTATTCAGCATGGCCTTCAAGTCCGTCAGCTACACCTGTCTGTACAGCAGTGTATGCTTCACCCGCAGGAATGACTGTAGGAGTTGCACCTATAGCTTCAAATGCCGCGATTGTGTGAGGAGCTTCAGGTGTTCTCATGATGAAGTTCTTGAAATCCGCAACGCTCTTAATGTTCATGTTCTTCACGAGGGAATTTCTGAAATTCAGAGGCATAATTGAGAGAAGATGCATACGACTGTTACTGAGCATGTTGTTAATGTACGCCGCAATTTCATCATCTCTTGCACATTTGAGGGCCTGTTCTCTGCTCTTAATCACGAAGGGCATATCAAGTATACCTGCACCGGGATTGTAATTTGCGAGGAGAGCTGTATCTGAATTCGCGATGTCTAACGTTCCCTGCTGTATTGCCTGAAGTGCATCTGACTGACCGAACAATGAACCGTTGCCGTAAACTTCAACCCTCATTGCTCCGCCTGAAAGAGTTTCAACCGCTTCCTTGAATGCAAGTGCGTAAAGATAATTTGAATCCGTCTCAGAGCAATGTGTTGACATAGTGAGTCTGATTTTCTCGACACCTTCAACAGGATTGCTCAAGTCCATTGTAGCTTTTGCTTTGTCGAATTCTGCCTTCTGATTCCATTCAGCACCCGAACTAAGTGTTGCAAAACTCATTGCGATACAAACAGCGATAATAAAACATAAAACTTTTTTCATTGAAAAAGTTCCCTCCTGAAATATAAAATTTTTTTGAGAATGAAACATTTCAATTATACATGAATTAATGAATTAATGTTCAAAGCCGCGAAATTTTGAATCATGACACTTCAACTCTTAGAATAACGCCGGGAATAACGCTTTTGGAATCGCAAGCCATAAATCCGGGAATATCATCAGAAGAAGAAGCACTACCAATGACGAGATGAAATACGGCAGTGTTCCCTTGAAACCTTCCTCTATTGTCGTTCCGCTTATTGATGACGCAAGCAGCAGGCACAAACCGTAAGGTGGAGTTACGAGACCAAGTGCAAGAGTTACGATTATGATTAGACCGAGTATTATCGGACTAATACCAAGTGCCACAGCTGACGGAAGTATAATCGGCACAAAGAGTATCATCGCAGGTACAGCGTCCATGAACGTACCTACGAACAGGAAGAATAATACCGTAACAAAAAGGAATATTCCTCGTCCGCCTGGAAGTGAAAGAAAGAATTTCTGCGCCATTACATTAAGCTGATAGTAGCTCAGAAGTTCTCCCAATGCATTGGCCGTCGCAAGTGCAAACAGTGAGAGTGATGCCATTTTCATTGTGTCAATCAGAATGTGAGGAAGTCTGCTTATCTTGATTGAATGATAGAAGAATATTCCAACAAGAAGAGCATATATACATGCAAACGCCGCTGACTCTGTCGGAGTGAAGAGACCTGATACTATGCCTCCGATGAGAATTATGGGTGTCATTAAGGCAGGCATTGATATTAACGTATGCTTCATTGCTGTGGCAAATGGAACTTTCTCACTCTGAGGGAAATTCTTCGAGTTCGCATACATCTTGATGACTATCATCTGTGCAATCCCCAATAGAATGCCCGGTACAATTCCAGACATGAAAAGTGCACCTGTCGAACAGTTAGCGATTCCCGAATACACGACCATAGTTATGCTCGGTGGTATGATTGACCCTAACGTTGATGATGCCGCAGTAACTCCGACTGATGTACCCTTATCGTATCCCTGTTTCTCCATCGCAGGAATGAAAATTTTTCCCACGCCTGAAGTGTCAGCCTGTGATGAACCAGATATACCGGCAAATACCATTGAGACGAGAACATTCGCATATGCAAGTCCGCCTTTCTTGTGCCCAACCAGATCGCATATGCATTCAATCAGTTTCTCGGTTATGCCTCCCTCATTCATCAGGTTAGCCGCAAGTATGAATAACGGAACTGCAAGCAGAGTAAAACTGTTGAGACCGTTGAACATCTTCGTGAAGACTACTGTGTTCGGGATTGCAGGCATACAAGCGATACCCGTGAAGGATATTATGCCCAGAGCAAACGCAATAGGAACACCAATAGCTATGAATCCAACAAACATTATGATAAGTATCGCACCAAGCATCAGGAATTTCCTCCTTTAATCAGCTTCTTAATCTGTTCAATCGTTCCGTAAATCAAATATATACTCGCAGTTGCTCCGCATATCGGAATACATAACCACGTTGGGCCGCGTTTCATTGCGGGAATGTTTATCCACCTGAAATTCCAGAACTGTTTTGCGGCAGTGTAACCGTAGAATATCATTAAGACACAGAACGTTAAAACGATGAGATTAATCACAATCTGAAGCATTATTTTCGTTCGTTCACTTTTAAGCGAGTCCATCATTGATGTGAATGCAAAGTGAGCGTTTGAATGCACCATTGCAGCAGCACCCATGAAGACAGCCCATATGAATGAATACATGCTTACATCTTCAGTCCACATAGCGGCAACTCCCATGTAACGGCATATAATCTGATATACGACCGTTACGAGGAAAATCAGAAGGAACAAACCTCCGATTGCAATTTGAATCTTCTGAAGACCATCAATTATTTTCTTCATGAAACTTTCACCTCCTGATAATAAAAAAGGCGGCCATGTGATTTAACCGCCCTTATATTCTTTTCTTATTCTGCCGCTGAACGAACCATATCAAGCTGTTCCTGCATGTTGTTTCTCTTCGCAAAATCATCCTGAATTGGTCTCGCAATTGCCCTGAATGCATCAATGTCAATGTCAGCAAATTCCGTTATGACTGCACCGCCGTCAATGGCCTTCTGTTTTGATTCTCCGAACATCCTGTAGGTTATCGCTCTCTCTTCAGCAGTGCTTGCCTGAGCAGCTTTGTTGATCCATTCTTTTTGTTCTTCAGTCAGACGGTCATATCTGTCTCCGTTCATGAGGAATAATCTCGTTGTGAAGTCGTGATGAGTCTCTGAGATATATTTTCCGTTCGGGGTCTTGTGATGTTCCTTCAGGGTTATGTTCGTGTAGTCGTTCTCTGCTCCGTCAACTACTCCCTGCTGTAATGCCTGATAGAGTTCACCCCATGCTACAGTCGTTGGAATTGCACCGCATCCTTTGAAGAATGCCTGCTGAACCTGCGATGATTGTGTACGAATGCTCAAGCCTTTTAGATCTGCGGGAGATTTAACGGGTTTCTTTGCGTAAACATCACGGACTGATGATGACCAGTAACCCATAACTCTGAACTGATTGTACGTCTTCTCAAGGACTATCTTCTTCATGGCCTCACCGAAATCACCGTCAAGGCATTTCTCCCAGTGTTGGAAGCTGTTGAAGAGATATTCAAGCGAGAAAATATCAATCTCAGGTACACCGATTGCTGTCATGAATCCTGGTGATGATACTACTATGTCTGCTGCTCCCATCGTAAGTTTTTCGATGAGTTCGGATTCATTCTCGCCTAACGTACCCTTGTGAACTGTTACCTGAATCTTTCCGCCGGAAATTTCTTCGGCAACTTCTTTGAACTTATCGAGTCCATGACTGTAGGGATTAGCGAGGTCTGTAGCATTTGATGCGATGATGAGGGTTAATTCTGGTGCGGCAAATGACACAGAAGCGAAAACTGCAAGAACTGCAGAAAGAGTAAAAGCAAAAAGAATTTTCTTCATGAGAGTATTCTTCCTTTCAAATAAATTTTTATGGATTTTAAGATTTTAATGATTTTGTGTAATGCTGTCAAAAAAACTAAGTCGCAAAAATTTCTGATTCGCAAAAGCAAAAGTTACACGTAAAATAAAACTACCCAAAAATTAAAATAAATTTCGGAAGGGAGACTTTACTCAATGGATTACGCCATAGGTGTCATTCTTCTTTTAACATTCTTCGCACTCGCATGGTACTGCATAAAAGGTTTTAATCTGATGATAGGCTTCTTAGTCATCACGATTCTGTGGACAGTTCTGCCTTTGTTCGGAACTCTCTTTGTCTCTAAGGAATTTCTTGCTGCTAACCCCGTCTTAATGTTCGGTGAAGGCACTGGAAGAACGCTTGTTCAGATACTCAACGGAATATATCAGTCAGCTCCCGAAGGCTGGCGGACAACATTGGTAAATGTCTGCTGGGGTGCATGGTTCGGACGCGTCTTAATGGATACAGGAATAGCATCAACGCTTATCCGTAAGACAGTAGAGCTTGGAGGAGATAAACCCGCAGTAACGAT
>CAJOMU010000025.1 GCA_905235735.1 uncultured Synergistales bacterium
TAAAAGATGGTTGGGGCATCAACCATTGTGGAGGAGAGCTAGTAAGACCATAGTAATATGGCAGGTTTGTAGATGCCAGAATCCCCTAGCTTTAGCTATGGGGAGTATGTCAAATTGGCTGTGCAGTTCATGCGATACTCATCTATTCAACGATGGTCGGAATGTTCTGCAAGAGATCTCCTATGTGGTACTTCAGGGGCATTCGTGAAGCTGCAATAACGGCATTCGTTACGCGTTCAAGTTCAGGTTCACTTCCTGTTACTCTCTCGAACGTCCGCGATAATTTAGGCGTATCTGAAGGAGTGAGTTCATTTGTTCTTCCATTGGGGGCGACAATCAACATGGACGGCACTGCATTGTATCAGGGAGTATGTGCGTTATTCGTTGCACAGGCTTTCAATGTTCCTTTGACACTTCAGATGCAGCTCGGCATAGTGATTACTGCTACCCTTGCTTCAATCGGTACAGCGGGAGTTCCAGGTGCAGGTCTGATCATGCTCACACTAGTTCTAACGAGCGTAGGACTTCCCATTGAAGGAATTGCATTGCTCGCTGGCATTGATGTAGTTCTTGATGCGGCACGTACATGCGTAAACGTAATGGGTGATACAGCAGTATGTGCTGTGGTTGCATCAACGGAAGGTGAAGAGCTGAAGGTTTGACGCATAACTTTTCACATGATAGAATTCTGACGTTTTACGGGACGTAGCGCAGTCTGGCGAGCGCGCATGGTTCGGGTCCATGAGGCCGGAGGTTCGAATCCTCTCGTCCCGACCAGAATCTTATCGAACATATTTAAAAGAGTCGGAGATGTTTTATATCTTCGGCTCTTTTTGAATATCGTCGCATATCGTCGCACAAAAAAAGAAACCTCGCAAAGTTTTTATCCTCTGCGAAGTTACCTGTTGATTTTCCTGTTAGCTTACTTCTTCTTGATGTACAATTTCTTCTACCCAAGAACTTTACGCTAAGAGGATTGAATTGCTCAAATTATTTAGCACCGTTCTGGATGTGCCTGCTTCATGTGGGCGTTCAGCTCTGTCATCATTGATGACTCGAAATTACAGCCAGGTACTGGACACTTCGCCCTGCATCGCCCTATTCCGCCGCTTATCATCGACATCTCTGCTTCTGATAACTCGTTCGATAGTACGTTATCCAATTCTACGTTTTTACGTCTTGGAGACATTATAATCACCTCACCTTGATTTTCCCTTGTTTGTTGAACCTTGAATATTATACACTATGTTCAAGCATTCCGCCAATACCTATTTCACATAAATAATCAATTCCTGATGGAACTTCGGCAATTTCTTCCTGTTTCCTCTCAAGAAATATTGAACATCTTCGCGCTATATCTGCTATTTCTTGCTTCACGTCTTCGCTCATTTCAGATGTATATAAGCTCAGTCTTCCTTCATGTGAGCCGTCTATTCCCATGAAGTAACAGAAGAGATCTGCGTCATAATGTCCGAGTGCCTTCCTCATTCCGAAAAAGTCTGCCATGAGTTCATCATGTATGTTGTTGGTCGCCGTGCCAAAAAATTTTTTCGTGTAGTAATGCACTGTCTCATGTTCAAGCCTGAGTATCATTGACCTGTTCCTCCAGTCCTCTCGTGAAAGATGAACCAGTTCTGAAGGTGTGCCGCTGTAAAATTTCTTTGAGAGCACCAGCATCTGAATCTTCTTTCCGTACATGAATGATGCTCCCATCTGCGAAATGTCATCAGGTCTTTCGCCTTTGCATGCCGCATTCACTATGAAGTTCTCAAAGTCAGAATCATTTCCCAGAATCACGACAGGGATTCTTCCCGCAAACGTGTCTTCTATATTTATCTTCACTTCCTCTGGCTGCGAAAATTCTACCGGCCTCTTCGGAATTATATGCGTATTCAGAATTTCACAGGGCGATTCCGATTCAAGCCATAACTGCCACGTATCTGAATATGATTCTTCGGGTTCTTGATTCGTTATGCGTCTCGTGAACCGATTCGTAAGGTATCTATTCAGAGCTTCCATATCGATTTTTTTCATGTTGTCTCCTTTGCCTTGTCAGAATTAGTATATTTTGCTGGTCTTTTTTAAATCTTTTAGATTATAATGCATGTACACACAAAAAATTTCTTCAATTTTCTCTCTGTAATACCGCCGCTCCTAGTTTTGGGGGCGGTGGTTTTTGTTAGAGACATATTTCATAGACTGTTGATATTTCCTTTCTCCAATTGTAAAATTGTAATAAACAAAACACAATGTAAAGGAGATACAAGGTAAATTCATGGATATTCTCGTAGTAGATCATGATAAAAAAAATCTTGAACAATTAGTGAAGGCCATCAAAGATTTTGAGCCTAGTGCATTTGTTACTGTCGCTGACAATCTCGATGACGCTTTGAAAATCGTGAATGACAGAGACTTCGATGCGGCTTTCTTAGAGCCGGATAATAAAGACAAGATTACTGCTAAAGATCTTGCCTTGAGAATGAAGGAAAGAAACAGAAACACTCACATTCTCTTCATGTCGAAAACAAAAGCCTCAATGTCCGATGCTTTCTCCGTCCACGCTGATGCATACATCATGAAGCCCGTCAAACCTGATGTCGTCTCAAGAGAGATGGATTACCTCATCAATTTCTATCCTGCGCCACTGAGACCCGTCAAGATTGTAGTCAAGACCTTCGGAGGCTTCAATGCCTATTATCAGGGCAAAAAGCTGATGTTCAAACGCAACAAGTCAAAGGAACTTCTCGCAATCCTCGTCGATAATCGCGGCGTTGGTTTGACTACAAGGGAAGCGTGTTCTATGCTCTTCGGCGGTAGGGAATACGACGAAATCCTTCTTGGATATTTCCATGTCGTACTCACCTCTTTGAAGTCCACTCTCGACCAGTTCGGGATAACTAATCTTATCCGAAAGTCCGTCAACTACATCTCTATTAACACCGATTTGATTGACTGCGACATGTACAGATTCCTCAAAGGTGAATCAAACGCACTGATGGATTATCACGGGGACTACATGAAGGGCTATAGCTGGTCGGAACGTTCGCGTCAACATGTCAGGGGTAATCAGGAAGATGACAGGGAGGAAAAAGTTTATGTCAGGCCATATAGACGTAAAAATAAAATCTCCTGAGCAGCTTGACAACTATATACGCGTTACGTCTTCAGGGGCATGGTTTGTATTGTCGGCAATAATAATTGTGCTTGCAGGCTTTATATTCTGGATTTTCACAGGGGAAATTGAAACTCAGAATCACGAAATCATTCGGCCTGTATCATTTCTCCTGAAGTAATGCAATGATGTTTACGGATATGAAAATTAAACATTCAGTAGAAAAAGGTGTTGTGAAAGTTCCTGTAGTGATGCAGCTTGAGGCACTCGAATGCGGAGCTGCAGCACTGTGTATGGTGTTAGCGTATTTCGGCAGGTGGATTCCCCTTGAGCAATTGAGGAAGGAATGCGGAGTTTCGAGAGACGGCTCAAATCTAAGTAATATATATCTGGTAGCAAAGAAGTATAAGCTGAAGCCAAGAGCGTTTCAGTGTTCAGCAGATATATTCAGGAATAAAGGAACATTCCCGTGTATAGTTTTCTGGAATTTCAATCACTTCGTTGTTGTAGACGGCTTCAGAGGCAATAAGGTTTACATCAATGATCCAGCTAACGGAGAAGTTGTAATAACTTTTGAGGAGTTCGATAGTTCGTATTCAGGGATATGTATGCTGTTTGAGCTTGAAGAAGATTTTGAGCCAGGAGGACGGCCTAAATCGATTCTGAAGTTTGCACGTGAAAGACTGAAAGGTACAGCTCCTGCGGTAATTCTTGTAACTCTAACGGCATTAATTGCTTCGCTCATAGGTATGATTACTCCTGCGTTTTCCCGATACTTCGTCGATGATCTTCTGACTAGGAAATTTTCTGTATGGTCTTTAGACTTTTTTCTTCTCTTCTCCATTCTCACAGCCTTTCAGATAATTTCCCTTTCCATTAAGTCCGTCTATCTCCTGAAATTACAGGGGAAGACGGCAATTATTGCTAACTCCAAATTTCTCTGTCATATCCTGAGTCTGCCTCTGTCTTTCTTCGAGCAGAGAATGGCAGGAGACATAGTACAGCGTTACGCATCGAATCAGAAAATAGCTGACATTCTCATAAATATTTTCACCCCCTTGCTGCTTGATACTATCAGTATGCTTTTCAATCTGTGCATCATGATGAATTACAATCCTTTCCTTGCTTGCACAGGTATCGTATCTGTTATTCTGAGTATCTTTGCCGCTAATTACATATCGAAGAAACGTGTGAACATAACCCGTGTTCAGATGAAGGACATGGCTAATTTAGCGGGAACTACGGTTCAGGGCATAGAGATGATTGAGACCATAAAGTCATCAGGAGCAGAACAGGGCTTCTTCATGAGATGGTCAGGTTTTCAGGCCAATGCTAATATACAGACGGTGAAATTTGCAAAGCTCAACAGCATTTTAGGACAAATTCCCTTGCTGCTCTCAATGCTAGCCTCAAACATAATATTATTTCTGGGTGTCAGGCTCGTCATCAATGGTGAATGGACTATCGGACTTATATCCGCTTTCACTGGCTACTTAACCGCGTTTCAGGCTCCAGCACAACAGCTCGTACTAGCGGGTCAGCAGCTTCAGGAAATGCGCACGAACATGGAAAGAATTCAGGATGTATTCATGTATCCCCCTGATGTGAATATCGAGGAGTCTATTTCTCCTGATGAAGAGATGGACAAGTTATCAGGTCTCGTTGAAATGAAAAACGTAACGTTCGGTTATAACACGCTGAGTAAACCTCTCCTTGAGAATTTTTCACTAAGAGTTGAATCTGGTAAAAGTGTCGCAATTGTAGGTGCGTCTGGCTGCGGAAAATCAACAGTTGCTAAGCTAATCACTGGCCTGTATCCCGTGTGGGAAGGTGAAATACTCTTTGACGGAAAGAAAATCAGCCAGATTAACCGCAGTATTTTCACCGGCTCTGTAGCTTGCGTTGATCAGAACATAATGCTCTTTGAAGATACAGTTGCGAATAATATCAGGCTCTGGGATAAATCAATTGAGGACTTCGAGGTAATTCTTGCGGCTCGTGATGCAATGATTCATGACGAGGTAATTCACAGGGAAGGCGATTATGCTTCAATAGTCTCAGAAGGAGGAAGAAATTTCTCAGGTGGTCAGAATCAGAGAATAGAGATTGCCAGAGTGCTCGCACAAGACCCTACAATAATAATTCTCGATGAGGCAACCAGCGCATTGGACTCAAAGACAGAATATGAATTGATGAAGTCGATTGCGAACAGAGGAATAACCAGAATCATAATATCTCACAGGCTTTCAATAATAAGGGACTGCGATGAAATTATTGTGATGAATGACGGAAAAATTTTAGATAGAGGAACACACAGCGAATTAATGCAGAAATGTAAATATTACGCTGAACTGATAACGAACGAATGAATGAGGAGTACACATAATGTCAGGATGGTTTGACGAACAGTTACGTGAAAGGATAAGCGCAGATGAAGAAACATTCTCGAATGCGTTTATTGAAATTGCTGAAGTTCTGACAGGCAAGAAAGTAACGGAAGGTGCAAAGGATGCACTTCAGGAGATTGCAAAGTTCTATGACGTTGAAATTAATGCTGACGATGACATTCTGAATTCAGGATTGCTCATGCATCGTACAGTTGAACTCAAAGAAGGCTGGTACAAAGATGCATTCGGAGTTTATCTTGCAACAACGACAGACGGAAATTATGCGGCACTGATACCGAGACGCAATGCCTATTACTATAAGGATTATGCCTCAGGGAAGACAATACGGATAAATTCACGCACTCAGAAAAATTTGAATCCCTACGCTGAATGTTTCTACAGACCATTTCCAGCAGGAAAATTAACAGTAAGGGATTTATTCAATTACATAATAAAGAGCTTATCTCTTTATGACATCGTATATATAGCCTTAATCACGCTCGTAATGACACTGGTTGCGATGATAGCCCCCTTTATGACGCGCATAATTTTTTCTCATGTGATCTTCTCGAAGAACGTACAGCCTCTTTTAGTTATGATAGTCTTCATGATAAGTGCCGGGCTTTCAGGGATAATACTTCAGGCAGTGAGGGATTTAGCACTCTCAAGAATTCAGGTGAAGTCAGATGTATCAGTAGGAGCAGCAGTAATGATGAGGCTGATAAATCTTCCTGTTGAATTCTTCAGGAAATTTTCATCGGGTGAACTGGCACACGCAGCAACGGCAATGAATATGTTATGCACATTCGCAATGAACGTGATATTTTCAACAGGACTTACGGCTTTGATGAGCCTGATATACCTGATTGAAATATTTGAATTCTCGCATAGACTTGTTATTCCTGCCCTCTGCATTATGATGGCCATGCTTGTATTCTCACTGACAGCGGCAAAAGTAAGGTCAGATATATTGAAGAAATCACTGGAGATTCAAGGGAAGGAACAGGGAATAATCTACGAGTTCATAAACGGGCTTCATAAAATCAAATTAGCGGGAGCAGAACGACGGGCATTCGCACAATGGGCCTCATGCTACAAGGAAGATGCAAACCTGACATATAATCCTCCGTTATTCGTGAAACTGTTTCCGGTATTTCAGCCTGCAATAACTTCAATAGGAGTGGTCGTAATATATATATGTGCATATGATTCAGGTTTAAGTGTCAATAACTACATGGCCTTCATTACAGTTTACGGGGTGCTTTCAGCGGCATTCATTGCACTTTGCAATTCAGTGATGTCGATGGCCTCGATAAGTCCAATAGTAGAGCTGATACGTCCAATACTTGAAGCAGTACCAGAGAATATAGCCTCAGATACTTCATTGAAGCTGAGAGGAGGGGTAGAAGTCTGCGGTCTTTCATTCAGGTATATGCCCACATCACCGTTAGTGCTGGATAATATTTCGTTCAAGATAAGACCAGGTGAATATGTTGCAATAGTGGGAAAAAGCGGAAGCGGAAAGACTACACTGATGCGTTTGCTTCTTGGGTTCGGTCAGCCGGAGAAGGGAGTAATATATTATGATGGGAATGACATGAAAAATCTGAATATCAAAGCCTTACGCAGGAATATCGGAAGTGTAATGCAGAACAGCAAGTTATTTCCCGGAAGCATATACTCGAACATAACGATAACTGCACCCGAACTGAATGAAGCAGAAGCATGGAAGGCAGCAGAGACAGCGGGAGTAGCGGAAGATATTAGAAAAATGCCAATGAGGATGAATACGATGATAAGTGAAGGAGCCGGAACACTTTCAGGAGGACAGGTTCAGAGGATAGTGATAGCACGTGCAATAGCATCGAAGCCGAAAATACTGATGTTCGATGAAGCGACAAGTGCACTGGATAATATCACACAGAAGTCAGTATCTGATTCACTGGAGCACCTGAAATGCACAAGGATTGTGATAGCACACAGACTTTCAACTGTGAGGAACTGCAAAAGAATACTTGTGATTGACGGAGGACATATAGCAGAAGAAGGAAGCTATGACGAACTCATACAACGCAAAGGAATATTCGCTTCACTAGTGGAACGTCAGAGATTGGGACAGGAGTTGTAGATAACCGTATAATAAAGAATCAAAGGAGGTCAGATTAAATTGAAATGCAAAAAATTATTAGCAGCATTAATCCTCGTATGTATCATTTCACCAGCGTTTGAAGTCAGACCCTCAAGAGCAGCATTACAAATGTCGCAATCGAGATTTGAGCAAGAACGTGAGCGACGAGAACGTGAACGTGAGAGATCGGATCATCTTCGATGGGAAAGGGAACGTGCGCAGCGTGAAAGGGAACGCCGAGATGCAGAACGTCGTGAAAGAGAACGCCGGGATGCAGAACGTCGTGAAAGAGAACGCCGGGATGCAGAACGCCGTGAAAGGGAGCGTCGAGATGCAGAACGCCGTGAAAGAGAACGCCGTGATGCAGAACGCCGTGAAAGAGAACGTTATGAAAGAGAACGTGAGCGCAGAGATTGGGAACGTGAACGGGCTTACCGCAGAGAACTTGAACGCAGAGATTGGGAACGCTATGAACGAGAACGCCGAGATTATGAGAGACGCGAGGAAAAGCGCAGAGAAGATGAACTCATCGCAGAGATAATCGGAGAGCTCGTCAAGGAAGGTATCAAAGAAGATGCCAGACGAGAAAGAGAAAGAGAAAGAAGACGCTACTAATTTACGAAGGAGGAATTTAATCATGATGAAAAAATTATTAGCACTAATGCTCGTCATCGCTTCAGCTTCAATATGCTGGGCAGGCGTTGAGAAACTTGAAGACCTCAAGACCGCAAAGATAGGACTGCAATCAGGATCATCAACAGAGATTACGATACGTGAATTTCTTGATGGAAAGACAGAAAACGTTTCAGAATATGAGACATTAGCCAGTCTAATCGATGCACTCAAAGAAGGGAAGATTGATGCCGCAGTTATGGATTTATCTCCAGCAACGTACTTCGCGAAGGAAGATAAGGCAATAAAGATACTCCCAGACGGATTGAAGACGGAAGAATACGGAATAGCATTCAAGAAGGGTAATCCATTGAAGGCAGAAGTCGATAAGGCACTTTCTGAACTCAAAGCAGACGGCACAATTTCATCAATCATCGCGAAATACAGAACAGATTACGCTGACCCTGAGGCGATAGATTACAACATAGGCGCAAAGAATGGTTATCTCTGGGTAGGATGTGATGCGGCATTCCCACCATACGATATAAAGACGGCACAGGGTTTCGTAGGGATTGATATAGAGCTGTGTGCGGCAATAGCGAAGAAGTTAGACAGAACATTGATAGTAGCCGACTATACATTTGAGGTACTTCCGATTGCACTCAATGACGGACGAATTGATATGATATGTTCAGCGTTCACGATATTAGACGAACGCAAAACTACAATGGATTTCACAGCATCATATGACTCAGATGTTGAAACGATAGTAGTACTTAACAAGTAGAGGACAATGACAATGAAATCCTTTCATATATTGGGACGCTCGCGGTTATTTTTGACTGCGGGCATTCTTTTACTAATGTGCGCACAATTGAATGCAGAGATATTGCCCGGCAATAATGATTTCGATTCATATCTTCCGATGACAGAGGGTAAAAGGACAGCGATATTTACGAACATGTCAGGAACATTAACGCCCTACTCTGAACAGATAGATGATGAAGCACTTCCAGAACAACCAACAGGTGAACACATACTTGATGCACTTCTTGAACGCGGAGTAAAAATATCATGCGTATTAACTCCCGAACATGGTTTCAGAGGAGATTATGATGCAGGAGCAGTAGTGTCAGACGGAACGGACAGCCGTACAGGAGTGAAGACAATATCGCTTTACGGAGTGGACGCAGATTATGCATTAGGGAAGGCAGTGAAGGAATTCGATATAGTACTCGTAGACATACAGGATATAGGACTTAGATTCTACACGTACTATGTAACGATGATGCGCCTGATGAATGTCTGCGCAGAACAGAACAAGACCGTAATCATATTAGACCGTCCGAACCCTAACGGATATTATGTAGACGGCCCATTACTTGAGAACAGGTACAGGTCGAACGTAGGAGCATTGAGAATACCAGTAGTACATGGCCTGACGCTTGGAGAAATGGCAATGATGATGAACGGAGAAGGCTGGCTTAGAGGCGGACGGAAATGCAAACTTCATGTGATACCGTGTAAGAATTATTCGCACTCAATGAAATTCAGACTGAACAGCAGACCATCTCCCAACATAAAATCAATGCGAGCAGTGTATCTTTATGCATCACTATGTTACTTCGAGAATACCCTTGTGTCTGTGGCACGAGGAACAGAATATCCGTTTGAGATGTATGGTTCACCGTTACTGAAGGGTGAGAGAAGCTATGAGTTCAAGTTCATACCGAAGAGCATGACAGGAGCGAAAGATCCTCAGTTTATGAATCAGGAGTGCTATGGACGAGATTTGAGGCAATTATCGACAGAGGCATTGCAGACTGGAAGAATAAACCTGAGTTACTTAATCGATGCATACAAAGCAATAGGACAGAACAACTTCTTTGGTCGTTCAACACGCGGACGTTACTGGATAGATTTGCTGTTCGGGACGGACAGAGTGAGGAAAATGATACAAAGCGGAAGGACTGAAGATGAAATCAAAGCATCATGGGTGAAAGATATAAACGAGTTCAAGGAAACACGCAGGAAGTATCTTATCTATGACGACTAAGAAAGGAATGATTTATTTGTTACGTAAGTTATTGGCAGTATCATTACTGCTGGCATTGTTCGTTGTTCCGTCATATGGAGCAGCACCAGACAAGGATATTATTATTGTGTTCACTAATGATGTTCACTGCGGAGTTGAAGATCATATCGGATATGCGGGCTTCGCACTCTACAGAAACGAAATGAGGGAACTCACTCCGTATGTAACGACAGTAGACGCAGGAGACTTTGCGCAGGGAGCAACAATAGGAATGATTGCGCAGGGACGCTATATAGTCGAAATCATGAACGAAATCGGCTATGATATAGTGGTGCCTGGCAATCACGATTTCGATTATTCAATTGGAATGACGGAGAACTTCAATAAGAATCTATCGTGCGGACTCATTTCGTGCAATTTCAAGACAGTCGCAGATGATAAACCAGTCTTCAATCCCTATAAGATACTCACATACGGAGACACTAAGATTGCCTATATCGGAGCAACAACACCTGAAACTATATCGAAGTCAACACCTTCATACTTCATGGATAAGAATAGAGAGAAATACATTTACACGTTTGACGGAGATTTAACCGGCGAGAAACTGATTGCGGATATTCAGAAGGCAGTCGATGAGGTTCGCGCAAAGGGAGTAGATTATGTTATCGTTGTGGGTCATCTCGGCGAATATGAAGACGTAACCGAAGTATGGAGTGCACCGTTCATCGCAGCACGTACAAGAGGCATTGATGTATTCATTGACGGACATTCACACGAAGTTACTCCTGAGATGAAAATCAAGAATGCTGACGGAAAAGAAGTTATCATCACTCAGTCAGGAACGAAATTAGCACATATCGGACAGGTTACGATTGCGGCAGACGGAAAAATATCATCGAAGCTAATTGATTCATCGAACGGAAAAGATGAAGAAGTAGATATAGCAATCCAGAAGATAAAAGGACGTTTCGAGGATACATTGAAGGCACATCAGGGACATACGAATTTTGATTTGAGAGCTATGGATGATGAAGGCACATGGTTACTCAGAGATGCGGAGACGAATTTATGCGACCTCGTTACAGATGCTCTTCTTGATTCAGCCTCAATGACGAAGACCGGTAAAGCCGATATTTCGCTGATAAATGCGGGAGGAATTCGGACGAACATCATGACAGGAGAGATTACGTTCAATGATGTACTTTCGGTACTGCCATTCGGAAACACTGTGTACATGGTCGAAGTATCAGGTCAGGTTATCCTTGATGAACTTGAAGTAGGAGCACGTTTAGCACCTCAGAGAAACGGAGGATTACTTCATGCATCAGGACTGACATACACGATAGACACGAGAATTCCCACGCCTGTAAAAATGGACAAGACCAGCATGTTCTCAAGCATGGAAGGAGAAAGGAGGGTAAAAGACGTAAAAGTAAACGGTGAAGTAATTGACCCTGATAGAATCTATAAGGTTGTTTCACTGAACTATGTACTGATTGAACATGGAGACGGTCATATGTTCAAAGGAACAAAAATTATAGAAGCAAATTATGCAGTTGCTTCTGATGTTTTAGGACGCTACATAAGGAAACTGAGTGAAATTCCGGAAGTGTATGAAAACATCGGCGGGCAGGGAAGACTAACTATAATTCAATAGGAGGATATATCATGAAGAAAATTATTTTAGCACTGGTAATTGTCGGTTTAGTATCAAACGTATCATTTGCGGCAACATCAGCGGAACGAATCATCACGAACTCACTCTCAATGTTAGACGAGATAACAGCGCAGGATGATGTTTCGGGTATGGCAGATACGGTGAGAGGAGCATACGCAGTCGCAATCATTCCCTCAATGGTGAAGGCAGGATTCATTCTCGGCGGTCAATACGGCGAAGGTCTAATTCTGGTACACGATAAAGGGAAATGGTACGGGCCAAGTTTCTATAACATAGGAGGAGCTTCATTCGGCTTTCAGATTGGAGCGCAGAGCGTTTCATTACTGCTTGCGGTCATCAATAAGCAGGGTGTTGAGGCGTTCGTAAGGAGTCAGACGGAACTCGGAGCAGATATAGGAATTGCGGCCGGGCCTGTTGGAAGACGTGCAGAGGCGGCAACTGATGCACAGGTTAAGGCATCGATATACAGCTACTCAATCGCAAAAGGGTTATTCGCAGGATTATCGCTTCAGGGTGCAGTAATCAGCGTGAGTGTGAAGCGCAACACTGAGTACTGGGGAAAAACTATGCCTGCCTATGATGCACTTCAGACACCGGCGAATGACAAGAGGATTCAGCCGTTAATCCGTGAACTTGAATCACTCATGAAGAAATCAGAACAATCAGCAAAAACAGAAAAATCAGCAAAGAAAACGAAGGCGAAATAGTACAATGGACATAACATATTTACTCTGGCTTCAGGATTTCAGGAACGCAACCGATAATGTTCTTTCTCCGTTCCTTTTGTGGTTATCAAATTTCGCTGTAGGCCCATTGCTTTTAATTCCAGTATTCATTTACTGGGCAGTGAATAAACGTGATGGTCTGTTTATCATCATGGCCTGTTCATTAAGTTTTGTCATCAACGGTATAGTTAAACTCACGTTCTGCGTATATCGTCCGTGGATAAGAGATGCAAGAGTGATTCCTTACGGCGATTCGCTAAAGAAGGCAGGAGGATATTCATTCCCAAGCGGGCACACAATGGGAGCATCACCAGTATACGGAGGCATAGCTGTTCTCACCAGAAAGAAAGCACCATTAATCATGTGGGTGTGTATTCTGGGAATAATTATCACTGCATTATCACGGAATTATTTCGGAGTTCATACTCCTCAGGATGTCATCGTAGGAACTATTTTAGGTCTGCTTTCACTCTGGCTGGGCTCAAAAATAACAGGTTACATCTATGCACGTCCTGAACGCGAGAATATGATTCTTCTTGCTGGTCTGATAATCATTGCACTGTCAGGAGCATACATAGCACTGAAGCCGTATCCAATGGATTACGCTGACGGAAAACTTATCGTAGATCCGAATAGCATGATACTCAGCAGCATAGGGGCATTCGGAATGTTAGCAGGAATGATTCTCGGAAGATACATCGAGAAGAGATATATAAACTTCAAGGCAGAAAGATTTACGATGAAGTCAGGCATTCTTGCAGTGATAGGACTTGTTCCTATTGCATTTATGGATCATGGGATAAGAGTGTGGCTGTCATTCATCGGGAAAGAACCAGCGAAGTTAGCTGAGAGATTCATTATTGCATTATTCATAATGGCGATATGGCCTATGGTCTTAAAGTTATTCAAGGCAGGAGAAGATTAAAACATGAAAAAATTTTTAGCATTCACATTCATTTATGCTCTGTTAATTTCTTCGTCATATGCAGAAGTTAGTATAAACGCACTGAACTTCCCGGATGAAATATTCAGGAATTCAATCAAACAGCACGACACTAACAATGACGGAATGCTTAGTGATGCAGAACTTGCACTTGTTGACATGATTAACGTATCAGGAACAGGAGTAAGCTCTCTTCAGGGCATAGATAATTTCACGTCATTGAAGACGCTTTACTGCGACAAAAATAATCTTGAGTTCCTGAACGTAAGTAAGAACACAAAACTTGAAACGCTGGTATGTTCAGAAAACGCAATTTCATCACTGAACACATCGAACCTGAACAATTTATCGCGTCTATGGTGCTGGAATAACAAGCTGACGAACTTGAATCTCACGGACAATGTCAGTCTTCATTCACTGAGAGCAGATAATAATCTTCTGACTGATATTGATTTCACAAAGCAACTAAGTCTTGCAGAATTATCGCTTAAAGGTAATAATAACATAACTCGTTCAGGAGTTATAAAGAGCCTGGCCTCTTTCACTCAGTCAGGCAACGCAGTAACGTTCAATGACATATCGGATTATGCGAATGTCATTCCTGACAGCGTAAAGGGATATGCATCAGACGGAACGCTCCTGAACCTTTTATCATTCGACAAGGGTACAGCAACATTTGCCTCAGCACCATCAATAGCAAGCTATGAATACGACACAGGAATAGACTCACTGAAGCTAAGGTCTATAGCAGTATCAGAAAGTCTAAAGAACGTCGTAATGACGGACAACGGATTATTCTCAGGAGTAACAGAGGACGGCATAATCTCATGGAAGGGAATTCCATTCGCGAAGGCACCTGTAGGCAGTCGTAGGTGGAAGGCACCTGAAGCACCAGATGACAGTGAAAGATTGTACGAGGCAGATGAATTCGGATACATACCGTTACAGCAGAAATCTCTTGCAAATCCTGACTCTTACTTCAGAACTTCCGAAGATTGTCTGTATCTCAACGTCTGGTCATCGGGTGCAGACAGGACATCATCACGTCCCGTAGTCGTGTGGATATTCGGAGGCGCATATGATTCAGGAGCAACATCGAACTCATATTATGACGGCGCAAATTTCGTGAAGGATAACCCGGACATAATATTTGTCTCAATAGCATACAGGCTCGGCATAATGGGCTTCATTGACTTCTCGAATGTCAGAGGCGGAGCAAGTTATCCAGACAGTACGAACTTAGGACTGCTCGATATGATGCAGGCACTTCGATGGATTAAGGCGAACATCTCAGCGTTCGGAGGAGACACTAAGAACATAACGGTAATGGGACAGTCGGCAGGAGCAGGTTCAATCTCACTGCTTATGACGATGCCTGAGAGCAAGGAACTCTTCCAGAAGGTAATACTGGAGAGCGGAGCAGTTTCACAGACGACACGAAAAGCTGACGCACAGAAACTCACTGAGAAATTGCTTGAGTATACCGGCAAGACAGACATGAACGGATTGAATTCACTGACTGTTGATGAACTCAATGATGCAATTGATGCCCTCGTACCATACTCGAACTTTCCGATATTAGACGGCCGGATATTATCGACTGATATTTACGATGCATTTGAAGAGAACTCCGGTAACTTTGACATGATAATAGGTTCAAATGCAGATGAGCTTAACTATTGGAAAATGGCAATGGGAAAAGAGAGTTTTGATCAGTTTGTGCCGTATTCGTTCCTGCTGACTCAGGAGGCAATAGAACGTTACAGTTCAGATGATGCCGAATTGATTTATGATTTCGCATATCTGGTTTCAGAAGATTACGCGGAGTTCTTCAATGATTTGCTGTTCAGAGGCCCGGCAATAGCTCAGGCAGAATCGCATTCAGGAAAGACATTCATGTACTACTGGGAATACCCAGTACAGCAAGGTCTGGTTGACGGACTTGATGCATGCCATTGTTCAGAAGTGCCGTACTTTCTGAATAACGATTTTCATCCGATAACGCTTATCCCGAATGAAAATCTGAGACGCAGGTTTAACCCGTTAATTGCAAATTTCATCAGGACAGGTAACCCTTCATCTAGTTCTGTAACATGGCCTGAATATAACGATCGGACGAGGCAGACGCTCATAATTACAGATGAAGGAGAATTCACGACAGAATATGCACCTCTTGATGATCAGCGTGAATTAATCATGCCGTTACTGAAATGGGGAGTATCAGGGCGCGAGATGATAACGGGAAACATTGAGAATGGAATAAGTGTAAATCCTGACGCTGCACCTAAACTCGAACCTGAACCTGAACCTACACCTGAACCTACACCTACTCCCACTCCAACACCTACTCCTACACCTGAACCTACACCAACACCAGAATCAGGCGATAGGAAAGTAGGAGGGAGTTCCGGCGGAGGAGGATGCGATTCAGGAATGTCATTCATGAATGCATTTGCTCTCGTGATGTTCATGATGCGGAAAAAGAAACGTAACGCGTAAATTTGAACATAATGAATTAGGGGGTGTGTGAGAATCACAGCCTCTAATTTTTTTGTGCTCTCTGATATACTTTCACAAAATACAAAGCAAGGGAGTAAAGAAGAAATGCTTTTAGGTGCATTAGCAGGAGACATAATCGGCAGTCCTTATGAGTTCAAGCGCAATAACATCAAGTCTACGGAATTTCCTCTCATATCAGAACGTTCACGCTTCACTGATGATTCAGTTATGACAATGGCAATTGCTCATGCATTAATGAAATGGAAGAAGGGCAATGAAATTAACGAATCAGAATTTGAAGACGCAGTGAGAGAATCAATGCTGAAGTTCGGACACAAATATCCACGCGTAGGTTATGGCTTTAAATTCGTAAAATGGTTAGGCTCAAGAGACCCCCAGCCATATGGTAGCTTCGGCAATGGTTCAGCAATGAGAGTTTCACCAGTTGCATGGTACTTCGATGACCTGGAGACAGTTGAAAGATTCGCGGCGGCAAGTGCAAGACCATCACACAATCACCCTGAAGGCATCAAAGGTGCACAGGCTACAGCGGCGGCAATTTTCCTGGCCAGAACAGGAAAATCAAAGGCAGACATAAAAAGCTATATCTCAATCAGATACGGCTATGATTTGAATAGAACACTCGATGAGATTCGACCTGACTATGATTTTAATGCAACGTGTCAGGGGAGCGTACCAGAGGCAATAATTGCGTTCCTTGAGGGAAATGATTTCGAGGATGTTATACGCAAGGCAGTATCAATCGGAGGAGATTCAGATACAATTGCGGCAATTGCAGGTTCAATTGCACAGGGCATGTACGGAATACCAGATGAAATAGAGCGAGAGGTTCTTCCTGTTCTTGATGAGTTCATGACTGATGAGCTTAAACGCTGGGACGATGCATTGAACGCAAAAGCTGAATAAGTATAAAAAAGAGGCCGGTAGATTTTTTTCTATCAGCCTCACATTGTTTTTCACTGAAGATGTGCTTCTTCCGTCTTTATCTCCCAGTGAATCAGGAAAGTCAATGCTCCTCTGAGAAGGATAACTGCTCCAAGTATTGCAAGTTCTGACCATTCACGAACGATTACAGTTCTCAGAACCTCGCCGCCGAGTTTGAATTCAAGTGCGAGAGCAATACCCTTAGCGAGAATGAGCCTGACCTGACTATCACGCTTAACACATGCCCATATGCTTTTTACTGTAGTGAAGAGAATCGTGCATACCCCTGCAAACTCAAGAAGCAAAATCCCAGACTGAACAAGAAACTGAAAAATTTCCTCGACCTGATTAAGAAAATCATGCATACATAAACACCTCCGTAATTATTTCAATATCTGATATGCACACCATAATAATATAATGCCCATAGATATATTGAACGGCCTGTAATATCTCTTCAGAAACCTCTGAAGAATGCCACCTATTGCACCCCACATGCACCAGCTCACCGCGCTAATAGTTAAGATGAATGCCGCATGAAGAATCATGTCATAGAGACCTGCCTCTGATGGAATGATGTACGCCGTGAATATCGTGATGAGATAGAGAATGACCTTCACGTTTGAGACCGCAAGAATGAAACCTGACGTGAAACTTATCGGATGCGAATCTGAATCTGATTGTACACTGAACACTATATGATATGCAAGCCAGATTATATAAGCAGCTCCGGCATAACGAAGATATTTTACGAGTTCGGGAACATAAACGGAGAGTTCATGACAGAATAGTAGAGCGGCGATAATGAGACACGAAAAGCCTGCGGATATTCCGAGAATGACATTCCGGGCTTTAGACCATCCTGCGGTACTCACTGAATATAACGACATTAAATTATTTGGGCCAGGTGTGAAGGTTGTGATGAGTGCGTAGGGAAGATATGAGAGAAGAACATTGAGCATTGAGATTTAAAAGCCTCCTGAGAAAAAAATTTTCATGCAACTATAGCACATAATTTTGCATATTGATTTAGTGTGTAATTCGTGGCATAATTCCCATGTCAAAAAAATCCAAAATATGAGGTGAAACAGTAAATGCATAGCGTCAATCATAAAAATGCACTCATCATGAAGGCACTATGCTGTTGTTGTTGTTTCACATTCTGATTCTTTCACGTTAATTTTTCACGTACAAATTTCATTTCATAACCGTAACCTGATTCATTCAGGCACATATGCACACATATACAAAGGAGAGATATATTAAGATGTCAAAGATTTTCACGTCAATTGACCAGCTCATAGGGCGCACACCATTGCTTGAACTTTCACACATTGAGAAACGTTTCGACCTGAAAGCGAAGATTTATGCCAAGCTCGAATACTTCAATCCGGCAGGAAGCGTTAAAGACAGAATCGCAAAGTCAATGATTGATGATGCAGAAGCAGCAGGTCTCCTCAAGCCCGGCAGTGTAATCATTGAACCCACAAGCGGCAATACAGGTATAGGGTTATCGTCAGTGGCGGCAGCACGAGGCTACAGAATCATAATCGTAATGCCCGAAACGATGTCAGTTGAACGCAGGCAGCTCATGAAAGCATACGGAGCAGAATTAGTTCTGACAGAAGGCAGCAAAGGTATGAGAGGAGCAATCGAGAAGGCATCAGAGCTTGCATCAGAAATTCCTGACAGTTTCATAGCCGGTCAGTTCGTGAATCCCTCTAACCCTAAGATACATCGGGAGACTACAGGCCCTGAAATCTGGAATGATACAGACGGACTCGTTGATATTTTCATTGCAGGCGTTGGAACAGGAGGAACATTGACGGGTACAGGCGAGTATCTGAAGTCGAGAAATCCCAAAGTGAAAGTGATTGCAGTTGAGCCTTTCGGGTCGCCAGTTCTGTCAGCGGGACGTTCGGGTTCACATAAGATTCAGGGAATAGGGCCGGGATTCATTCCTGAAGTTCTGAACACGAGGATTTACGATGAGATTATCACTGTTCATGACGAGGATGCATTTGCAACGGGAAAATTAATCGGACGCATTGAAGGTTTCCTTGTCGGAATATCATCGGGAGCGGCTGCATTTGCGGCGATTGAAGTTGCGAAGAGACCAGAGAATGCCGGAAAGAACATAGCAGTGATTTTGCCGGATACAGGAGAGCGTTACCTGTCAACGACTATGTTTTCAGAATAGAAGAATGAATATAGGCGAAGCATTGAAGGTTACATGTTCAGAACTTGAATCGATAACCTCACAGGACAAAATAAACTTCAATGGGACGAGGGAGCTTGCAGAAGAGGGCTTCAGGAAGATACTTGCGGCCATGTTCCCAATGCATATGAATCATGAAGGCGATCCGATCTCACATAATCTCGGACTGGCATCAAAGAATTTATGCAGGTCAATTGCAAAGGTTGTTGAAGATAAGACGAAGGCAGAAGGATATGTTGCGGAATTAATATCAACCCTGCCTTCAATCCGCAATAAACTTCAGACAGACATATTGGCGGCATATCAAGGCGACCCTGCTGCACGCAATCTCGACGAAATCATTCTTGCGTACCCTGCGTTCACTGCAATCAGTGCATACCGTGTTGCACATGAACTCTTCAAGCTGAAAGTTCCGCTGATACCGAGAATCATAACGGAGTATGCACATCGTCTGACGGGAATAGACATTCATCCTGGTGCAACTATAGGCGAATACTTCTTCATAGATCACGGTACAGGAGTAGTAATCGGAGAGACATCGACAATCGGAGACAGAGTGAAGATATACCAGAACGTTACGATTGGGGCAAAGAGTTTTGATGTTGCACCTGACGGCTCACTTGTGAAAGGGATAAAACGACATCCTGATATAGGGAATGATGTTGTGATTTACGCAGGAGCTACGATTTTGGGAGGCAGTACACGAATCGGAGATAACTGCGTGATAGGCGGCAATGTCTGGCTGACTCATTCTGTTAATGCAGGTGAAGTTGTAGTGAATGACAGGTAACATTTAAAAGTTTTTTCTGCTGATATTTCTGGAGTGAAATTTTCTTTAAGTATCTTCAGTGAATTATCAGCAATTTTTTTTCTGCCTTCGGATTTCATCTCAAGCATTTTAAGCATCATGGCCGCGAAACTTTCAGGGTCATCTTTCTTTGCGACAAGTCCGTTATTGCGTTCAGTTGAAATTATCTCGGTGAACGGTTCAATGTCAGACACGATTGCAGGCAGTCCAGACGCAAGACTTTCAAGCAGAGCAAAACTGAATCCTTCTTCGCGAGAAGGCATTACGAAAATATCGGAAGCCCATAGCCATTTACGGACATCTTCAACGAATTCATCAGGCAGTATGATTTTCACGTTTAATTCATTCGCAAGCCTGAGATAATTTTCACGCATTCCAGTTTCGCCACCTCCGCCGATAACAGCGAGACGTAATTTTTCTCTGCCATGATAAGAATCACATACCCTTCTGAATGCACGTATGAGAATATCAAAGCCTTTCCTGTGAACATAAATTCCCATTCCTGAGAATAATATCTCGTCATCACTTAGACCTAAAGTCTTTCTGAATTCAATGCGTTTCTCTTCGTCTCTTGAAAATCTTTCCGTGTCTACAGGATTATGAATCACTGTAATTTTCTTTGCGTCCATTCCCTGAGAGTGAACCATGTAATTCTTGAGCCATTCCGCACATGAAATGCAGTGTGAAGCGTGAACATAATATTTTGCTTTTGCCGGCTTATCGAACGTGCTTATGAGTGGAATATGATGAAACTTCTTCCAGAATCCAGCAATGCCTGCCGCTGATGATAGTCTTGTGTGAATAATATCTGGTGAGAAATTTCTGACTATCTTCATGAATCCCGGAGACAGAAACGGCATACCTGCAATCAATGGCTGCCATGTAAAAACTTGCAATCCGTTCTGTTTTGCTTCATGTTCCAATTCTCCGCCTGGACGACACAGCAATGCCTGTTCAATTCCGAAAGCCTCAAGAGATTTTATGTGTGCAATATAAGGTTTAAGCCACGAAATATGATTTGCATCGACATAATGAAGAACTCTCATAAATAAAAACTCTCCTGTTAGTATAAGTTGATATAATGTGAAAAGATTCTATCAGATAAGGACTGTATCATAGATGAAAAAATTTCGTGAGAGCCGCATATATTACGCAATGAGGAGAACGAGCAGGACAATAGAAAAGGGAATAAAGCGCATTGTGAACATGAACCGTTTCAGGAGCGGAAGTGCTGCCATTCAGAAATACAGAAATTTTTACGAGGGCAGAAGATGTTTCATAATTGGGAACGGGCCAAGTCTGACGATAAGAGATTTGGAGAAACTGAAGGAGTTCGGTGAAATATCGATAGCCTCAAACAGCATATACAACCTGTTTAGTACTACTGAATGGAGGCCAAGTATCTATACGGTTCATGACTTTCAGGAGATAAAGAAGACGCATGAAAAGATTTCAGCGGTTAAGAGTGAGCTTAAAATTATAGCGATGAGTGCGTCAGGAAGAATCTATGACATAGACGGAGCGATTCTGATAAGGCTGATTGACCCGATGAATGGAGCGATACATTTCTCTGATGATATTTCCAAGTGCGTTTACGATGGAGGAACTGTTACGTATGTCAGCATTCAATGTGCGGTATACATGGGTTTCAGGGATATAATACTGTTGGGAGTGGATCATTCATTTGCGAGGGAACAGACGAAGGACGGCAGGATAACAGTCAACGATGAGATAAAGAATCACTTTGGGAACTATCAGACCAAAGAATTCTGGGGAAATGGTCAGACAGATGAAGAAGCTGTAGTGTTTCCTGTGGACTTCGCGACGAATGCATTCATTGAGGCGAGGCGTTACGCGGATGAACACGGAATTAGAATTCTGAATGCAACGAGGGGCGGAAAACTTGAAGTATTCGAGAGGGTTAATTTTGATTCACTGTTCAATATGCTATAATTTTCGTCATGAAGAAGACAGAAAAATACTTGACAACATCAAATAAGGTCAGTAAAATCGACTATCGACTATCGACTATCGACTATCGACTATCGACTATCGACTATCGACTAT
>CAJOMU010000026.1 GCA_905235735.1 uncultured Synergistales bacterium
ATCGAAGTATTCATCTCTGCCAGCGTTATCCTGTTCTACTTCGTATGCCAGCTTTCCTATCTGGTATCTATACTTCTCCCACTGTGTTATTGCTTTCTGAATTTCCATAATCAAACCCTCCTTAATCCTTCCTGAAGAAATCCCCAACCCAGCCATTAGCATTTAGAGGCAGATCACGTGCCCAAGAAATCGGCATGGTCATTAGCTCTATAACTTTGTCGAGATTGGCCTGCGTTTCAGGGCAGTCAATCACAACTTCATCGTGAACATGGAACACTACGGGAAAACCTGCTGCTTCAAGACGTTCTATAGCAATAGCAAGACAGTCGCGAGCGATTGCTTGCACAATATTTTCAACGAGTTTTCCTCCGTATGTTTCCAGACGTGCCCATTGCTTTGTGGTTTGACTTACGCCTAAATAATTGATTGACGGACGATTCCATTGGTTGGTCATCAGTTCCGGATGGGCATAGTAAAGTTTTCGATTACTGGGCAATGTGATTGTCATGAAGTCAAGGTCATTAGCTAAATCGAACTCCCGTGAGAATATAAGGTTGTTGACACCTTCCTGCCTGCCAGTCTGGATTGTAGATATTGCTGCATTTTCAACTTTGTACCAGAGTTCAACAATGCGTTGATTTGCATCACGCCAGCGAGAAACAATATCGGGCAGGTCTTCTTCTGGAATACCCATCTTCAAAGCCCCCATAGTTATGAGTGCACCACTGCCACCTTGATAGCCCAAAGCCAGCTCTGCCACCTTCCCACGTTGTCTTAACGCATATTCAGGGTTGCCCTTCTTAATTTTGTCGATAGGAACACCGAACATTTGACTTGCTGAAGCCTCGTATATTTTTCCGTGCGTCCTGAACACTTCAAGCCGCCAGTCTTCTTGTGCCAGCCATGAAATAACTCTTGCTTCAATACTTGAAAAATCGGCATCTACTAGTTTGTTGCCGGAAGCTGCTACAAATGATGTACGGATAAGCTGTGAGAGCGTATCATTAACTGAGCCAAAGTAGAATCTCAACATATCGGCCTGTTGTTTCTTCACAGCAGTACGGGCAACGTCAAGTTGTTCTATGTAAGTGCGGGGCAGGTTTTGCACTTGCACTAATCTGCCACTCCATCGCCCTGTTCTATTGGCACCGTAGAACTGAAGCAATCCATGAACACGACCGTCATCACAGACTGCGGCTTCAATAGCATCATACTTCTTTGTACTGGTCTTGCCGAGTTCTTGACGGATTTCAAGCATACGGCTTGCATCGCCTGCTACCGCCTGATTGTCAAGAAATGCTGCTACCGTCTCCTTGCGAAGGTCAGGGACAGCTTCATTTGTTTCAGCTTCAAGCCATTTAGAAAGCTGCGCAATGCTGTTAGGATTTTTAAGACCTGTAATCTCTATGCCTTCCTGTATTAATTTCTCGCGGGTACTACTGCCAATTTGGAGTGCACCACGCACTAAATCCATATCTACAGCAACACCACGAGCATTTATAATCAGGTCAGTCTGCCACTGCTTTTCGATTTCATCAGGAACAGGAAATGCTGAAAGTTTTCGGTCAATTTCCATCTCTGTTATTACGTCGCCTTTACAGTAAGTTTTAAACAGCTCCCACTTCGCAGGGTCATGTTTAGGGAGGTTACGCTGCCTCTGTCCGTTTGTAATCGTAGGTGTGCAAGGAATGCAGAAGTAGCGAATTAATGCTTTACCAACTGTGAGTTTCTGCTTTTCTGCACTGATACCGAGAGCTTTGCCTGTTGCTTCCAATCCAGCAGTGAAACCGCAATACAATCCATGAAGCATTGTGTCGCGCCATTGGTCTACTGGCAGCACTGTGTTGTAGAACTTTGAGAGACAGTACCACTCAAATGAAGCGTTATAGGCGTGCTTTATATATTCAGGACTTCGGATTGCATCATTAAGCCACTGCGGAATAGTCTCGCCTTGAGCTAAATCAATAATTGCTGGCTCATTGCCATTCACGCTATACGCCATCAGGAGAATCTCAAAATCCGAGCTTTGAACGTATTTATACGCACCTGCTTTAGCAATAGGTACACTGCTGAATGTTTCCAAATCAATCGAAAGATTTATCATGATTTCTTACCTTGTCCCCATACTTGAGTTTTAACTTTATTGATGCACCATTCGATACGTTTACGCCTTGTAATCAGTTTAATGTTTTGCTTCACCTCTTCTAAATCCTGAAGCAAAGTTGCCTGCTGAGAACTAGTGCAATAAGTCCGTGCGAGTTTCAAGAGTTTGTTGATATTCGTTTGGGGCTGTTCACTGAAGAACTTATCAACATAAACCTTGATGTAGCCTTTGCTATGCATTGTTTGATAATAGACACAAAAGACTTTCTGTTTGTTCATAGATTTATCCTCCGTTAATTAATCCACTTGATAACAGGATCGCCTGAATAACCTTTTTGCCAGACAAACCAAGCGTAAGCAACAGCTGATCCGCCAGCATCCCGTATTTTCTCGAAGTCGCCATTTTTGGCGCACAGAAGTCGCGAAGAACTCACGTATATGGTTTTGGGCGGATTATCTCTGAAAAAGTCTTTACGTTTGCGTCCTTCAAGAAACGTCAGTTTTAAAAACATTGCAACCTTTCGGCTAGGCATAACAACTCGAAGTGCCTGTTTGACGAATTCCAAAGCGTATTTGTAGGGCGGGTTCATGATAATGTCACCAGAAAAGCAACATTCATCTTTGGGAGTTAGAAAATCCACAGATAATGGATAACCAAAACCGCGATAAATCAGGTCAGTAGATACAACATAGTATCCGGCTTTTTCAATCGTTTTCGACAGGTGTCCCTCACCACAAGCACATTCCCAAATCATCGGAGCAAAGCGTTCTTCAGCGAGCAACAGTTCAACAGCTTTCGGTTCTGTGGCATAATAATCATATTGCTGGCGTTCATCTTCTGAATGATTTGATGCACCGAGTATTCTATAAATACTTAGTGAATCACCTGTCCAGTCTTTACTAGTTGTCATGATTTCTTCTCCTTGTTATCATGAGAATGCACAGCCGTTGTTTCGACCAACGACTGTGTTTACCACATTCTTAAAATGGAACGCCGCTGTTGTAAGGCTGACCAGTTAAAGGATTTACCATTCCTGGCTGAATACCCTTCAGATTTTGAGCGGAGACGGAAACAGTCTGACCAACGCCAGCGAAGTCAGCAGCTGCGGAAGCACCACCAGCCAGAGGCTCACCTTCGCGAGTTTTCATAACGTTGCCAAGACCACAGCCTATTCCGCGTCTGCCTGCCTGATTGTAGCCGAAGAAGTTAATCGTAACGCGGGCATACATTCCGCTGTAAATGTCCTGCGGCGCAAGTTCTGTGTTAATGTCATTCTGATGCACAACCTGTGGCTTCTGCTTGGAACTTGCGGTAATGACCCAGCAGCCTTTGCATTCAGGGCTGTAAGGCGTTCCGTTCTCTCTCACACCGTCTCCATCATGAATAGGAATAGGCATGACTGGCGGGCGAACTCCACCCCAGAGCTTGGCCTGTGCGTCTGTTGCGGCTACTTCAATGCTCGATAAGATGTTCTCATACACTGCAACATCTGCCTTCGGGATTAACAACGTCACGGAGTAACGTGGGTCGGCGTTGGGGTTGCTGTTGTTTGCGCGGGGTGCTACTAAGTTGACGTATGACAGGCGAACTTCACCAGTCAAAACACGGGTTGGGTTATTATTGTACATAATTTATCCTCCTTTATGGTTTCTGTGCGACTTCTGCAAAATCAGAAACGGCACTGTTAAATGTTTTTCGTGTATCTTTTTCTTCTGCGAGAGTTGGTTTTCCTTGAGGTTTAATAACGAATTGACCTACCAGCTCTGTGAATTTTGCATTGCCTATTACTTTTTCCAGTTGCGCTAGTGTCTTTGGAACACTGTCATATAAAACTGCTTTGTCATAGCCTGCCTGCTGAAGTGTATCCATTGCGGCATCCTGATTTGTCCAAGTACGATTACTTCTGCCTTCAACTACTTTGTAGTCTGGAATTGCCTCACCATTTAAGAGCATTTCTAGTGCATGTTCTTCCACAGCCTTGTACCAAGCTACAAGTAACTTGCCACGTTTCAGTACTTCACTAATTTCTTCTGATGTAAGGACTGAAGGCGGAATATCCTCAGTCTTAACAAGAGCACCGCTTCCATCAGCTAATATCGTGGGATTAAAATCATCGAGTGCGCTGATTTGCTGTTGAGCTTGCGCTTTGCACTGACCATTGGCACGGCAGAACCTACACCACTCTCCGGCCTTATATTCGCCAAAACCCATGAATGCCCTCTGAGCAATCGGCTTGATAAATTCGCCCCATTCCAACAACTCCTCAGTTGTGCAACTCCAGCTTTCATAATTGTTAAGGCGCGGCTGGTCTATGCATATCTGTACATTCTTGATAGCATCACCAAAGAGCGGGCGATATAGCTTCAAAGCACCGAGTGCATATAACTTCATCTGTGGATTGTTCTCTGCGCTTACTGCTACACCTTTACCGTGCTTGTAATCCGTGATAATCAGTGTGTCATCGCCGAACATTGTGCAGTCGCAACGCCCGTAACCTTCAGGGATATAGTCAGAAAGGTCAACCTTAATCTCGAATGCCGTATAAGGCTCATGCTTGAAGGCCATCGCTCTCTCTAATAAATGTCCTGCATAAGTTTCTGCTGTGGTGAGCATTTCATCATTCCAAAACGGCTCTTGTTTCAAGCGTTTTATGGTTGCGGTGTGTGATGTTTTCTTAATCTTCTTGAAGTGAAGTTTGGCCGTTACTTCACAGACACTGTGAGCTAGCGTTCCTTCCATTGCATACTCACTTGTCTTTTCAGGGATTGTTGCTTCCAGTTTTGGCGCAAGTGTGCAATTCAACCATCTTGCTGCTGCCGAAGGGGAAAGCAGTGCGTGGCCTTCACTCATATCGCTGCACCCAGCTTCCGCATCTCAGTGGCAAAAGCACCGAGCTGTTCTGGCTTTAGTTCCATAACAGCCTGAACACCGAAGGAATGAAGCAAGTTCATCAAGTCTTCAACCTTGCCTGCATCCATAAGAGCTGCACCTGCTGCCATAATCTGCTCTACACTGAACTGAGGGGCATTAGCCAGAGGAACACTCGCAACAGGCATTACGGGTGCAACAGGAGCGGTTGGAGTCTGATTTTGCGTCGGCGTGGCCTGTACTTGTGCGGCAGGCGTCGGGGTGTTGGTGACTGGGGTTGACACTTGAACATCGAGTTGAACTGGCTGTGCTTTGCCATTGATTGCGGCTACAAGATTGTTAAGTACACCCGTTAATTCGGGGGTTGCTGCGATTGTTACTTTTACTTCTATCATAAATTTATCCTCCTAATTTTAATATTTAGAACGGAACACGTTCTCTTGTTTTGACCCTTCGCTGAAGAAAAGCCATTCGGAAAGGGGCTTACACCCACCGTCATACCAATCTTGAAGTGCCTGCTTTGCTACAGCGTAGTCGTTTTCACTGATTGGGCGCGATTGTCGCCAGTAGCCTTTGAAAGCTCCGGGCGTTGTTAAAACTCCAAGAATCGTATTAGCGAACTGGTTGCTACTAACACGGTTCAAGATGACTTCACATACTTGGCGTTTATCAAGCTCCTTGTTGTCATAGCATTCACCTGCAAGTGTCTTAGTAATGGCGTGAAGTTCCTCTTTACTCCACTGGGGCTGTGCAACCTTAACAATGCATTCGATGTCATCAGAAGTTTTTGTACGGACATCTGCTGTAGCTGGCTGATAGCTGATAACTGAAAGTGCTATACACGCCACAACTGCTTTGTTTTTAGCAATAGCTTTTATTTCAATAGATAACTGAAGTTGCCATAAAAATAAAAACTGGAACAACTAGTAGACGCTAAAAAGTGTAGTTAATTGATAAAACAGGTAAATGCAGAAAACACGAGGGTGTGTCAAAGCAAAAATCGGAAGCACTTAGCAGCCAAGTGGAGAAGGCTGCCCCAAAGGGAAAAGTTGAGGAGAGCGGGAAGCGCAGCTGAACGCGATAACCCAAAGAGACGCAACCAGAAACGAAATTAGGGCCTGCGAAGATATGAGCGGAGAAGCAGATTGAGAGGAAGGAAGCGAAAACCCCCTACGGAGGAGCGTAGAACAGAAGAGGTTCAGAGAAACCCACCCTCAATGAAAGGACGAAACCGGTGAAAAGCCGGTCTTAGGGTAAAGCCCTAACTGATGAGTCCAAAAGTAAAAAATTTCAAACGGAGGTAAAAGGAAATGACAAAAAGAGAAGCCAAGCGGTTAGCCACATTAGGGAGACAGGAACGTGAAACATTTCGAGCAAAATCGGTAGAAGGAAAAATGCAGGATTTGCAGAGCAGCCGACGTTTTGTTGATGGGGTAGACAAGTACGCGAACTGTGAAGTGTCTGAGCTGGAAACGATAGCGGAGTTTTGTGGTATCAACGTTGTACAGGAGTTCGAGAATTTAGGAATAGCAGTTCCTGATGAGAAGGGAATTGACAGAGATTACGTCATGCACATGGGCTTGATAAGAGTTCTTGAGAAGCACTTTAGAGGATAGGCAGTAGGTCGAAACCGGCTGAACCTAGCCGGTCTTCGGGTAAAGCCCGAACTGACGATGACCCCCGAAAGGGAGCAACAGAGAATATAAGGAGGATATGGCCTATGGAAGCAACAGAGAAAATTGGGCTTGCTGAGAGCAACATTCGGCAGGCTTTAGCAGATTACGGCAAGCACACGACACAGACTGAAGTGCTGGATGACGTTTCAGATGTCTTCATTAAGAGACTAGCAAAGGACAATTATTATGCAAAGCAGGAGCTTCGCGAATTGTTCAGGAAGTCTCCGGTCTGGAATGAAGAACTTGATGCTCTGGTAATTAATGGAACACGTACACACGAGCCTGATTACTTTCGTATCAAGGGGTTAGCACGGCAGATTTTGGAAGACCCAATCCGTAATGGGACTAACGAGCAGTATAGAAATATTCAGGAGGCAATCCCTTTCTTCAGCATTCCTGATTTAACGGATGAAGAGAAGGCAAAAAGCATTGAAGCGATAAACGCTCTCGCCCCGAAAGCATATGCTAAGGGTAAAAAGTTAAGCCGTGTGTTCAGAGCTTTATGTGAGGCTTTGGGAGTAACACCAGAAACTTGTGCGAATTTCAATTACCTGTATGCACAGTTTGCAGATGAGATAACATCTCGTAAGATTGATTTCAAGCTGTTTGTTTCACTCAATCCTGCGCACTTTATCACGATGAGCAATCCAAAAATGGATGAGCGTGGTTGTACGCTAACGAGCTGTCACTCGTTTAACTCTACGGAGTATACGTACAACAATGGCTGTGTAGGCTACGCTCGTGATAATTATACATTCATTGTGTTCACAGTGCTAGACCCAACGAATGCTGAGACGCTGAACAATCGCAAGAACATGAGGCAGATATTCTGCTACAAGCCAGGAAACGGTGTGCTGCTTCAGAGCAGACTTTACAACGATGCAGGAGGCACTTGCAGAGAACAGGCGGAATCCAAAATTTACCGCGACTTGGTACAGCGCGAGATTTCAGCATTGGAAGAGCAGCCGAATCTCTGGCAGACGTTCAAATACTACGGTAACGGCAAAATTTCGTTTTATAGTGGCTACGGTTTTGGCGGATATGAAGATTGGACATACGGGGAGTTCTGCGCCAAAGTCAGCATTCGAGATGACCACAAAGATGATTTCAGGGAGTTTGAAATCGGCACGTGGGGACTTTGCATTTGCTGTGGAGTCGAAATTAGCGAGGGACTTTATTGTGACCACTGCAACGGAAAAGTGGAATGTGACTGTTGTGGAGAGCATTATAACGAAGACGAACTGCATTATGTCTTCGATGAAGACGGTACTGAAATAAGGGTCTGCGATAACTGCTCTGACCAATATTACGTCTACTGCGAAGAATGTGAAAGCTATCACCATCGTGATGACATGATACGCGTTCAGAATGGGAATTATGTTTGCTCTAACTGCCTTGAACGCTACTACACTTACTGCGATTACTGTGAAGAGTACGTTTATCGGGATAGCCTAGTGGAGGTTCACTGTAACGACGGTTACGATGAGTATGTCTGTGAGAACTGCGCCGGTTATTACTACATGGAATGCGAGCATTGCGGCAGGATGTTCCATGAAGACGTAATGCAAGATGGTCTTTGCCCAGACTGCCTAAAAGAAGCAGAACGAACAAGGGAGGAAGACGAAGAAAAAGTGAAGGAGAAAATAGCGTGAAGAATTTAGAAGACTTCGTAAAACCAACACAAAAAGAGTTGTTCAATCTGCTCCGTAAGAAATACAGAGGTGTAGCTGTCGTCCACTTTGGCAGCTACATCTTAGTTCCTGGCCAAGCCCCGATTATGTTGCTGGCTCACATGGACACAGTTCACGAAAAGCCAGTCAAACATATTTGCAAATCTTTAGATGGAAACATTTTGATGTCACCGCAGGGAATAGGTGGAGACGACCGCTGTGGTGTTTATGCACTAGCGAAGGTTCATGAAGCCTCACCAGTCAAGCCTTGGCTGCTGTTTACATGTGATGAGGAAATTGGCGGGCTTGGAGCTGAGAAGTTTGTTGCGGACTATCGTAAGGGGAAGATGCCAGAAGGCTTAGACACGATGAAGCTCTTAGTCGAGATTGACCGCAATGGCAAGAAGGACGCTGTGTATTACAGTTGCGACAATCCAGAGTTCGAGAAGTACATAACAAGTAAGGGGTTTATTACAGCATACGGCACATTCAGCGACATCTCGGTTATTGCTCCGGCAATGTGCGTTGCGGCTGTCAATCTTTCTTCAGGATACTATAACGCACATACACTTCACGAATATATTAATCGTAAGCACATTGATGCTGTGATTAAGTCGGTTATTGAGATTGTGGCAGATGTGACCAAGCCTGACTTCCCGAAGTACAAATACATTGAAAAGAGTTATGAGCCAGTAACGTTTACATTCAGAAACGGACACGGCCTGTGGGATGAAGACGGCTTAGGTGTTTGGAATAGCGATAAAGCACCGTTGTCCTTGAAAGCTGATATGCCGGAAGAGTGTGTGCCGTTTGACTTGCCAAGCAACATGGTTCAGATGTACAGCGATTTGCTTGAGCTTTATACGCAGAATGAGTTGGAGTGGCACCGTAAAGAGTTTGGTGATCAGATTATCGTCCAGTTGTACGCTGATGAATTTGGTTCGTTCTTTGATACAGATGATATTGAAGATGACCAGTTTTTTGACTGGCATAGAAAGGAGAAATATTAATGTTACATGGAAGAATGACGCGGCTAGAGGCCGTACAGATGTGGGTCAACGGTTTTAATGCCGTTCCCATTCAGATGATTGCGAAGTTAATGCAGACAGACCCTGATGATTGGTACGAAGTTACCTGCCCTACAGTAGGTGACAGGATATGCTTAATTGATGAGGGCGAGGGCGAAGGCGAAATTGTTGAAGTTTACCACAAGACACTCTGTAAGGTGAAGATGGATAATGGCATAACTTGGCGAGGACACATGAGCCGGATGGAAGTCGAGTACGATGACGGACTGCCGATGTGGGGAATAATGTGGTCATTCAGTGATATTTGTGATGAACATTGGCTTGATGATAAGTATGGCTACGATGGCATTATGGCAATGTCACAGTGTGGTTTCCGTATCTTCAAGAGTTTTGAGTTTGGCTATTTCTTCGGAATTGATGGTGCAGGCTATGATTTCTACGAAGTACATTGGCTTCCGCTTTACAATGCACGCGGGTTAATGTGGCATGACCCGAAGACGGAGGTAGCAGCATCATGAGACTGAAGAATGATGAGTATAAGCTGTTAAAGTGTATTCACTGGGAGTTGGTTAGTAGCAACAAGGAGGGGCTTGCCGCACAGCTTCAAAATCTCTTGACCCGCTTTGAGGTAGCACGGGAAAAAACACGTGAGCATAACCGCCTGAATGCTCAGGTGAACCGAGAAGCAGGCTACCGGTGGAACTCAAGTCAACGTCCGAAGACAAGTAAGTATTACCCTGCTGAAAGCGAGGAATAGCTATGCTAAGTAAAGATAAAGTACGTGAAGCAATACAAGTTGCTGAAAGAGTTGACAATCCTGACTACTTCGGTTGGGATCAGGCGTATGTTACGTATCCGGCAGTTTTCTCTACAGTGCTAGTTCCGATTGAAGCAACCAATGAGCTGCATAGACTAGCAGCAGAAGAACTTGATAAGTCAATGGAGCTGGATGAAGATGTTTACGATTTCTTCATTGGCCTGAATGGTTTTCTCTCGTTGAAAATTGACACGTGTATTGAGTTTCTGAATTATGACGGCATATCACATGTTATTGATATTAACGATGACGCTTTACCTGAAGTCCGTAAAGTTCTTGATGAACAACTGGCAAGACATGGCCAATCAGTCGATGAGTTGCTGGAATATGCGACAGAAGTTATGAGGAAATAATCACATGAGCTCTGTCAGCACAGAGGAAAAGAAAGCAGAAGCTCTTGATCGAATGAAAGAGCTAGGTATTTACAGTCAGACCATCGAGCAATTCGACAAGTTAGGAAAGATTAGCATCAGCGAGCCACCTACTGGTGCTTTTTTCTGGATTGATGGTGAGGACTTAGAGCGGGTCAGGAAATTTGAGCAGCAGTTTAATGCTCTAGTGTTTGTCGCTATTCGCAGCTTTACAGATATTGGCGTTAAGGATAGCTTTCTGTTTGTCAGTGATTATCCTGAAGAATGGCAAGATGATCGTCGGCTTCTGAAGCGCGGTAAAGTCATTGCGTATGTTTATAATCACAGTATGCTATATTCTCTGGATATAAGAAGCATAAGTGTTCAGTTCACTTGCGCAGAAGGTCTGCGCAGGATTTGGTGAGAGGAGGAGAAATGCGTGAAAACGTATCAGATTAATGGAAAGGCATACACAGAAGATTGAGGGAAATCTACGGAGCGCATCAATTTCCTAAATTATTGACAAACACGACTTTTAGTCGTATAATAACAACATAAAGTAATAAAAACGACTGAAAGGAGCTTAGCCGTGAAAGAATACACGGCGAGAATAAATTTAATAAAAGGCAAATTCGGTTATTAATTAAGGCAAATCACATAATGGCAAGTTCAATAGCATTCAGTTATAATAAATTCACCCATTCAATTTAATTTTTTCAAGGAGGTTAAGTTTCAAGTGAAAAGATTTCTATTCACAATTTTAACTGCAGTTCTTGCGCTCTCTTTATGTTCTGCTTCTCTCGCAGCTGATACAGCTCCCGTCGTTGTTGAAGCTCCTGCAGAGAATACTTCTGCTCCTGCTCCTGCATCATCAGGCTGGAAGTTCGATCACAAAATCAATATCGTATGTCCTTGGGGAGAAGGCGGCGGTGCAGATTCAACTTTGCGTGCATTAGCGGCGGCACTCAAGGAAGTAACTGGTCAGGAAGTCTCAATTATGAACGTAACAGGCGGTGGCGGTGTGAACGGAGCATCATATGCACGTCAATTACCCGCTGACGGTTATAACTTCCTTCTCGGTACTCAGAGCTTATTCATCATGGATATTCAGGGAGGAATGCCTTTCAAGTTCAAAGATGAATTCGTTCCTGTTGCACGTTTAGTCAATGCAATCAATATCATTGCGGCATCACGTAAAACAATGGAGGAGAGAGGCTACAATAACTTCTCGGAATTCCGCGATTATGTGAAGGCTCATCCGTTCAGTGTAAGTGTTGGTATGCTCACAAGTACGGGCGTTGACGGTTTATCTATGCGTCAGACACTCGAAGGTCTTAATGTCCTTGAGGTCAGTTATCCTTCAGGTGCAGGTATGAATGCCGCACTTGCACAGGGACAAATCGACATCATGATTACTGGTACAGATGAGATTGCTGAATTAATTTCTGCTGGCGAAATCACTCCTCTGTTAGTTCTCTCTGAGAATCGAATGAAGAGATATCCAGGTGTAGAAAGCTCAAAGGAACTCGGAATCAATTCTGTATTAGGGCCTGAAAGAGGAATATTCGCAAAGAAAGGAACACCACAGGAAGCAATTAATGCATTATCGGCGGCAATTGAAAAAGCAGTACAGTCTGAAACATGGCAGTCATTCCTTGAAAGAGGCGGTTATGATGAACGTCCTGGATTTGCAAACGCATCAGAGTATCAGAAGATTGCAGATGATGAATACAAGACCTTCACCGACATGCTGAAGCCCGCAGACAAGAAAGCAGATTCAAAGAAAGCACCAGCCGCACCTTCAACGAAACTCGCGATAATTGGATTCGTTATGGTTCTTGTACTTATTGTATGCCTCATCAGGAAGATTATTATCCCTCCGATTGCATTCATTCTCCTTCCGACGATTGCGGCACTCATTGCAGGATTTGATCCTCTGACAGTGAATAAGTTTGCGGCATCTGGAATCTCAAAAATGGTTTCGACTGTCTCATTGTTCGTGTTCTCGATTTCATTCTTCTCACTCATGAGCGATCAGGGAGTATTTGACCCAGTCGTGAACTTCCTCATCAAAAAGGCAGGAACAAATGTAACGCTCGTTCTTCTTGCTACTGCGGCTGTAGGCGTAATTGGACACCTTGACGGCTCAGGTGCAACGACATTCATCATAACGATAACGGCAATGCTTCCGTTGTTCAAGAAATTGAAGATGGACAACCGTGCATTAATGATGATCATCTGCGTTGCAATCGGCGTAATGAATGTATGTCCTTGGGGAGGCCCAACGATAAGAGCGGCTACGGTTCTTGAGACAGACCCCAATGTGTTATGGCACAGATTACTTCCTGTTCAGGGAGCTATGCTTGTGATTACGTTCCTGATTGCGTTCCTTCAGAGTGGAATTCAGAAGAGAAGAATCCAAAAGCTCGGCGGAGTATCAGCAGATGTTGCGCTTGATGAAGCGAAGACTGACGAGAAGAAAGTAGTAGTATCTTCAGGGCTTCAGTGGTACAACTTCATAATCGTTGTTGCAGTTATCGTAGTTCTGATGATGGGACTTCTGAACCCTGCATATACATTCATGCTTGCACTTGCACTCACGTTACCGTTCAACATCAAATCCCTCAAGGAGCAGAATGCAAAGCTGAAGAATTACGGCGTTGCGGCAATGTCGATGGTCGTTACACTGTTTGCGGCAGGCATATTCACGGGAGTACTCAGCGGAACAGGTATGCTTAATGCAATGGCAAGTGCAGTTGTTACTGTCATTCCGCCGGAGCTGGGAAGATACACGCACTTCATAGTTGCATGTTTCGCAGTGCCTCTCATTATGTGCTTAGGAACAGACAGTTTCTATTTTGGACTTCTTCCTGTAGTTGTAGGAATCGCATCACAGTTTGGAGTTAATCCTCTTGATGTTGCGTGCGTATTGCTTGTTGCAGAGAACGTAGGCGTAATGATTTCACCGTTATCACCTGCAATGTATCTTGGTCTCGGACTTCTTGAGATTGATGTCGGTGAACACATCAAGTACTCGCTTGCATGGATATGGGGAGTAAGCCTTATTTCTATCGCAGCATGCATAGTACTGGGAGTAACTCCACTGTAGATTTTTCTGAATTAAGAATCATTTAACTGTCGCTGTTGTACAATTACGGCGGCAGTTTTTTTATGCGCTCATTAAAATTCAAATTAAAGGAGGAACTTTCATCTATGCTTCGTAAAATATTTTTTGTGTTCGCGTTCGTAAGTATGATATGCGATTCATCATTTGCATCTGTAACTGAAGAAGTAGTCAATGCTGCATGGAAACGAATCGCAAAGGCTGACGGTTTCAGAGTGATTCCGATAACGTATGAACAGAAAGATTCGCCAAATGCACGGGTAAAATTCAAATCTCAGAAAGATTTCAGCGTTCACGTTACAACTGGCCTCATGAAAATTCTGAATCACGAAGACGAAATCGCTGGTGTACTTGGCCATGAGATTGGTCATGTGAAGCTCGGACACTACAGCAAAGGTGTTGGACGTAATATCGGCTGGGCAGTATTAGGCGGTCTCTTAGGTCGTGCAGCAGGAGGAGGACTCGCAGGTTCAGCAGCACAGACAGCAGGAAATGTAGCCATAAAACTTGCAGAAAGCGGTTTCAGTCGTGAACAGGAAGTTGAAGCTGACGATTACGGAACTGAATTACTCGTTAAGGCAGGCTATCGTTCAGACGGTTTATATCGTGCAATGAAGGCATTCAAAGACAATAACATAATCACTCAGCCTGACGGATTCAATTCACATCCGCCAACTGAAAGAAGACTTTCTCACTTGAAAAGTAAATCAGATTCTCTTAGACAGAAAAAATAATTTTCAATTTTATTTTGCTCCCTTAAATGCAAGGGAGTTTTTTGTTGCATGGCCTTTTTCTATTGGGCTATAATGTGAAATCATAAACATAAAGGACAAAGACAGGTGAAAAAATTTGTCATGAACAGAAAGATTTTTCCCGTGAAAATATTTTTTGCATTGCTATCCGTAACTCTCATTCTTAATGCGTCTGATTCATTTGCAATGACCTCTGCCCCAGTATTCAGAGGCACAGTAATGAGTGCATATCAACAGGCATATGCGATGAACTTCGAGATATGGAAGCCTCAGGATTTACCGGCAGGATGGTACGCAACGTTCGACGGTTATCCAGTTGCACAGATAGCAGAAAACAGATGGGTATATGGTCAGCTTGGCATTGACGGAGCAATCAGACCAACGAACATTTTAATCGGCTCAGTTATACCTTCAAATGTTCCGGGCTTATTGAGAATTGCTGCTGTTGGAGGATACACGCGTTTTATGAATAATGAAGCGTTCATGAAGATTCGGGAATACAGAATCAATCACATGGGCTGGCTCAATGACGGCTATCTGAACACGATAATTGCATGGCACACTTCAACACCCGGAGTAATCATATGGCTCGGCAACCGGTGGAAGAGATTAACACCAAACACAGGCGAATATACATGGCAGATGTTAAAGCGATTAAAGCCATGGATACTTGAGGAACTTCGGAAGAATAACATCTTTTATCCTTCGGGTGAACCTTTTGAAGTTGCAGATCTCTCTCGTCAATGGGGAGTACACTGGAGCGGTCGCGTTATACTTGAAACATTGAGTGCATTCAGGGACAGCGGCGGGAATGGAAATCCAACATCACTCCGAGACTCACCTAGCAGCAGCAGCGGAGGCAATGACACTCCGAGCGAAAACAAAACTGACTCTGGCCCACAGTGGGATGTAGATTAACATGAAGGACATACAACGAATATTACAGCTTCTCTCAATGGCATACAGTACCAACAGCACAGCAAGAGTTTTAGCTATCACAGATCAGATACTTGAACTCGATCATGATAACCCTGAGGCATTGATACTGAAGGCAGACAGAATTAACGGTGAAGACAGAAAGATTTCATTGCTGAAGCGTGCACTTGATTCACTGATGAAACCTGAAAACGAAAATTACAGGGACAGGGATTTTCTTCTGTTTGAGGTCAATGAAGGATTAGCATTGATGTATTTCGTGAAGGATAAATTTCATGAGGCATTCAAGTATTGCTGTGAGGCCATAAAGATACTTGATGAGCATGAAGACTTCAGAGACACGATAGATGAGGATTACGGATATTTGAAGTCAGTGTATTACCGTGCGATGATTGAGCTTCATGAATGGCAGAAAATACTTTCTGCGACTATGCGTGATGATGAGCATAATACAGCGTGGGCATATTCGAGACTGATCGCCACCTACATGCTTGCCCCTGAACATGGCCATGTATACGCAAATATGTTCTGGGATTTTCTGAGAATTTCACCTGAAGTTTCGTTCTACATGCTCGGATATTATGATGAACCCGATGATAATGCTGATATTGAGACAGTAGAAGATTTCAATTTTGCATTGATGTTCTATGATACACTCAATGTGTCAGAAGATTTCAGGAACTGGTTTGAACGCGGAGTAATCTTGTTTGGACTTCTGACGAATCGATTTGATTCACGAGAACATGATTACATGATAGATGCACTTGATGTATTAGGAGGCTATGATGAATACGAGAGGATGAGCAGAATGATAGTTGAAGGTGATGATGAAGCAGTGATAGAAATGCTAGCAGCAAATAGATGCATGACAGAATAAATTTTACATACAATACATAGGAGAAAAATTAACATAGTGAAGACGAATTCACATACACATACAAAATCAAGATGGAAATTAACGCCCGATAAGTTAAGGAAGAAAAAGCTCCCGGAAACATGGAAGCTGAACACTACAGATGATATTGTAATCCCCAGAACTAAAAAGCCCGAACCCTTAATAGGTCAGCAGAGAGCAGTTGAAGCAATGGAATTCGGTCTTGCAGTGAACGGTCGAGGCTACAATATCTTTGTTGTAGGTCAGCCTGGAAGCGGAAGAACAAGCTATGCACTTGAAAGATTACAGGCGAAAGCAGAAACATTACCTGCACCTGATGACTGGTTATATCTCTACAACTTCGAAAAGCCAGGTGAACCTCTCGCTGTTAGTGTTCCCGCAGGAAAGGGTAAGAAACTCTCAGATGAACTTGAAGAATTACTGAATGATTTGAAAACAGCAATCAGCAAAGCATTCGAGCAGAGCCAGTATGAAGCAGCAAAGGCCTCGCACATAAAAGAGTTTCAGGAGAAAGCCAGCACTATCATGGATAAGCTAAGAGAACGTGCCGCAAAAGATAATTTTTCACTGAAACGTACTCCTCAGGGATTCATTAACATTCCGCTGATTAAGGATAAAGATGAAAATGGAAATGAAATTACGCGTGAACTGAAGCCCGATGAATATGAAGCACTTGATGACAGGAAACAGAAACACTATCAGGCAATCAGTGAGAAAATCTCAAAGCGTACACTTGTAGGAATGCGTGAAATTCGTAACATGGAAAAGGCACTGAAGGATAAACTCAGCAAACTTGAAACTGAGATATGCAGAACAGCAATTGAACCATGCATGAAGGAACTCAGCGACAAATACAGTGACAATGAGCCGTTACTGTCATGGTTCTCAAAGATGGCTGATGATGTTATAGAGAATTTCGGTGCATTCGTTACTGCCGCAAGAGATGAGAGTGCAGAAGTTGATTTCACACGATACAACGCAAATCTATTCGTCAGCAATGATCCTTCAAAGGGGGCACCAGTCATATGGGAAACGAATCCGACATACTATAATCTTTCAGGAAGAGTTGAATATGAAAGTCATCAGGGATATTTGTACACGGACTTCAGGAAGATATTAGCAGGAGCATTCCACAAAGCTAACGGAGGATTTCTAGTAATTGATGCCGAAAAGGTATTGATGAACTTCATGTCATGGGAAGCAATTAAACGCTTAATGCGGACAGGAGAAGCCGCAATCGAAAATCTCGGAGAACAGTACGGTGCACTTCCTGTTTCATCATTGAGACCATCACCCATAAAGATAAACATGAAGATAATAATGACAGGTTCACCGTATATATATGAACTTCTGCAATACTATGATCCTGAGTTCGGAAAGATATTCAAGATTAAGGCCAGTTTCGATTACGATATGCCACGTACAGCCAGTAATGAGAGATGGATGGCGAGACATATAGCCGAAGTGATAAAGCGCGAAAAGTTAAAGCCTTTTGATGCCTCTGCACTGTCTGAGATAATTGAATGGGCAAGCAGGGAAGCAGAAGATCAGAATTTACTTTCAGTTGAGGCAGGAAGTTTACGTGAATTACTGACGGAATCAAATGCATGGTCAGAGGTGAATTCATCAGGAAAGATAGTAACGCGTGAGAATGTGATTAAAGCGATTGAGCACAAAAATTATCGTTCAGGATTGTATCGAGATAAACTTGCACGTGCATTCAAAGACGGAGTGATTCACATTGATACATCAGGTGAGGCAGTCGGACAGATTAACGGGTTAAGCGTAATTGACATGAATGATTACAGGTTCGGACATCCATCGAGAATCACGGCTAATGTCTTCATGGGTCAGGAAGGAGTTGTGAACATTGAGCGTGAAGTGAAAATGACAGGGCCGATTCATAATAAAGGGTTAATGATTCTGTCGAGCTATTTAGGCCGCAAATATGCACAGGATATGCCGCTGAGTTTAAGCGCACACATAACGTTCGAGCAAAATTATTCCGGCATTGAAGGCGACAGTGCAAGCTCAACTGAACTCTACTGCATATTGTCTGCGTTGTCTGGTCTTCCGTTGAAACAGGGAATAGCTGTTACTGGTTCAGTGGATCAATTCGGGACAGTTCAGCCAATCGGAGGAGTGAATGAAAAGATTGAAGGTTTCTATGAGTATTGCAAGATTGCGGGATTAACTGGTGAACAGGGAGTTATGATTCCCCAGTCGAACACGAGACACTTAATGCTGAATTCAGAAGTCATTGATGCAGTCCGTGAAGGAAAGTTCTCGATATGGGCAGTGAATGACATTGATGAAGGTATAGAGGTTCTAACGGGAGTATCTGCGGGTAAGCTTCGTAAAGACGGAACATATACTGAGGGTTCAGTTCATGGACTTGTGAAAGCGAGACTGAAGAAGATGCTCAGTGATGGAATGAGACTAGAAAAGAAATTCGGACGTTCAACGCGTAAAAGCATAAAGAAGAAACCTGAAGGAAATCAAAATGACGGCGATAAACCTTCAGAATAAAATTATGACGATGCTTGATGCTCTCGAATCAGAGTATCATAACGAAGAATACCCGCCTGAACTCGGACATTCTGAGCCTCTCGACGGGCTTATTCTCACTGTCTTATCTCAGAACACGAACGACATTAACCGCGACCGTGCATTTGCGAATCTGAAAGCAAATTTTCCCGAATGGCAGGATGTCGTTAATGCAGGAAGTAAAGAACTAGAGAGAGTGATACGTACAGCAGGACTTTCACACACGAAAGCCGCGCGAATCATGACGATACTCGAGACGGTACATGAGAACTTCAATGCATATACGATAAAGCCTCTTGCGAAGTATGAACCTGAATTCATGAAGAAATATCTGCGTGCTCTTCCTGGTGTCGGAGCTAAGACTGTAGCATGTACATTGCTGTTTGACTTTAAGATTCCTGCGTTCCCTGTAGACACTCACATAACGAGAATATCAAAGCGTGTTGGGATTGCCCCTGCGAATTCATCACCCGAAGATATTTCACGATTGCTTGAAGATATTGTGCCTGCATCAAGGTGCTTGGGAGGACACGTGAATATGATTGCTCACGGACGTGCAGTATGTCATTCGCGGAATGCGGAATGTGAATCATGCGTACTAAATGAAATATGCGACAACAAAAAAGATTTGGAGGTATAAATTATGAGGACAAAATTTTTCATCATGGTCATGCTGTTACTGTTTGCTTTGCCTGCTCTTGCTGAAGGGAAAAAATCTCCCGAATGGATTTCAAATCTCAAAGCAGCAGAAAACGCTGAACAGTTAGTTATTGTTCAGGGCACTAAAGGTTCAAATGCAAAGTTTTCATTTCACGAGAGGGATTCAGTTTCTGGTGAATGGAACGAAATAATATCCTGCAATGCGTTCATCGGCAAAAATGGATGGGGCAAAACTCGTGAAGGCGACTCTAAAACTCCCAGAGGTGTTTACACATTCACGATGGCATTCGGAATTCTTGAAGATCCCGGCTGTGCTATGGAATATACACAGGTTGATGATTCTCATTACTGGGTCGGCGATTCAAAATCCGAACGTTACAATCAGTTTGTCTCAACGAGAGATTATAAAGATTTCAACCACAAGGACAGCGAACACATTATCGATTACACACTCGCATATAAGTACTGCCTGAACATAAGCTACAATCCTGACGGTGAACCCAACAAGGGAAGTGCGATATTCCTTCACTGTCAGACTAAGAATAAGTTCACTGGAGGATGTGTTGCAATTCCAGAGAGAAATATGCGGGAGGTTCTGAGACATGTTAAAGAAGGATGCGTTGTAGTTATGGATTCAGGAAACAGCGTGAGGAAATATTAAACTATATTTTTACGAAAGGATTTGACACATAACATCATGACAGCTATACTTGACCAGCGACCAGCGACCAGCGACCAGCGACCAGCGACCAGCATTTTGCACTCTTTTCCAGTGTGATAACAGTCATATAACCAAAGATGTAGGATTAATTCCTTATGGTATGTATAAGTACTGCGGATATGATTCATTCATCACTGCATACCCTGAAATAGAACTTCCGAGAATGAAAGACGTGCCGGGCATGAGAGTTGAGAGAGTCCCAAAAATTTCTGGAGACTGGATTGAAGATTCGTGCGTATGGCTGAAGGATAACGCAAAGAGAATTGATGTTTTAAACCTCTATCATTTATGCTCGCGTTCACTGAAACACTTACTAACATACAAACTGCATAATCCTCAAGGCAAAGTATACCTGAAACTTGACGGTGTACCGCTTACCCGGGCTACTGATGGGTTGAAGATAGCAAAAGGTATCTGCAAATACGTTAAGGGAGCTGAATATATCATCAAGCGTCTTATATGTATCATGATGGCAAAGGCATTCACGCTCGTAAGTACAGAACTCTATGAGAACGCAGATATACTAACAAAAAGATTGAAGCGCAAAGTAATCTGCGTTCCCAATCCCCTTAACCCGAATGAGATTCACGAGTACCGTCCATTCAGTGAACGTTCAGATACGATATTAACGGTCGGCAGGCTCGGAACAAAACAGAAGGCTACAGAAATATTGCTTGAGGCATTTGCGAGAATTGCGAATCAGATTCCGAAATGGACACTGAAACTTGTCGGCTCAATAAGTGAGAACATGAACATAGCAGATGAATTCTTTGCGAAGTATCCTGACATGAAAGAACGCGTTCTGTTTGCCGGAGCAATAGAAAACCGTGAAATGCTTTCTGAAGTGTACAGAGATGCTAAAGTATTTGCGTTTCCATCTCGATGGGAAAGTTTCGGAATCGCATTAACAGAAGCTATGATGAACGGGTGCTTTGCTGTTTGTTCGCGTATACCATCAAGTACCAGTCTCACAGAAAATTTCAGATTCGCACTTGGCCATGATGTTGATGATGTTGATTCTCTCGCTGAAAATCTCCTTTATGCCTGCACACATGAAGCTGAAATCGAACGTCTTGCAATCGAAGGACGCAATGCGACACTTAGACGATGCGACTTAAAGAGTGTCTGTGAAATCATCGCTGAGGAGCTAAAACGTACATAGTATAATTGCCTTCATTAAGGAGGCAAAGTAACAGTTAGGCAAAATTTATAAAACTGTTATAAAACCTTAGAAAATTTATAATTTTATGAAAGGAGGAAAAACCGCTTACAGAAAAATTAA
>CAJOMU010000027.1 GCA_905235735.1 uncultured Synergistales bacterium
ACTCAGTGGTATCTTTTTTTGTTACTCTCTTATCTTTTTCTGCTCCGCCCAAATATTTTCTTCACGTGCCGCCCCGTATATCTGGTTTACTTGAGCATTGCTGAAATTATAGCAAAACTAAACTATATAGCGCAATTCATCTCCCACTTATAGAAGTGGGAGTCTTCTTGCGGATTATGATAAACTTTTTGTTTTGTTTCATCATGTTATGGCAGTATCATACATACTAACGGTATAGTGAGTATGCATAACAAGTTCTGAAGAAACATAACTTTTGCAGCAAAATCTATATTCCCGTGATACATCTCACAAAGCACAGCAGTAACACTCGCTCCGGGCATAGCTATTACGATGATAAGCACCGCACCAATTAACGGATTACTTCCCAGAGGCATGAATCGTAAAAGCAGACAGAAAACAGCAGGATACACTATCAGACGTATAAATGTACTGAGCCATGCATCTCTGTTCGTGAAAAGTTCAATCCCTCTTTCACGTGCTAATGCCATTCCGATTATTATCATCGAAATCGGAGTCGTTATACCTGAAAGATATGTTATCGGAGAAGCAATAAATTGCGGAACTGGAATTCTTCCGAGATAAAAGATGATACTTATCAGTGTTGCAGCATTTATCTCACTGAAGATTATTGACTTCATGCTTATCTTTTCAGCATCATGATTCGGATTATCCCGGCTTATCTCTATTGCTCCTACAGTGTAAACCGTCATGTTGAATGCTATGTTGAGTACAACGGATAATGCAAGTCCTTCAGACCCAAAGAGTGCAAGACAAATCGGAAATCCCATGAAGCCCGAATTAGTGAATGCACATGAGAATGCCCATACTCCACGATAAGTTGAAGCAACTCCGAGAAGTTTCGCAATGTAACGCGCAATATACATCATTGCAGGGAAGACAATCAATCCGGCAATGAAGATTATGATGCTGTCGTTAATGAATGCAGAATCATATTCCCTGCTCACGAGTGATATGAATATCGTGCATGGAAGTGTAATCTTCATCAGCAATGACGTGAAACAAGCTGAAGCATTCTGAGTTAATATGCCTGAACGAATAGCGATATAACCCACAGCAATTAATGCGAACAGGCTAATTAAATTTGACATGACCAAAAAGAAATCAAGACTCATAGTGAGACCTCCTGAATAAAAAAATTCTTTCAACCATATTTTAACGATTGAAGGGATATTATAATCAGTCAGTAAGAGAATTACGAAAGGGAAATAAAATTACATAATGCAAATACAAACGCCTGAACATATTTATGCACGTTTCTTCATGAGAGATGAAGCAACAGATGAAATTGATGATATTCCAAGAGTATCGCCTAAACAGATTCACGAGGATAATATAATTCATGTTCACGATGATAACGCGATGAACTTAATCCTTCCTGAACGACCTGAAGCTGACGGTCTGCTCCTCACGACTTCAAGAGTATCTGCATCAATGAGATTTGCTGACTGTGCACCAGTTATGTTATGGGGTGAATGCTGGGTTATGATTTTGCATTCAGGGTTCAAAGGGACTGTTCTGAATATAACGCATAAGGGATTAGAACTCGTGAAGAGACTGTATTGTGATGATGCAATGAGAAAAGCACATGCATGGGTTGGGCCATGTATAGGACGAGATGACTATGAACGTGATGCTAATGAAGAATGGAGCATAAGAGGCATGAATGAATTTCATCGTGAGAATTATGATGTGAAAGACAAGAAAGTCTATTTTGACTTGGCCGGTGAGATTGAATCACAGCTTGTTGATTCTGGAATTATGAGGGAGAACGTAACACTATCAGGAATGAATACGTACAGGGATTCGAGATGTTATTCATACAGACGCGGAGATATTCACGAGAGAATGACATTGTATGTGAGGATACAGGCATAAAAAAAGAGCCTTCCACTTAATGGAGAGGCTTAAATTTATATTTATTCATTAGAAAGTTGAGGTTTTTCTTATGTGTGTGTTCGTGTTTACAATTCTGATTCCGTCTTCTCACGGTCAACTATCGCCTGTATCTCCTCGTGATTGATTACTTCCTTCGTCTGCAATGTCTCCGCTACTTCATGCAATACTTTCTCATGTTCCCTCAATATATCAAGCGCATGTTCCTGTGCTTCATTCACCAGTCTCCGAATCTCCGTATCAATCACTTCCGCTGTTCCGTCCCCCAAATCATTGCGGACTTCACTCGAACCTGAAAGATACATCATTGACGGTGAAGCATAACGCACAGGGCCAAGTTTATCCGACATTCCGAACTCAGTTACCATTCTTCGCGCTGTATCCGTTGCACGTTCCAAATCATTCGACGCTCCTGTCGATGCCTCATTGAACACGAGCAATTCTGCCGCACGTCCTCCAAGCATTACCGCCATTCGGGTTTTGAGTTCATTCTCGCTGATTAAATACTGATCTTCTGTAGGCATCTGCATAGTGTAACCTAACGCTCCCTTTGTCGTCGGAATTATGCTGACCTTATGAACTGGGTCTGAACCCGGAAGATAACACGCAACTAATGCATGTCCTGTTTCATGATACGCTACCTTCTTGCGAATCTCTGGTGTTAATGGTGTCCTCCTCTGTAATCCCGCAACTACTCGTTCAATCGCTAAATCAAAATCATTCATCGAAACTTTATCGGCCTTTCGTCTCGCCGCTAATAACGATGCCTCATTCGCAATGTTCGCAAGGTCTGCACCTGAGAATCCCGGAGTAACTTTCGCAATTGAGCGTAAATCAATCTCAGATGATAACGGAAGGTTCTTCGTGTGAATTCGTAATATCTCCTCGCGCCCTTCTTCCGTTGGCAGCACTACCTGAATCTGTCTGTCGAATCTTCCCGGCCTCAATAATGCCTGATCTAATATCTCTGGTCTGTTCGTCGCTCCCATTAAGACAACTCCATTGTTCGGTTCAAATCCGTCCATCTCCGCAAGCAATTGATTTAGTGTAGCTTCCTGTTCGGAGTTTGAGTTGAAGTTTCGCATTCTCGATTGTCCTATCGCATCAATCTCATCTACAAATATTATGCATGGTGCTTTCCGCTTGGCCTGTTCAAATAAATCTCTCACTCTTGCCGCTCCAACTCCCACGAACATCTCAACGAAACTTGATCCCGTTATGAAGAAGAACGGAACACCTGCCTCACCTGCACATGCTTTAGCGAGTAAAGTCTTTCCTGTTCCGGGAGGCCCTACAAGCAATACTCCTCTTGGTAATTTCGCTCCGAACTTGTCAAATCTATGCGGGTCTTTCAGGAATTCTATTATCTCACGAAGTTCTACCTCCGCTTCTCCCGCTCCGCCTATATCACTGAAATGTACGCCCGTCATCTCGCCCTGAAGTTCTTTTGCCTTGCTCTTCCCGAATGAGAATATATTCCCTCCTGCACCGCGCATGTTCCTGAAGATGAGATACCAGATTATCACTAACGGCAGCATAGGAAGAAGTATGCCCATCAATAAATCAATCAGGCCGTCATTCTTCGCTACTCCTCCGAACTTCACATCCGCCTTCGCTAATCTCTCAATCAAATACGGGTCTGGAAGTCTCACTATGCTTTTTGTCCTGTTAGCGTTACTGCGAAATCTTTTGCCTAATATCACTCCGCCTATTATCGGTCGCTTATCGGGACTCGTGCTCTCTTTGACTATGTATGTGATTCGCGATTCAGATATGTCTGCGTTCTCAATGTTCCTGCTGCTCAGGTCTTCAAGAAATTCACTGTAGGGAACTTCTGTTCTGCTTTCGGCGAATGGTTTATAGATGTATTCTGAAAACAGCCACGCTATTATCAGTGCCGCGAAAAAATACCATACTGAAAATTTTTGTCCTTTGTTCATTTTCATTTATGTTTTCTATGGGATTCCTTTCGTGAAAGTTTTGATTCGTTTATTATAGTCTTGCGTTCCTTAATATCGCACGTCCTCCCTCATTGCGTCTCGTCCTGTTCTTTACGCTCTCGATTCTTTCCGCTATCTCTTCACGTTCTTCACTGCTTAACGGCATTGCATTAATAAAGTTATTCAGCTTCTCTTCAAGTTCATTAATCTCTTTCGTCGTCGGCGGAATTGTTCTGCCGATATTCTGCAATGATGATACCGCTATGTCCGCTATCAATGCGGCCATGTCGTGAAGGTCTTTGTTCGCGTCTTGAGATTCGGATTCGGGTTCTGATTTCTCTCGTTTGATTCGGGTCGCGAAACATAGAAATCCAACCGCAAGCGATAAACACATTGATGCTTCCGGCAGTCTATTGATGTTCAGCATGTAACCGGCAAATATGACAGTGATTATTCCCGCAGAAAATAAAACCCATCGTAAAAATCTATCCAGACTCATGATTTCGTGAAAATCTCTTTCAGCTCCTTAGATGCATTCTCTAAATCATCATTCACTATAACATAATCGTATTTGTCTTTCTGTTCACGCTCAATGATTGCGTTCTTCAGTCTCACTGATAATGACTCCTCACTCTCCGTGTGTCTGTTACGCAGTCTTCGTTCAAGTTCCTCAACCGAAGGAACATCTACGAACACAAGTAATGCTTCAGGCATTTTAGCTTTAACCTGCAATGCCCCCTGTACATCAATCTCAAGCAGTACATTCTTTCCTGCATTAAGCTCATTCATAACGTCCTGCTTCAGTGTGCCGTAAAAATCCTCGTGAACATGTGCGTATTCAAGAAATAAATTCTGAGATATTCCCTCTTTGAACTTCTCACGCGATATGAACCTGTATTCTATACCGTCAGTTTCACCGTCTCTTGGATGTCTGGTTGTACATGATATTGAATACGTCAAATTAGGAATGTCATTCAATGCATGTTCTCTAAGCGTACCTTTACCTGCTCCACTTGGCCCTGATAACACAAATAATTTTCCCGTTTTCATTCTATGTTCTGCAACTGCTCCCTGATTCTTTCTATGCATGTCTTGGCCTCAACTACTGCCCACCGGATTTCTGAGTCTGCCGCCTTTGACCCTATCGTATTAACCTCACGGTTCATCTCCTGCACAAGAAAATCTAATTTCTTCCCCGATGAATCTTTTGCGTTCATTAGCTGCCTGAATTTCCCCGTATGAGCTTCAAGACGCGCTAATTCTTCGGATATGTCCCACTTATCAGACATCAATGCAACTTCCTGTGCTATTCTAGGTTCATCAACTTCAAGTTTGAAATGTTCCATTACGCTTTCAATTCGCGTCCTCAGTGATTCAATTGCCTCTGAACTCGCTATATCCCAGCGTGCTTTTATCGTTCCAGTCAGCTTTTCGAGAATGCATAAATCACCTTCAACCTTTGCATGTAACTTCTCACCCTCTGACCTCTTCATCTCCATTAATGAATCTATTGCACCTCTGGTCATGTCATCCCATATGTCAGGCGTTTCATGCGCGGCCTGTTCTGCAATGTTGTTATTGCTGTCGAAAACTCCGGGTATCATGAGAAAGCTGGTTATGTCATTTGCAGATTCAAGGTTATTTCGCTTGGTGATTTTTCGTACCTGATTGTAGATGTTCATTAATCCTTCTTCATCGAGAACGGGTATTCTTGCTCCGGGATTCCATGAGATTTCCGCTGTTAGTTTCACTTTCCCTCTGCCTATCAGACTTCGCATTAACGTTATTATTCTATTCTCCAATGATGATAATTCACGGGGAAGTCTGGCGGAGAACTCCTGATACTTATGATTCACTGATGTAACTTCAAATGAAACTGTTCCCCACGAAAATTCATACGACTTACTTCCGAAGCCCGTCATACTCAAGAACATTTTATCTTATGCCTCCGATTCTAATTCCTTCATTGCTTTCGTCAGGCTGTCCATGATGATATTTCTTCCTTCTTTACTCTTGTATACCTCATCAGAAAACCTTAATGGCTTTCCAAATGTAATTCTAATCTTCTTGGGCTTAATGAATGCTGCTCCCGGAGGCATCGCTTCAAATGAACCCTTAATGAATACAGGCAGTATAGGCGCATGTTCACGTGCCGCAATGAGTGCTACTCCTGCTTCTAACGGCTGTAATTTTCCGTCTAAACTCCGTCCTCCTTCAGGGAATATCAGTACGTCATTGTCTTCCTCGTAGAGCTTCATGAATGCCCTCAATGCTCCTGCCGCTGATGAGTTCGTTGTTCTGGATACGGGTATTGCTCCCAGTGCCTTAATGCACACTGCAAAAGGCCAGAACGTGAACAATTCTTCTTTGGCCAAGTATCTTAGTCTTCGAGGGAAAAAGCAGCCTACGATTACAGGATCCATATTGCTCACATGATTGCAGGCTACTATCATCTTCTCATTCTCTGGTAACTTTTCGAGCCATTTCGATGTACAGCGATTATATATCTTCAGGAATATCTTGAAGAATCCGCTTACTATTGCATAAAATATTTTACTCTGCTTCATTTTCCGGTATAACCTCCCTGACATGATTCACTATGAAATTTACTGCTTCCTTCTCCGTCATGTCAGACGTGTCTAAATATATTGCTCCTTCTGGTATGCTTAACGGTGCGGTCTTTCTGATCGAATCATTTATATCACGTTCCCTCATTGCCCGTAATATCTCGTCATAATTCGCTTCTTTGCCCTTTGCTATGCGTTCATCATAACGTCTCTTCGCCCTGACTTCAGGTGTTGCCGTGATGAAGAACTTCACCTTTGCATCAGGAAACACTACACTTCCGACATCGCGGCCTTCTGCTATGATTGAACCGTAATTCTTCTGCTCCTGCTGCAACCCAAGCAATGCCTCTCGTACTGCTGGTATCGCCGAATACAGCGAGGCTAATTCATCAACTTCAGGTGTGCGTATCTCACCGCTGACATCAAAATCATTCACGAGGACTTTGTTATCCCTGAGAACTATCGTTATCTCTCTCAATGCCTCACGAAGATATTCATCGTTGTCAGGTGTGATTTCTGATTTCGCGAGTATTAATGCTATTGCTCTGTAGATTGCTCCCGTGTCGAGATACTTTATTCCGAGTTCACGTGCGGCATCTTTCGCGGCTGAACTTTTCCCTGCTCCTGCCGGGCCGTCTATTGTGATTACGTATGACACTTTTATTCAGTGCTCCTAAAGCCCAGTCATATCACCCATGTCATTGGATACGTTGCCGGCAAAGTCTATCATCTCGGATAATAAACTGTCGAAATTCTTTATGCCAAGTCTCTCTATAGGCTCAGGAAACATGTATGTCTGCAATCCGTCTGCTCCTATCCCTATTCCCAACATTAAGCATATCGTGTTCGCTAGTGTTACGACATCGAGAAGAGGCTGATACTGCAATTTATCTTCAGGAAGTTCATTCGGCTTATGGTGATAGGCTACCGCTATTCTATATGATTCAGGCATTTCCCATTTCTCAACAAGAATCTCCCCTATCATTGCATGGTCGAAGCCCAGTACCTGACATTCCGCTTCTGTGAACGGAAGGTGCTTCTCTTCAACCATTTTAACGATTATGCCATATCCGAATCTCACATAGTCATTCAGAATCACTTTGCCTATGTCATGAAGCAGTCCACCTACGTATGCATCTTCTGTGCTGACTGCCTCCGTAATCTGTGCAAGATGTCTTGAGGTGTACGCTACCATGAGTGAATGCTTCCATAACTCTCCCCTGTCCAGTGCATAACCTGACAGTCCCTTATCCATCGCTGAATATACTGTTGCCGCAAGAATTATATTGCTGACGCTCTTATAGCCGAGAAGTGCAATCGCTTCCGAGATGTTCGAGATGTTTCGTGTCATTCCGTAGGCCGCAGAATTTGCAAGTTTCAGTATGCGCAGAACAAGTCCTTCATCTCTTGAGAGGCTCTGAGCAACATCCGAAGCATTACTTTCAGGGTCATTCAGTTTCTTCATCGTCTCAAGAACAAACTGCGGAAATGATTTTATATCCTGCATCTTATTCAGTATACGCGTTTTTATCAAGTCTCTGGATTTCTCATCAATCTCACTCATGAACTCAGCCCCCTTTTACGAAAAAATGAAAATAAAAAATTAAACTATACCGCCATTAAATATTTTAGTGTACAGGTCTGAAAAAGACAAACTGACAAAATCACCTGCATTTAAATTTTCGAGTTTCATCATTCCTATTTTACGGCGTATTAACCTCTCAACCTTAAATCCTGCTTCCCTCGCCATTAATCTTATCTCCCGCTTTAATCCCTCTACTATCACTATGCTCACCCATTGATTAACCGGCTCTCTCTTCATGACACTTATATTCAGCGGTTTAACGTGATGACCTTCCTCAATCTCGAAACCTTTACGCCACCTTTCAAGCTGCTTTATATTTATCGGAATGTTCAATAACGCCTCGTACTCTTTGTGAATCTCCTTTGAAGGATGCAATATGCTCTGCGTGAAATCTCCGTCATTCGTGAGAATCAATAAGCCTTCTGAATCGCGGTCAAGCCTTCCAACGGGATAAAGACGCTCTTTATGATTCGGAATTAAGTCTACGATTACGGGGTCGTATTTATCACTTGATGCACATACATAACCTTTGGGCTTATTTATTACATAATAGACATGCTCTGATAAATTCAGTTTCTTTTTGTCCACTGTAACGGTGTCTTGTGAAGGGTCAACCTGAAAAAAAGGTGCAAGTACAATCTTTCCGTTGACCTGCACCCTTCCTTCAAGAATGATAATCTCTGCCTTTCGCCTTGAAGATACTCCGCATGATGCGATATATGCGTTAAGTCTCATAGCTTATCAGTTGAATTCATTGCGTTTGGGATTCATTAAAAGTCCCATTGCAGGATAAATCGCACTCATCGTCTCTCTTGCTGTCTTACCAGCACGTTCCGCTCCGTCTGCAAGTATCTCATCAAGCAATGACTTCTTGCCTTCATATTGCGCCCTTCGTTCTCTGACGGGATTCATCATAGCCTGAATATGAACGTTCAGTTTCTTCTTGCAGTCAATGCACCCAATTCCTGCCGTCGTACAGCCCTCGCAGATTTCAGCTTTCTCCGCTTCATCATGATTGAATACCTTGTGCAAATCCCACACTGGACATTTCTCTGGGTCGCCTTTATCCGTACGTCTCATTCTTGCAGGGTCAGTCTTCATTGTTCGGAGCTTCTGCCACATCGAATCTTCACTCTCCGAAATCTCCAACGCATTCCCGTACGACTTGCTCATTTTCCGTCCGTCAATGCCCGGTACTTTCGGTGTCTCTGTGAATAACGGCTGAGGTTCAACAAGCAAATTTTCACCGAAGAAATTGTTGAAGCGTCTGACGAGTTCACGTGAAATTTCAAGATGTGCACTCTGGTCTTCTCCTACTGGTACAAGTGATGCCTTGTAGAGCAATATATCTGCCGCCATAAGAACTGGATAACCTAAGAAACCATATGTACCTAAGTCTTTATTCGCTATGTTGAAGAGCTGTTCCTTGTACGTCGGGTTGCGATACAGCCACCCCAATGGCGTTATCATTCCGAGCGCAAGTGCAAGTTCTGCGTGTTGTGGTACATGAGACTGAATGAATAACGGACTCTTCACAGGGTCTAATCCTACAGCAAGCCAGTCGAGTAATGCAGTGTAACAATATTCGCCGGTGTCCGCACTTTCAGCATAATTTGATGTGAGTGCATGCCAGTCTGCTAATGCGTAATAACATTCGTATCTGTCATCGTTCTGAAGTTTCACGAAGCTGCTTAATGCTCCCGCCATATGTCCCAAATGAAGAGGCCCTGTTGGTCTCATTGCGCTTAATACTCTTTGTTTCATGAATTTCTCCTATATTCTTATCGGTTCGGTCAATGCGTTTATGTTCAGGTTTACGGTTTCAATTCCGCTTTCTGATACTTTCCTTGCTAGTTCTGGAAGCGATACACGTTCCATTTCCCCATGATTGATATTCGCGATTGTCAGACCATCTCGTGATGCGTCTATGAGTTCGTGATATTTCATGTCTGCTGTGATGTATACGTCTGCTTTGTGATTCAGTGCTGAATGCCAGAAACTTGAACCTGAACCTCCGCATAATGATACTCGTGAAATGTATTCCGGCATGTCCTGAGTGTATATGTCTATGTGTGTGAGATGCCATGATGTTTTTACATGTGCAAAGAACTCGTCAGGTTTCATTTTCTCTCGCATTATTCCAGACAGGCCAAATTCATCAAGAGGTTCTGTTTTCATTAGGCCAAGAAGACTTGCTAACGTATCATTCACTCCTCCTTCAGCTTTGTCCCAGTTCGTATGTGCCGCTATGATGTTCACTCCGTATCTTATTGCCGCACTCAATGTACGTCCGAATTCTGAATCAACATCAATCTTCTTAACTCCCCTGAAGATTAAAGGGTGATGACATAACAGAACATTGCAGTTATTCTCATGTGCAGATACTACAGCTTCACTCACGGCATCAAGACACACTGCAACTCTCGATACATCTGCTTCGTAACTCCCAATCATGAGACCTGGATTGTCCCATTCTTCAGATAATGCGAATGGTGCAAATGTGTCTATGTGATTCAATAAGTCCCGTACTTTCATGGCCTCTCAGGGAAGAACTTCTTTACGTCCCCAATGAATGAATCTACAAGTGAAGGTGTGTTGATGAATTCAGGATTTGAAAGTTCAAGCTCATAGAACGTAATATCATGATGAAGCTCAGACTTCACGAAATCCATGAACGGCATGTACGCATCATATAATCCCCTCCAGTAGTCAACGCCCGCATCAATCTCATCCTGTCTGCCCCGATCTTTTATCCTTCGCATTATCTCATCGAAACTGCACCTCACCAGAATAAATAACTTCGGAGGCTTAACGTATCTCAGCAGTGAATCATAAAGCGTGAGATAACATCCCAGCTGACTATCACGAAAATAACCATCGCGATAATACATCATTGCGTAGACTTTATCGCCGAATATGCTTCGGTCAAGTATGTAATTGTTCTCCTCTGACGCACATAAGTACTGCGCGAAACGTGGAAGTTCAATTGCATGGGGAATGCCCATTTGCTATGTTCATGATGAAACTTGTTGAGAAGGTCTAAGGGGTCTCTGAACTCTTCAGGCATTACAGTGAAACCTAAACGATTTGAGAGAAGATTAACGATTGTAGATTTTCCGCTTGCTGTCATTCCCTCAACGATAATTTGTATTTGTCCCAAGTGAAAATATCTCCTTACATTAAATTATTGGGATTATAGCAGATTTGCAATTGAGCATAAAAAAACTCCCCCTGAATTATTTCTCAAAGGGAGCTTCTTCTTTCTCTTTCATTGTTTCTCCAGCTTCACACAATATCCCGTTACAGTCAGTATGTATTCATCCGCTTCCCTCTCACTTATGTTCCGTCCTAGCCATGTTATTCTCGCTGGCGTACATGAACCGTCAGAGTAGAAATATATGACTTCCGGCTCAAACCTCCAACCGTTACCGTCTGGCAGATTTTTCATCTCTATCTTCTGCCATTCAAGTATTACCGGCTTGTTTATGTTCGTCCCAAGAAACGCACTCAGACTGTCTTCGGGAACTTCCCGCTTCTTCAATGCCTCCGATACTATTTCTCCCCTCTTCGTCTGCCCTTCTCCCTTCACACTGAATCTTACTGCTACTCCTGACAGCGCAAGGTCTATTGCTTCGTCCATTGCACGCTGAAGTATCGCTGAAGGTGGCTCAAAATAAAATGATATTCGAGGCAGCATTACACTCGCCAGCATTCCTATTATCGTTAGGACTAGAAGAATTTCTATCAGTGTGAATCCACGTCTCAATAACTTAATCCTCGTTCGTGATGTCCGCGTTTACACCTTCACCGCCCTCTTCTCCGTCAGGGCCGTAACTCGTTATCGTTATCCTTCCGTTCGTGTTCCTATACACATACGGATTTCCCCACGGGTCTTCGGGTACTTTCTTCAGGTATCCTCCCTCCGCATACCTCTTCGGTACTGGTGAGGTCGTCGGTGCTGTTACAAGTGCTTCTAGTCCCTGCTGCGTCGATGGATAGAAACCGTTATGCATCCTGTACATTTCAAGCGCATCTTCAAGTGAACGTATCTGTGTCGCCGCCGCCGTTCTCTGTGCCTCCGCCACCTGCGGCCCTATTCTCGGTACTACTAATGCCGCTAGTAATCCCAGAATTACAACGACAACCATAATCTCGATTAACGTAAATCCTGAACGACGACGCATTAATACTTTCTTTTTGTCTTTCATTATTGTAAACCTCCTCATTTATTTTTCTCTATCTTACTATACCTGCTAAATCAAATACAGGCGTTAATATCGCTAGTACTATAAATCCTACCGATACTCCCAATGATAAAACCATAATTGGCTCAAGAAGTGTCGATACCCTTTCCATTCTCGACTGCGCAATCTCCCGGCTCTGGTCTGATACGTTCGTTAATGCTTCCGCTAGTTCTCCCCCCATTTCTCCAACTCTCACTACCGCAACCGTATCCTCTGGCATTCCAATTTTCTCTAGTGCCTTATCAAATCTGTGCCCTGCTTTCACCATGTCCGCCGCTTCTATCCACCTGTCTTTCTTCGTGTCCATCGATGAGGCCATTCTCAATGCCTGCACTAATGGTATTCCTGACTTCAAGAGCGTGCTTATGTGAGACATAACAAGTGCTAAGGTCAACTGGTCTCGTATCCCTCTCATAAACGGCATGTTTATTCTTCTTCCCGTCCGCTTCATGAATACCCAGAAGATTAAAATCGCCAGAAGTATCCATAATCCAAAGTTAGAGATGAAATCTGACATCGCTATTAGCATTCGTGTTGGAAGGGGCAATGACTGGTGCATATCTTCAAACAGCTCCGATATTTTTGGAACTACGTATGTCAGCATAAACGCTACTACTCCAATTCCTACTATCGCCATTACTATCGGGTACGTCATCGCTCCCCTTATCTTTCGGTGCAAATCATCTTCAAGTTTGAATTCATCTGCCGCCTCATTGAGAACCGATATTAACGTTCCTGACTGCTCTCCTGATTCAGCAACCCTCCACAAGCTTTCACGGAATGCTCCGCTCTCTGAAAGTGCCGTATGAAACTTTCTGCCTCCCTCAACTTCAGCTAGTATCTTCTCCATTACTGGCTTCATGTTCTTATCGCGTGCCTGCTTCGACATTATGCGTAATGAATCAGCCAACGGCAACCCTGACTTCAAATATGATGCCAAGCTCCTGCAAAAGAAGATGTGCTGTTCAAGAGGAAGTAATTTTATCTTTGCTGAACTGCCTTTCTTATCTTCAGCTAGTTTTACATCTACTACTACTATTCCTCGTTCCGTTAATCTATCTACTGCCTGTATCGATGAGCCCGCTTCTATCGTTCCTTTCGTGCTCTTCCCTTTGGCATCGTAGCCTGAATAACTGAAATACGGCATTCTTTAATCCTCCCCTGCTACTCGCGCTAATTCATCAGGCGATGTTAATCCTGACTGTACCGCTGATAGTCCTATCTCCCATAACGTTTTAAATCCTGACTTACGAGCTATTTCACGCAACTTTGATGCAGGTGCTCCCGACACAAACGCCTCCTGTATCTCTTCGTTCACTACAAACTGTTCATATAATCCTACTCGGCCTCTATAGCCCGTGTTATGACATTCTGAACAGCCTACAGGTGCATATGCCTTCGTTAATCCCTGCTTCATCATCATTGCAGGCGGAGCTATCTCTTTACGGCAGTGAGGACATAAACGCCTCGCTAGTCTCTGCGCTACCGTCCCTATCATACAGCTCGCAGCTAAATACGGCTCTATTCCCATGTCCACTAATCGAATTATCGCACTGATTGAATCGTTCGTGTGAAGGGTCGAGAGTACTAGATGTCCCGTTAGTGATGCCTGTACCCCTATATGTGCTGTCTCAAAGTCTCGCATTTCTCCTATCATCACTATATCAGGATCTTGCCGCAATATCGAACGCAACGCCGCCGCAAATGTTACTCCTGCTTTCTCGTTCACCTGTATCTGCGCTACTCCGGGCAATGCATATTCAACTGGGTCTTCTACCGTTATGATGTTCACTTCTGGTCGTGCTAATGCCTGAAGTATTGCATATAAGCTCGTCGATTTTCCTGAACCTGTAGGGCCGGTAAATAGTATCATTCCGTGCGGACGATGAATAAGTTCATCCATGATTGTACGTTCGCGGGCTTCCATGCCTAAATCTTCAAGCGTCATTAATCCGTGTCCCTTATCGAGTAGTCTCATCGCTATTCGTTCTCCGTATTGCGTCGGCACTAATCCCACTCGAACATCTACCGCTCTGTCTCCGAGTGTAATTCCTATTCTCCCGTCCTGCGGTGTCATATGTTCCGCTATATCCATTCGCGACATGACTTTTATACGGCTTGTGAGGGGAGCCTGATTCGAACGCGGCAGTCTCAGTCTGTCCTGAAGTACTCCGTCTATCCTGAACCGTATCAGCACTTCATCTTCGTATGGCTCAACATGAATATCCGTTGCCCTCTGTTTCAAGGCATCCACAAAGAGGCCGTTCACTAATCGTATAACTGGAACATCTACTGAATCACTCAGTATATCCTCTCGTGCAAGGTCATCAATGTCATCTATTCCTTCAATGCCCTTCGCCGCCTCATCTGCCGCCACACTCCTCAAGTCATAGAGCGTGTGAATCAAATCTCCCAGTTCCTTCTCATCGCGTATCTCAATGTCCGTCGGATATCCTAATGCTACTCCCAACATCTGCGCTTTTGAACATGAATCATAATCCACCGCTCCGACTATCAATACTCCGTCCTCAATCCTCAATGGCACTATTCGAGCCTGCCTGAGTATATCAAGGCTCATTCCTTCAGGTAATAGCGTTGAGACCTCTTTCGCTTCGGGTAATGGAGGTAGGATTTGCTGTTCCTGTTCAACTGCTTCTGCTGCTTCTGCTGCTTCTACTTCTGCTGCCTCTGCTTCTGCTACTTCTGACATCTTAACGCCTCTTCAAGCTCTTCTGATACAACTCCCTGAACCTCGCATCTATGTCCGCCTCCACTGGCCCTACATCTACACTCAATAGGTCGTTCCTCGCGTATTCAGGCATTAATGCGGCCATGTTCAGCTCATTATCTCCAGATATTAAACTCCTCGTAAATCCTGATGCTCTCATCGTCGCTCCACGCATCTCATAAGGCGTTTCTATTATCGTCGGGGTCAGGAATATTACGAAATCCACTTTTTCCTTCTCCTTTGAAATCTTCTGAAACAGTCCGCCTATTAATGGGATATACGATAGTCCAGGTGTACGCCTCCTCATTGAACGTTCCGTTTCCTTTATCATTCCTCCCAGTATTATCGTCTCTCCGTTCCCTACTACTACACTCGTATTCACCTCTCGCTTTGACGTTATCGGGGTCGTTACTCCTGATGGGGTCATCACATCTTCCGTCGTCTGCTTGATGTCCATCGCTACCAGATTGCCGGAGCGTATGTGAGGCGTTACTGTCAGCGTCAATCCTACGTCCTTATAGTCATAGTTGCTCTGTATCGTGTTCGTGTTCGCTAGGTCTGACGTTGAACCTTTCATTACTGGGATTACCTGACCTACCTGAAATGAACTCTCCTTGTTGTCCAGACACATTATTCTCGGTACTGAGAGTATGTTCACCGCATTGTATCTCCTCAGCAAATCTACCGTCGCATACATTAACGACATCGCATGATAGTTCGTTTGACTGTACGTTGAACCGTTTCTGTCCAATAGTTCCTCCCGCTTCGACAAATCATTGAACCATGTCATAAACGTTGACGGAATTGCATTCTCTCCAAGAGACATATTACCCCCAAGCAACACATCATCCCACATCTGTCCGCCTAATATCGACCAGTCTATTCCGTTGTTCTCAAGGTTCGTAACGTTAATCTCCGCTATAAAACCTCGAAGCAATATCTGTTTCGGCTGTATGTCTATCGCATCAAGAATTGGCACAAGTGAATCATATTGTCTCTGCGTCGCCGCAAAGATTAAACTGTTCGTCGCTACATCTGGTACAACTGTCGCCGGTATCCTCGCCGCATCTGCCCCTAGCATTACTGTCGTTGATGCTAGAACTTTCCCAACCTGTTCCGCCGCTGCCGTTGCATCTATATTCTTCAGCTTGTAGATGTGAAAGTCCCCTATCTTGGAGTCAACATCGAGATCCATTACTATCTGTGATGCCCTGTCGAGTGCCGCCGCACTTCCCACCAATATAACCTTCTTGCTCGGTGCATCGGGTATCGCATTCAATCCCTGAAGCGGCCCGTTCGCTCCTGCTATTGCGTTCAATTGCGCCGCTATCGTTGCCGGGTCTCCGTACCGAAGCTCAAACGTTCGGGTCATTCTCGCACTTTGTGGTGTGTCCATCCGTCTAATCAGGTCTACTCCCTTGTTCACATCCGTAGCTCTTCCCTGAAGTAAAATATCCCTTCCGTTACCAACTGGAAGTACTATCAGTGAAGGCCCAAAACTTTGCTGTAATGCAGGGATTATGCTCTCAATCGTTATATAGTCAATTGGAACTATGTACGTTACCGTCTCCTCTCCAAAGCCAGGCCCTGATTTCCCTCGATGAACATTCGGCGATGGACTCACTCCTCCCTGACGCACTATTGAATAACTTCCCATATTCTGAAGCGAAAAGTTATACATCTGGAGCGTCGATAGCATTATCTCACGCGACTCTTTCACCGTTACCGGATGTGGCGAGATTATCGTTATCTTAGAGTTCACATTCGGAGGTACGATTATATTCTCCTGCAATACTTCGGACATGAAACGCATAAACCGAACTAAATCCATATCCTTGAAATTGAACTGAACCAGCCCTGATTTACGCATGGCCTCTGCCGCATTCATTAAATTACGTTCCTCTTCGGGTGTCATGTTTTCCCCTGTCCCCGACTGTGGCTGCCCCTGCTGCTGCTGTTGGCTAGTCCGCCTTGTAGCTGCTTCTCCACATGACGTTAGTGCTATCGTGATTATTAATATCCATGTTACTTCTTTCATTCTCAAATCTTAAACATCCCCCGTCTCTATAAACAAGCAGATTTAACTATATTTATTCAGGTAAATTATACTAGGAAACATCGCAAATCTACAAACGCTTTTTTTCATTCCGCAACGTAAATTATTGTCGAACGTCCTCCTTCTGTCGTTATCGTTACCCGTCTGTATGTCATCTCATATTCATCTACTGGTACACTCACCCTCTGCGACTGCCACGATATATGTTTCTTATCGTCCGTCCCATTGTCCGGCATGTCCTCGTCTACCCGAAATCGAAGCCATATCTCCTGTGCCGCTGAAATCAATTCACGTTCCGCTTCAAGTTCTCCCATTAGCCTGTATGACATCGCTATTAGCCTGAACCCAGCCGTGATTACTAATCCAGCTATCGCCACTGAGACAAGTACTTCCATTAAGGTGAAGCCTTTATGTCTCGTCATTTCACCACGTATCGCAGAGCCTCTGACTTCCCTCCGCGCGTTACTTCTACATCAAAACGTTCTGAATTCATGAGTGAACTGATTGAATTCGCTATATCTCCCATGTTCGTGAATGGTATCCCGTTTACTGACTTTATCACATCTCCCTTTTGTACTCCCAGTCGCTTCAATATACTATCACTCTGTATCCATTGCACCTCTAATCCTCCGTCCTTCTCACTTGGCCTCATTCGTATTCGCTTCAGTTCATCAAACGGATTCTGGATTAGCTGATTCACCATCTCACTCGAAATCTGTCCCTCCTGTGCTCCGGGTGCCGCCGCTACTATCTGGTCATTTCCCGCTGGCCTAGGTGCTGGTTTGGGGGCTGGAGCTGGTTTAGGCTCTTCTGCTTTGGGTTTATCCGCTACAGGGCCATATGTGATATACTTCGTAACTCGTTCACGACCCCTCCTGAATACTGCCTCTCGGTAGGTTACACTCGACAGTCTGTAACGTCCTATGTTCTTTCCCACAAGGGTCAGCTCAAGCTTGCCGTCGTTCTCAAACCAACCGCCTATTCCTGGCAATGTTCCCCTCAGTATCACCTTGTCCATCGTCGTATCTTTCTCTTTGGGCTTCGGTTCTTCCTTCGGTTTAGGGGCTTCCGCTACTACTGGCTTCAATGGCGATATGTGAAACGGATTAGTCCTCAGAAATTCATCAAGCGTCCTGCTCGATGATGATGTTCCTGATGATGACTGTGTTCCCCCCGCTGTCGATGTAGTCATGCCCGATGTGCCGGAAATTTTATTCAGTGCGTAACTCATTCCTGTATCCGCAACATAACCAAGTACAACGCCTGCTATCAACGGAAGTACATACAGCCAGACAGTATATATGACACCTGTACGCGAATTCTCTTCTGAGTTCGTCTCTGTCTTTCTATCTGGATTATTTCGTCTGTATCCTGATATTATCTCTTGCAGTCTTTCCTTTATGTTTATCATGTTCATTGTTTATCATCTCCGCCTTATATACCAGTGGTTTCCTTCCTGCACTAACGGCATAAAGTTCTGAAGCATTCCCATGTTTCCCTTGAATGATTCAGGAACATCTATTCTGGCTTCCGCTCTGCCTATCCTCATAGTTCCGGTGTCTATAGACATGTATCCGTTTAATGCAAATTCCCCGTTCGTTCTCAAATTCTCAAACAGGATTTCATTCCCGGAGGCAGTCAGCAGAAGTTCTCCGTCACCGAAATTCATTGACTGTCCAAGCCTGATACTTAATCCACGAAAGTTTATATCACTAACTGCACTCAGACTTAATATGCTTGATAGTATTCGCGGCCTGATTGTTATTCCGTTGAATGATACATTTGCTGTTCCGTTTAGCGTCAGGTTGCCTATCGTAAATCCGTCTTCCTCCTCTGATACATCCGAATATTCCATTCGCATGTTCATTCGTTCAAGCCTTGAATGCATCAGTGAGACCGCAAACTTTCCGATACTTCCCCAGTCTGTGAAATGATAAACTGCAAATATGAATCCTATAAGGAATATGAATACCTTCGCTGTATTCGTTAATGTTCGTTTCATGTTCGCACTTCCCTAATTCATCGGCCCTATTATCGCCGTTAGTGTAAATAACCTCTCATTCCCCGCCGGTAATCCTCGCATCTCCACCGCTATGAACCTTACTCCTCTTGATGCTAACTGCCTCTGAAGGTCTGCAAACTCCTCCGCATACAATCGGTTGATTTCGACTGACTGATTCCTTCCGTCCGGCGATATTCGATTTACACGGCTTCCTAACTGCATTCGTTCCGATACCTGCGCAAATACTGTCGCTACATCTATATTGCCTCCTGTTCCTGAACGTCTAGCATTCGGTGCAAGTGATTTATATTCATCTCCAAGCGTCAGGAGCGTATGCCACCTTCCATGCTGAATATTCAATGTCCTCTCACTTTGTGCCGTCCAGTCTCCAACTATCAGAACTCCTGCCCACACTGACAGCGCAAGTAATCCTGCCGCTAGAAATCTCACTGAACCTGATGCTTCTCCTCTCAGTACACTTCTCGCATTGTTCATTATTGTATCTAAATTCATGGCCATGTTCATATCTCCTTACCGTCCTTACCACCTTATGCGAAGGTCAAATCTGTAGCCTATTCCTGATACGAACTGCGTATTATCTACCTGTGCCAATGACGCTTTGCTCTCCCATGCCTTACGGAAATTCAGTATCGTCGTCATGTCGGGGGCTGAGCCTGTGCAGTCGATGCCTTCTGAATTATAGCGTATGATGTCCATCGTAATATCGAAGCTCTGCGCAAATATTTCACCTAAATCAGCAAGGACTTCTTCAAGAGGATGTGTTTCCGTTCCTGTTCCTGTTAGCTCCGCAATCTTATCCCTTGCTAGTGTGACTGGGTTCGCTACTCTTCCTGTGTGCTGTGGGTCGAATGTCTGACGGTAATAATTCTCACTTCGTGTCCTCACTTCATTCACTTCTTCCTGAACCTGATGCCATTTCCATATACTTGCACCTAGTGTTACTGTTCCAAGCACTAAGAGCCAGCATGAGGCACGGGTGAGAAGTCTGACGGAGCGTTCAAGGTAACGAGCACCTTCGAGAGCGGAACGAGAGAGATTGACATTAGCAATCCATGAACAAATCTTGACGCTGTCATTGACAATATCATAGAAAGCATTGTTGTCATCCTTTTTAAAATCGTCAGAAGCATTGACTACGAAATTTCCGCCTCTTTCCAGCTTTCTTATCTTGCAGTATGAATCGAACCAGCCTAATTCTTTCTCCGTTGAATGTTCATCCGTGAATTTCCTCCAGCGATATAGCTCAGGCTTGTTATTCTGCCATAAGATTGATGATACATTTTCATCATCTACCCACATAGTAACGCCGTAGCCGTTATATGGGGAAAGTTTTGATATAAAAGGTAAGGGTGCAGGCCAGACCTTTGCGTTTCCGTGTGTATCATAGGAGAGAGCTGTTATATCAAGTTCATCAGGGGAAAGAAACCAGACAATTCCGTTTACAGTTCTTCCTTCCCTCTTTATTGTGGAGGGAAAGAGTTCAAGTTTTCCTGCCGCAGTGAATGGCGCAATCTGAAGACGCAAAGCCTCGCGTATTTTTGTAGCATTTGTGAATGGAAATGTGAAATCCTCAATCGATAATGACTTCATAGGCACAAGTGTAACGATACTCTTCCGCGTATGTGAACCTGATGCTATCACCCTTACTTCCTTTCGTATCACTTCTTCTTCTGAGGCTGTCTCTTCATTCATAACCGTCTCTCTGACTTCTATTACTCTGCGGAACTCCGAATCATTGAACCTCTCTGATGATTTTTTTCCCGCAAAGTTTATTCGCTGAGATAATATTTCTTTCAAGCCCAAAGTTTATGTTTCCTCCCATCTCACTATTTGTCTTGTCGTCCGGTCAAATATTATGTTAAACGATGTTCCTCCTTCTCCGCTCTCATTCAATCCCTGAATTTGCAGCATGAAATATCTGCTCTGAAATGATGCTATGTTCGTTAAGAGTGTTGATGTCCTCGCACTCGCTCCCGCTATCTTCTGTATGTCATTCAGAGACTGAAGCGGTTCATCCTGACGTACACGTTCAACTCCTGATGCTAATCCCGTGTCCAGTCCTGGTAAAAGTTCCATAACATGAACAGGTGCAACATTGAGATTGATTCTGCCTTCACTGTATATCGTACAGTAGTCCGATATTCCCATTCTATTGCCTGAACCGAATACCAGTTCTGAGGGAATATCATTGCTCAGTATCAAAAGTTCCGACAAGTCATAAGGCCCTCTGTTTATGAAATAATCATCTTCCCTGCTGCCTACCCTGCCTTTGGTGTTACGGTCAAGGAAATCAAGCACAAGAAATTCAAGCTCCCTATGATGCAGTTTATCCCACAGATTTTCCCACACATCATTGAATTCCCGCCTCAATGTATTTCCGTCGGGGAGAAACAGATTTCCCAATGGAATTTTGTCATCAAGCGGCGTAATCTGAATTATCCATATGCCTAGTTCATCACCCAGTGGAAGCACAAAAGGCTTGTACCATCTCTGAAGTGGACTGTCATATGCAAAATGCTGTGATATTTCATACAGCATGGCCATGACGTTATTCGTGATTATATGCGCCATACTCCTCGATGATATGCTCAGTCTCTCACGCCCTGTCGTCCTGACCTGCATACGTACAAACCATGTGAAGGCCGTAGCACATGATATAAGCAGTACACCAAGCATTAATACACTGACGAGAACGAAGCCTTTCCTGCGTTGCTTATGGGAAGACGATAATTCTTTCGAGTTCATTTGCTTTTGCCTCATTGCTGTTCTGCTGTGCATATGTGGCCTGTGCAGCCTGAAGATCATTATCACGCCTCCCTATTTTTATATATAGTCCTGCGGGGACTTTTCCTTTGTATTCTTTCTGCCTGTCTTCTTCATTCGCTCCTTTGGGAACTTCTACGCTGAATTCATTCACTCCGGGCAATACAAGTTGTGCATCTTCACCGTTGAGGGTATCAATTTTTATCACATTCGGAATTTTTCCCGGAAACATCCAGCGATAAAGACCAGCTATTATATTCCGATGCATTATCCCTCCCTCTTCTATCTTGTATACCACTGTTCCCGCTGGTAATCCCTGAACTGTAGGTGCTGTGCTCATTATCATCAGTGTATCGTCATCATTGCCCCCTAGTGCTTCATGGTCTACTACTGTTATTGTGTTAGGTGAAAATCTCATCGCTGATGCTAAATCCCTCTCAATGAAACTCATCGTCCGTGTTAGTGCTGACATATCTGAATATTCTTCCTGCGTCTCTACTACACGCCTCACTGTTATTACTACAGGTGCAAGTGCTAAAGTAGTAAGCATTCCTGTCAGCATTACCGCAATTAGAATTTCTATGAGTGTGAAACCTTTTCCCCTACTCATCATCACTGCCCGCACCGCCTACCATTAGGAGAGCATTGACTATTTCACCGTTAGAATTCTGATGAGGCCGTCTCTCAAGATGATATGTGCCTGGTCTGAAGTAACTTGAAAGTTCGCGCAATGCACCTTCAATCTGATATTTCTGGCTGAATTCAAGGAGTTTATTTATGTCCTCTGAATGCGGCTCTCTCTGGAATGTCGCCCATAATACATTAAATCCTTTCGCAAGTACCTCAGGGTCATTCGTCTGCTCCCCTACCTGAAGGTAATGATGTCCAATATTCCTCTGCGTATCCTCCCGGACTATCGGGTGTTTGTCCGCCTCCTCAAGAAGATACATCTGTTCTGCCGCATTCTGTGTTGAGAGCGCACGGCGTAAAAGATAATTGCCGTAAATGCCGCTTGAGATATACACGCACCCTGCTATCGATGCAGCAATCAGAGCTGCTCCCGTTAATTCCCTCAGCATATTCCCTTTCAGTACCTCGAATACACGTTTTGAGTCAAAGAACTCACGGTTAGAAATCGCAAATGCCAGTGTAATCCAGACCATATTTTCAATTCTGTGAAAAGGTCTTGTGAAGACAGCACAGAAAGTTATCAGTGAGATTAATCCGAGTGCCCACACCGCATTTATGTTTATGCTCATCCTCTCTCGCCTCATTAATCCCCTCACTGCCGGTACAAACCACATCATCCACATGAGAAGGAGTAAAATACCGCCTGCATATCCGCCTTCACAGAAGAATTGAAGGAATTCATTATGCGCCCAGTGAGTATACTGCCATGTGTACCAGTTATCCGTTACCATTTTGAAGCCTGCACGCTGACCTTCGAGGTAATGCCATTTGTACTGACCTACGCCGACCCCTTCAGGATGTTCAAGAAGCATTGCGTATGAAGTCATCCATATTCCGCGACGATTTCCGATGTTCTCCGCATTCTGAATTATATCCGCCGTCTTGTTCACTATGTCCGCTGAACGTGCTGAATACAGTGATGCCCAGAACACTGATACAAGTACTAAAGCAATAGCTCCGAACCTAATCACATAATTCCGATTGAATTTCCAAGCGGCAATAATGAGCATAACGAGTAGGCCAAGAATGAGAGCTAAAGTACCCGAACGGCTAGTAGAATTCATGAGACCCCAGAAGTTTATGGATGCCAGAAGTGCAATCAGAACGGAATAATATACGTGTCTGTCATTGCCTAATCTCCATGCGAGAATGAACGCTCCGACAATCATTAAGCCTGCAAGAACTCCGAATATGATACTCGCATTGACGACAGCAATCCTAATCATCAGGACTGCGAGTGCGATACATGCGGAAGGAAGCCAAATCTTTCTGCCGTGTTCAGCGTTGTCATTCTTCCATGCGTCATATACGAAGAGATACACTGCTCCTAACACTGCAACGGCCGTCCATAATCCGAACATATTCTGCTGTGCCGTATTGCCGATATAATTTCCCGGAGTTGGGAGAATTATGGAGCTGATATTCTGAAGGTCAGACAGGAAAGTGCCGTTGAGGAACGCAAAATTATTCATGCCTCTAATCTGGAGTTCAGCAAAGCCGACATTGATTGCCGCATTGAGATTGCCAAGCAGTAAGACGGGACGTAATCCCCAGTCAGGGAATGAAGCGAAACTGAGTACATAGAATGCCCATACAGTGAGGAAGCATACCATTTCGAGAGCATAACCAGTAGGCGATGATATATGAACCCATGAAGGCTGTACCGCACAGTACGCGAGTATCACTGCCCATATGACAGCGAAGACATCGAGCCTGAATATTATTCTGTCTCTTCCGTAACGTATCAGTCTGAACCCCGCAATTATCGCGGCCAATGCGACGGGTACACCTGTAACAGTCCATTTGAGGATGTGAAGTGTATCCGCAAACTTAACGCCTGAATAAATGAGGTTAGGAAGTGCGAGCGAGACCAGCCATAAGGGGATTAAGAGCCAAGCAGGCACTAAGGGAAGTTTCTGGAATTTGTCGGATATTTTCTTTTTGGTGATGATAGTTTTCTTCTTCATGATGTTATCTCTCCTCTCTAGTGTTGAAGAAGCGTGTATCTTTCTACTGGTGCAAATGCATCCGTGAATGCCGGCACATTATGGTCAGGCACAAAAGGTTCGAGCCATTGATGAGACAGCAGGCCGGTGAACTTAGCATCAGGGGTAGGTGAAACAGTAGAAGCTGTATCGCCCATTGCAACGAGTATTATATTCTGAAGTGCATATGCATATTTGGGGTCGGGAGCATTAGCAGGAAAAATCATCATAGTTGAGAATGCACTCGAGAATGCTTTATAGATGCCGTGAAATACACCAGATTTAGGGCCATAAAGTGAAGCGATAGTATTCACGATGAGAACTCCGTCAGGTTTCAGGAATTTACGAAGACGTTCAGCGGTTTCAACGGTGGTCATTTGAAACGGGATTGAAGTCCACGAATTGAATGTATCCATGAAAACAGCATCATACTGTTCATGTTTGGAACGATTGAGGAAAGTGCGTGCATCCTCATGAAATATCCGAAGGTTATCATTGTCTTTGAGGTCAAAATATGTTCTGGCGGCCTCCGTAACTCCAGGGTCTAATTCGACGACATCAATTGACACGTCCTGTTTCTCTGACAGCAAGTATCTCGGAACGCAGTAACCGCCGCCTCCGAGCATGAGTACCTTCTTAGTGTCGGGCTTATAGTGAAACGCCAAATCATAGAACTTTGTGTATTCGCTCACGAGTTCCGAAGGGTTATCAGTGTACATTAAAGACTGAGCGGCATCAGGGTTAGTGATGAGAACGCGTACCCGTCTTCCGTTTCTGGTGTCTATGCTCTCGACAATTGAAAGGTGATTATACCGCGTATCTATCTGCACGCCTATGGGAGAAAAAGGAAGTCCGAATGTCTTGGCCGCAAAAGTTCCACCAGCTAGAGCCATGAAGAGTACAACAGAGATTAATTTCCTCCAAGCCCCAGTATAGACGAGAACGGAGAGTAGTGCGATGATACTTGAGAGCAGCATTAAGATAACGCCAGAAGGGAACAGTGAGATTAACACGAACCCACCTAAGAACGTTCCCAAAATACTGCCTGCTGCATTCAGTGCGGATAACCTTCCGACGACTGCACCGGATGAATCAACATTCAGCATAGCGAGACGTGCAACGAACGGTGAGACCATTCCGAGTAGTACGCTGGGGACTGCGAATATCACGAGAGAAGCGATGACGGAAGCGAGATAGATATTCATTGAAATGCCCTGAAGACCTGTGAGAATGTAATTGCTCACGTAAGCAGTGCCAGCAATCACTAAAGCTGCTGAGATTAATATTCGTCCTAGCAGTTTACCTTCAGGTCTCTTATCTGCAACGGAACCACCGAGCCAGTTTCCGATGCATAAACTAGTCATGATGATTCCGATTAAGGCAGTCCAGACGATGAGGCTAGTCCCGAAGAAGGGAGCGACGAGACGTGAGCCAGTCATTTCGAGAATCATGGTAGCCGCACCGCTGAAAAAGGAAGTAAGCTGAAGCCTTGCATTTATTTTCACGGTATGACTATTATTATTTTTATCAGTTGTCAATTTTGATTCAGCTCCATTAAGAAATTTTACTGCCATTATAATCTATTTTCTGTAAGTGCCGGGCAAAAAGAGGAGGAAAACAGCAAAGAGTTCGAGACGGCCAGCGAGCATACAGAAGGAGAATAGCCATTTAATGAGGGAAGGAAGCCATGAAAAATTTTCGACAGGGCCAAGAAGATTTAAACCGGGCCCGACGTTGCTCAGACAAGTGAGAACTCCAGTAAATGCAGAGAGTAAATCAATTCCGAAAGCGGTGGTGATTAGAGTGGCCGATGAGAGTATCAGCATATACAACACGAAGAATGCATCTGCTGAATTCATTGTACTTTTTCCGATAGGCTTTCCGTTTAACCTTGAAGTTATGATAGCGCGGGGGTGCAGTAACTTTTGAATTTCAGTTTTGAGCTGCCTTCCGAGAATGAGAAAGCGGGATACCTTACATCCGCCGCCAGTAGAACCGCCAGACGCACCGATGAACATCAAAATAACGAACAAGAAGCGGGTGAATTCAGGCCATAGATTGTAATCTTCAACGATGAAGCCAGTAGTAGTCATGACGGTTACGACATGAAAGAATGTTCTCCTGAATGTGTCTTCAAGACCTCTGTACATTCCAGAGAAAGATAATGCCAGAGACATGGCCAATGCGGAAGCTACAGTGATGAATACATACGAACGGAATTCCTCATCAGCAATGAAATCCCTGAAGCGTTTCAGAGGAAGCAGGAAGTATAAGGAGAAATTGATACCAGAAGCGAACATGAAGATAATGATGACCCATTGAATGTAAGGGCTAGTGAAGTAAGCTACTGAATTATTCTTAGTTGAGAACCCACCAGTTGCGATAGTTGAGCATGAATGACAGAATGCGTCAAAGAGGCTCATTCCTCCGATATATAAGAAGACAGTTTCAAGAAGTGTAAGAAAGACATAGACAGTCCAAAGTCTGATAGCGGTCTGATGTAAACGTGGAGTAATTTTCTCAGCTGTTATGCCGGGAACTTCAGCCTTGTACATTTCCATTCCGCCGACCCCTAAGAATGGTAGAACAGCGAGACTGAGCACGATAATTCCCATACCGCCCATCCAGTGAGTGAGAGACCGCCACAATAAAATGCCTCTTGGAAGGGCTTCAATATCGGTCATGATAGTTGCGCCAGTCGTAGTAAATCCCGACATAGTCTCAAAGAATGAATCAGTGTAACTCGGAGCAGAACCCGAAAGCCAGAATGGTAAAGCCCCGATGATAGAGGCGAATATCCAAGAGAAGCCAGTTACGCCGACACCTTCACGAATACCGAGAGTATTTTTGCCCGGTTCTTTTAGGTTTGAATTCCACGACAATAATACGCTCAAACCAAAGCCAGCGAACATTGAGATTGCGAAAGCACTAGCATCATTTGAATGGTCATAGAGAGCGATGCATAAAGGTGGAATCATAGCACAGGATACGACGATACAAATCAGGGAGAGAACGCCCAAAACTGTTTTTATCTTCATGATAAAATCTCTTCCTGTTCATCACTGCTGTCAGCACTGAATAACTTTGCGGCATCGGGCATCATTGAAGTTAAAGCGAAGATAATGACGTGGTCGCCAGCGAGAATTTTAGTTGCACCAGTAGGGATTAAGACTTTGTCATTGCGGCCAAGTAAAGCGACGACAACGCCTTTCTGAAGTTTAATCTCAGCTAAAGTCTTACCGATAAGCGGATTATTCTCCGGCATGACTACTTCAAGCATTTCCGCGTTAATCTTCTCAATTATCGAGAAGGCTCTTGTGTGAGTAGGATAATGAACGACGCGTAAAATCAAACTGGCTAAAGCATCATTGGGGTCTACAATAGCATCAACTGGAATAGTCTGAGTGAGTTCCTGATAGTCTTTGCGCTTCACAATTGCGATAGTCTTCTTAGCACCCATATTCTTGGCGAGAACAGAATAAATGAGATTGAGTTCATCTGAATCAGTAGCACAAACATAACCGTCAGCGTCATCAATCCCTTCTTCGGAGAGTACAGTTTTATCTGCGCCGTCGCAGTTTAAGATGAGGGCCTCGCCTAATTCCTCAGATAATTTCTCGCATTTCTCTGTATCCTGTTCAATGAGCCTCAAAGCGACATTACTGTAATCTTTTCTGAGGGCCTGTGCAATCTGAGTACCTAATTTGCCTCCACCAACGATGAATACTTTTCGCAGCTTACGTGTTTTGTCAGGTTCAGGCTGGAAAATTTCTTCGAGTAACTGAGCACTTTGCTTGTAAGTAACGACATAGCACATATCATTTTCTCTGAGTTCAGTGAAGCCATTAGGCACGCCAGAAAGGCCATCTTCATGTTCAACGAAGACGAAGACAGCAATCAAATCGGGATAGAGAGTACGAATATCCTTAAGCTGTCTGCCTGCTAACGGGGAATTCGGCATAAGTTTAAGGGTATATATGGCTGCTTTACCGTCGAGTAATTCGGCGGCATGAGTAGCTGAACTAACGGCGAGGAGTTCAGTAATTTCGCGGGCGATAGATCTCTCAGGAGAAATCATGACATCAATACCGAGTTTTTTACCCCAGTATTCAGAATCTGTGAATTCAAGATTACGAACTCTTGAAATGACATGAGGAACGCCGGCATTATGAGCAATCCAGCAGGAGAGCATATTGACTTCATCGCGATTTGTGCAGGCGATGAGCATATCGACAGTACCGTCATTGACGATGCCAGCCTTAGCGAGGACATTAGGACGTGCGCCATTACCGTGAATGACTTCAACATCGAGTTCTTCAGCGGCTTTAGAAGCGCGAGGTTCATCACTTTCGACGAGATACACATTATGACCTTCGAGGGAGAGTTTTTTAGCTACAGTAGTACCGATTTCACCTGCACCTACAATTACGATTTCCAAATTGATTTATTCCTCCTTATTTTGACTTCCAGACGCAGAGAAAATTTGCGCTTGGTTTCTTCACATTCTCTCTAATGACCTTATAGATGAAAGTATTATCGAGAGAGAGGGGCTGTGATATTTGAATTGTAACCTTTTCATTTAACTTTGCACCACTTCTGAAGGAAGCAGAAATTGATTTAATTTCATGAGATAAGAAATCGACGGGAGATTCATCAAAAATCCATTCAAAATAGACGGCGTTATTAACATGAGAGTTATAATCCACATCATGAAATCTTACCAGTCTTTCTGCTTCATGAATCACATTGACATCATCAGGAATATCTCTGAAATCGGGGTTAATGCTTTCAGTATCACGAGAAGATATTCCAGGAATATGTGCAATCGCCTTCACTGGCCTCCCAGCCGCTAGGTCTAACAATAACCATGAAGTTTTAGCATAGACGAGAGGCTGACCATTTTCAGACTCGACCTGAAAGACTCTGAGGGTATTATAACCATGAGCAGGGTCATGAAAGGTATGAATGAAGAAATTTTCATCGAGGAAGGGGAGTTGACCTATGAAATCGATTTCATACTTAGTGAGGACCCAAGAATAACCTTTAGCTGCGAGTTCGACAGCAGTACCTTCGACATCAACGACGGCGAGTTCTGCGGTATCCTGAAAGTAATTGAGGAGACTACGGAGTTTAATAGTGCCGATACAAGAAGCATCGGAAGGCAAGACGATTAATTTGCGAGTGAACATGAAAATAGAAACATATCCTTTCGAAAAAAGTTTATGAGTAATTGTATACGTATAATTGTCCTAAAGGCAAGGATATAACGAAAAGGAAGTATTTAAATCTGGAAAGTGATTGATAATTAAGGTGGAGCTGAGGAGATTCGAACTCCCGGCCTCGACAATGCGAATGTCGCGCGCTCCCAACTGCGCTACAGCCCCTTATCTTTAATGCGACCGTATTTTATGCCCGCAAAACCTTCTTGTCAACTTCACATCGGAAGCTGATTAATAATCATGTTAGAATTAATTCAGCAAATGAATATATGAAAATAAAGGAGGATTCAGAATGATATTTGATTGAAGATGCTTGATATAGAATTTCTGAAGCCAGAAGTGCAGAAGAGATATTCAGGAATGAAGGCAAAAGTAATAGAATTTCTTGGCCTGAAATCTGAATGAGCATATGAAAATCCCCCTGCCTTTAACGACAAGGGGATAACGTTTCTGCCTTCTAGCTGTACTGACGTTCAACTGCTCCGTGAACTTCTTCAAGGTCAGCTTCATATTTCTGTCTGAACCTTCCGAAGCATACATCCATCTGCTCATAGAACGTAACACTCTCAAGTCCTACGAAACGCTGTGCAATAGCCTCAGTTGTCGGCATGTAACGAATTTTCCCGTTGTACATCTTCACGACGGTAACGCCGCTCACACCTTCATCAAGAAGAATGACAGCTGCAGAACCGATTTGTTTTCCGAAGTTCACATCATAAGCGGAAGTTGCACCACTCCTGACGATATGACTTGGAATGACTTCGCGAATTTCAGGAATTTCAAAAACGCCAGGCACATACATTCCTGATGTCTTCATGAACTGCTTAATCTCTGGGTCTTCTTTCATCATTGCTTCGAGAGTTTCCTTCACGAATCTTCCTGCACCTGCAAGTTTCGGATGACCGAACGAATCTTTTGCAACACCGCCGCCGTCTGAGAATAATTTTCCGTCCTCGCCCCTCACGCCTTCAGCAACAACGATTGTGTATGTCCCAGCGTGAACGTCAGACCTGAGAATACGCCTGATGTAATAGTGCTTAAGATGAGCATACACAGCATTGAAATCAACGGGCACTTCAGGAATGAGAATGCAGTCAGCATCAGCCGCAATTCCTCCCCTGAATGCTGTATGTCCTGCATACCGTCCGAATACTTCAACGACCATGATTCTATTATGAGTAGTACCTGTTGTCTTGAGGTCGTCTACTATGTCGGCTATTTTATTGATTGCCGAATCTCCTCCGACTGAATACGTCTGAAGGTCTAAGTCCATTGTCTTTGGTGCATGTACGCAGGGTATTCCGTGTTCTGAAAGGTCAACAACGACGCTTCCTGTGTCATCACCGCCGGAAATCAGAAGGCCATCGATATTATGCTTGCGAAGTCCCATCATGATTCGGTCATATTTGTCAGGGTCTTCAATTTTTGAGATCTTCACTCGGCTGTGTCCTGCATCACTTCCTGCGAATTGTGAGTTTACGTGATCTGTGCGTTCTTCATCGAGTTCAACGAGGCGGTCGAAGTCAACGAGGTTATAGAGACCAGCATAGCCATTCGGAATGGTGTAAGTACGAATGCCACGCATTAAGGCTGTTTTTGCTGCGCCTCTGATAACGGCATTGAGACCACCGCAGTCTCCTCCTGAAGTGATGATACCGATATTCTTCATTTTGTTGCTCAAGATAAAAAGTCTCCTTTGTGAATGAGATTATGTAGATGAGTTAATTATACAGTGATTTGAAAATTTGAGGCTAAATTGACACACGAAAATAATAAATTAAAATTACCGCAATAAAAGATGGTTGGGGCATCAACCATTGGAGGAGAACTAGTAAGACCATAGTAATATGGCAGGTTTGTAGATGCCAGAATCCACTAGCTTTAGCAGTATGTCAAGATACATTTTCCAGAATACGAGGCTGGACAGACCAGCATAAATTGAGAGATTGAATCAAAGCAGCCTGGAACAAAAAAACGGGGCTTTTATTTTTTGAAGGTGGGATTCAGAAATCAATGAATTATGATGTAATTATCATTGGCTCAGGCATAGTCGGTGCATCAATAGCACGTGAACTCTCGAAGTATAAACTCAGAATAGCAGTTCTCGATAAAGCATCAGAATTGCCGTCAGGTGCATCACGAGCAAACAGTTCAATGATACACGGAGGATTCGACGATAAGCCCGGAAGCATGAAGGCGAGGTTATGCGTTCCAGGTAATAAGAAGTGGCACAAACTGAAGGATGAACTCGATGTACATCTTGATGAATGCGGTTCATATGTCTGTGCATTCAATGACGAAGAAATAAAACATCTTGAATTACTGCTTAAACAGGGGAAGGCTAACGGAGATCCGGGAATTGAAATCATTACCGGCGATGAATTACGGAAGCATGAACCTAATGTATCACCTGAAATAGTTGCGGCGTTATGGTCTCCGGATGCGGCAATCATAAACAACTTTGAGGCCGTTAATGCGATGATTGAGAGTGCGAAGATTAACGGTGCGGAATTATTCCTTGAGACAGAAGCTATAAGTCTTCTCTTTGATGACAGGAAGAACATACGAGGAGTTATGACTAGTAAAGGGGAATTCAAAGCACCTGTAGTGATAAATGCGGGAGGAGTACATTCAGGGGAAATATCATCATGGGCAGGAGATAAGAGTTTCAGAATTATTCCGACGAAGGGCGAATATATTTTGCTCGACAGAAGTACTAAAGGATTAATTCACAGCTTTTTGTTCTCTTGTCCGTCGAAAGCAGGAAAGGGAATTACAGTTTTGCAGACATCAGAAGGAAATATGATGTCAGGCCCAACTGCAAGCGAGCAGGAAGACCCGGAAGATAAAACGACAACTTCCGAAGGATTAGCGGAAGTGATAAAGGGTGCGAGAAGATTAGTACCGAAATTCCCAGTGAACATGAGCATAACGACATTCGCGGGTGTTCGTGCAAACACTGATACAGGAGACTTTGCAATTTCTGTTCTGAGAACTCCGAGAGGATTTGTGAACGTAGCAGGGATTAAGTCGCCAGGATTTACATCAGCACCGGCAATTGCAGAATACATTGTTGAGGCAATGCGTGAAGAATTATCCGACCGAATTAAATTTGAACCTAACGATAAATTCATTCCCGAACGCAGGAACATTCCGAGATTTCTATATCTTAGTATGGACGAACGGAAGAAACTAGCAAAAGAGAACTCATCATATGCACAGATAGTTTGCAGATGTGAGACCGTAACAGAAGGCCAAGTAGTAGAGGCAATTCGTCGTGGAGCAAGAACGATTACGGCAGTGAAGATGATGACTAGAGCGGGAACAGGAAGATGTCAGGGAGGTTTCTGCTGTCCAAGAGTTGCGGAGATATTATCGCGTGAACTGAATATCCCGTTAGACGAAATCACGAGGCACGGAGGAAAATCAAAACTGTTAGTCGGAAAGACAAAAGAATTTTTGCTTGAGAAATATGCGAAAGGAGCAGGTCAAAATGTCTGATTCAAAGAAAATAGATGTACTGATAATCGGAGCAGGGCCTGCGGGAGTAGCGGCAGGAATAGGAGCGCGTAAAGAAGGAGCAGAACGTGTTGTAGTTCTTGAACGTGATTGGGATTTAGGCGGAATATTACAGCAATGCATACATCCGGGCTTTGGACTTCGGACATTCAAGGAGGAATTAACGGGGCCTGAATACATGCACAGATTCATTCAGCAGGCATATGATGCAGGCGTTGAGTTTCACACGAATACTATGGTATTCCAGATTGATCAGGATACAAATTCCGTGTGGACGATGAACAAAGAACGAGGGATTGAATGCCTGAATCCCGGTGCAATAGTCTTAACGATGGGATGCAGGGAACGTCCATTAGGAGCAATACACATACCTGGAACACGTCCGGCTGGAATATACACGGCAGGAACGGCACGAAGATTTGTGAACATGGAAGGGTACATGCCCGGAAAGCGAGCAGTGATATTAGGTTCAGATAATATCGGTCTAATCATGGCCAGACGAATGATATGGGAAGGAGCAGAAGTTGAAGGTGTCTATGAAGTGAGGTCATGGCCCGGAGGATTGAGACAAAACATAGCGCAGTGCCTAGATGATTACGGAATACCTTTTCATCTAAAGACGACAGTAACGAAAATTCACGGCAAGGACAGACTTGAAGGAGTAACGGTTGCGGAAGTTGATGATAGTATGATTCCCATAAAAGGTACAGAAAGATTTGTTGAATGTGATACGCTTCTGCTGGCAATCGGATTGATTCCAGAGAACGAATTATCGCGAATGGCAGGAGTTGAGATTCACAAAGTAACGGGTGGGCCTGTAGTGAATGATTTGCTTCAGACCTCGAACCCAGCGATATTTGCGGCAGGAAATGTAGTAATAGTATATGACATTGTGGACAACGTGAGCGATGAAGGATTAATTGCCGGAGTGAATGCAGCACGTTATGCAATGGGAAAAATTTCTGCGGACATAAAACGTATTCCAGTCATAGGCGGAGAGAATGTTCAGTTGTTTTCGCCTCAATACGTTACAGGCGAGACGGACACGACTATATTCATGCGCGTAACACATCCGATTGAAAGTGCATGCAGAGTATTTGCGGAACCCGGAATATATTCGCAGAGACTGAGATATGCGAGACCAGGTGAGATGAACGAAGTGAAAATTAAGGCGGAACAGATAAAGGCACTGGGAGAACTTAAAGAGATAATGATAGACATTCAGCCGTTATGATTTGGAGGTGAAACCATGAGCGAAAGAAAGTTTATATGCGTATCATGTCCATTAGGTTGCGGTCTGACAGTTACGCTTGACGATAACGATAACATTCTGAAAGTTGAAGGCAATACATGTCCAAGAGGGGAGAGTTACGCGAGGAGTGAAGTGAAAGACCCGCGAAGGGTATTTGCGTCAACAGTGAGGGTTAGAGGAGGGAAGTTGCCAGTGTGTCCAATTCGTAGCAAGACACCAGCACCTAAGGGAAAGTTATTTGAGATTGCGCGTGCGGTTGCAGAACTTGAGATAGATGCGCCGGTTAAGATTGGGCAAGTATTGCTTCACAATGTGTGCGGGACAGATGTTGATATAGTAGCGAGCAGAGATTTAGCTGCAATATGAAAATATTCCCCGTGTTCATGAATTGGGTACGGGGATTTATTGTGCTTATCTGAAATCATACATGCTGTTATGTGATTCCAAGTTCATAGGTACTGAAGTTACACCTGAATGATAGATTACTGCTATCACATCAGGTTTATGCTTGGAGATATAGCTTCTGAGGCTTCCAGTGAAATGACGAACATCGATTGAATATGTATACTGAACTCCCATTGCCGCGAACGGAACGAGTGAATTTGAAAACGAATCATGAATGATTAAAATTTTTTTGCCGTTAGTGTTCATGAGGTTCTCTATCTTGATTAATGACTTGTCCCCGTAATTATATGCTCCGTAAGGATTTTTGTTGTAATAGTCTCTGGATTCTACAGCTTCCATGTTATATGTGGTAGTAAAATCTCCGTTCGTATTTATTTCTTTGCCAGGTATCTCATAATGTATGCTTGTATTGAACTTCGGATATATCATTGTAAAGTCATCAGGCTTCGTTCTTTCTAATGTAATCTTCTTTCCCTGAGACCCTAAGAACCATTCAGGATAAATCACATAATCGAATCTGTCAGGATTAAGCATATCGGGATTCACATCCCATCCATAATCATCCCGCAAGAATTTCAATATGTGTCTTGCCGCCCATAATCCAGTCTCAGCTTTCCAGTGATGATCCGTAATGTAGAACGCTTCATGATGATTCATTCCGTCCTCGTGCAATATTTTTCTGAAATCATAATACTTCACTCCAGCATCATAAAGCATGGCCAAGAATCTATCTGCATTTTGATTCGCGAAGTCTAGAACTCCCGATATATTTTTGTCTTCATAGATACATGTCTTAACAGGAAGGTTTGCATAGAAGAATTCAATTCCTCTTTCACGGCAGAATTCAGCAAGTTCTATCGTCGATTGCGCATTCTCTGTTATATCTACACTTCTATCGAAACCGGTTAAATATCCGTCACGCAGTTTTATTACACCATTGTATTCGTAATATGATGTCATGTTCCAGCGAACTAACTCTTCATACATCTTTGCACAGTCAACAATGCTGTTATATCCGATGAGCCTTTTCGTTGAATACTCCTCGCATTTATTCTTCACATGATAATATATTCTCTCAAATATCGTATCTCTTCTTTCAATTTCTTTTTGCGTACCAATTTCAAATGGGTACAATGCTTCCCAGTCAATTTTTATCTCATTCGTATTTGTTTCTTCTTCTGATGAGCTTATAATGTCATTTGTCTTTTTTGCTGCATATACGCATACAGCCGAGAACATAAGCAGAACTATCATCAACAGGAAGAATCCAGATGTTACATATGCAGGTTTAAACTTTTTCATCATCATCACCTCATCAGAAATTAAAATATATAAATGGGTTATAGCTAGCACTCACAACCTCCGCGAATGAAATCACGAATACCAGAATCAGCCATAACGATTCAATCCATGCATTACGCTTCAGGACATTCACCACAGGGAATACTCCGATAATCGCGAAGACTGCAACAAGCCACGTGTTATGAATATACTCAATGAACCCTGAATCACAGAACGCATTCCCCCTCAGACCGAACATTGACGCAATATAACTCATTCCTGCACTGACACTCTCACTCCTGAAGATTACCCACGCAAGAATCACTATCAGCATTGTATACATATGCGATAATCCCTTCATGCATTCAATAATCTTCGTCTCTCGTTCAATCACAAGAAGTACGAAATATATCAATCCCCACAAGATGAACGTCCAGTTCGCTCCGTGCCATATGCCAGTCAGTAACCAGACGATAAAGATGTTCCATAACCAACGGGAATGCTTCACTCTGCTGCCTCCCAGCGGAATATACACGTAATCTCTGAACCACCGCGATAATGATATATGCCACCTGTGCCAGAAGTCAGATATACTTGATGCGAGATACGGATAGTTGAAGTTCTCCTCAAAGTGAAACCCGAACATCAAACCTAAACCTATAGCCATATCCGAATAACCAGAGAAGTCAAAGTATATCTGCAACGTATAAGCCAATGCTCCATACCATGACATCAAAACTGACGGATTGATTATGTATCCGAAAACGTTATCTGCAATCTGAGCCATGAAATTAGCTAACAGAACCTTCTTTCCGAGACCATAAATGAATCTCCTTACGCCTTCAGAGAAATCATCAAAGTTTTCATGACGCGTCTCAATCTCCGATTCAATCTGGTTATACCTCACGATAGGCCCGGCGATTAACTGCGGGAAGAACGATATGTACAATGCAACATAAAACGGATTTTTCTGTGCTTTGGTCTTAGCGTAATAGACATCGAAGACATAGCTCATCATCTGGAACGTGAAGAATGATATTCCGATTGGCAATGCAATATTCACCTTCAATGAATCATTTCCAGTCAGCATGGCCAGGTTCAGAGATATGAACGAAGCGTACTTGAACACGAACAGTAAGAGGACATCAAGAGATATTGCCGTAATCATGAACATCTTCCTGTGTGAAGACTCAGACATCTTCAGAGAAAGATACCAATTCATGAATATCGAGAGAATCATAATGAACACGAAGACAGGTTCACCCCATGCATAAAACAGAAGGCTCGTGATTAAAAGCGTGATGTTCTTTGCGGCTCTCGACTTTGCGAATACGTAATAGAGAATGAGCAGTGCGGGAAGAAACAGAATCATAAATACACCTGACGAGAAGACCATAATATTTATTTCCTCCCGATATTGATGTATAATGAAATTTTATTGTGCTGATGGAAGGTTACAAATAGGCTATGCGTGATGCGTGATGCGTGATGCGTGATGCGTGATGCGTGATGCGTGATGCGTGATGCGTGATGCGTGATGCGTGCATTATACAAACTTATCACTAGTAAGTCAATCTCCCTTCGGAAAAAAAATTGCAGATAATTATAGCACATAGAGAATCAAAAATTCCTCCGGCCTCAATGGGTCAGAGGAATAATTGTTTTCAAATTGGTGCGGAGGGGGAGAATCGAACTCCCACGATACTTAAATTGATCACAAGATCCTTAGTCTTGCGCGTCTACCAATTCCGCCACCCCCGCTTTTACTTTAAGAGGTTGACGAGTGATTATTATACTCTCGATATTTTCTGTGTCAAATCAATTAGCCTTCAGGAATTCAAGAACTGATTCCCTGAATGTCTTATAGTATGGCTTCTCCATCATCATCGCATGTGCTGCACCCTCAACAATCACAATCCTTGAATGATTGTTCGGAAGTGTCTTGAACGCTTCATTGCAGAGTTCAGGTGAAACGTATTCATCCTTTGAGCCAGCAATGAGCAGTACAGGCATTGTGAGCTTGGCCGTTGGAATTAAACGCTTATCGGGAGCAACAAGCAAATCTCTTCTTCCTCCGTTCGGACTTGAATCCTTATCGTAACGCCAGCAGTTCGATTGAAACGCATTCACTACTGCAGGTTCAGTTATCTTGTAGTTTATGCTTCCGTCTTTGTTGGTCTGGAAATCACCTGCAGCATGAATCCATGTGTTATGGTTGAACGCATCTTTGACCTCAACATCAGCAAGCCCTGCAACGATTGGAGCATAAAGCACTAACCTGTGAACGAGTTCGGGATACTTGGCCGCAAATCTTCCTGATGTAACAGTTCCCCAGCTCCACCCAAGAACATCGAGACTTTTTCGTCCACTCTTCTCAAGAATCACTTTTGCCGCCGCAGCAATATCTTCAGCCGCATAATCTGAATTGGGCATGAATCCGTCTTTAACTTCCTGTGATAAACCATAGCCTGCAATATCAAGAAGGTAGACGCTGAATCCGTTCTTTGCGAAATATCTCGCCAGGCTGTAATCTTTGACGTTCACATCGAATTCATGTGATGAATACGTTAGGCCATGAACGAGCAGAAGAGGACTTGCATTATCTTCTGAGGTTATGCATTTTAGGTGCAGTTTGATTCCGTTGCGTTCAAGAGGAATTACCTCACTGTGAATTTTTGCTGAAGCGGAGAAGGCGAGAAGTAAAACGAGGACGATTGACAATAACAACTTTCTTTTCATGAATAGAAGCCTCCCAAGAATAAAATTTGAGTAATTATACACCAAGAACGTATGCTAGAATTCCCTTGAGGTGATTCATTATGACAAAATTTTTGGTCGCAATATTAGCTGTGGTTCTTTTCGCATCATCTTCATTTGCAGGTTCAATCGAAGTCATTTCACTTTTAGACCGCACTGGTGAGAATGATACTTCACTTTTAATCGGAGCAACTGATGAACAGCTTCAGAAGTATTTTCCCGACGGAAAGATGAATAGTCAGATTCTCGCATTCTATGTGAAATTCGGAGACAATGCCGCACTCTTTGATGCTGGACTTCATGACGGACATATCGCAAGTGAACTCGCAAAGAACGGAATCAAACCTGAAGACGTGAAACTGATTCTCATTACGCATCTTCATCAGGATCATTTCGGAGGACTGACTGATGATAAAGGCAAAGCTCAATTCCCGAATGCAGAACTTTATGTTTCGAGACCTGAATATGATTACTGGGTCAATGACGTGAAGAGCAAAGCAGTGATTGAGGCATTAAAACAGTATGAGAAGCATACGCACCTGTTCAATTTCGGTGATGAAGTTGCTGAAGGAGTGAGGGCAATTGATACTTCAGGACATACACCCGGACATGTGAGCTATCTTGTTGAGGCAGGAGATGAGAAGCTGTTAGTTGTTGGAGATATTATGCACTTTCAAGCTATACAGTTGCCAGTGCCGGACGTAGCTGTTCGTTATGATGTTGAGCCTGAGAAGGCGATTCAATCACGAAAATTCATTCTGGATTATGCATCATGGAAGAAGATTCCGATTGCTGGAATGCATATAACTCCTCCGGGAATAATGAACGTAAAGAAAGCAGGAAATGGCTACGAAAAGTTTTAGAATTTAGTCTGATATAATATTCCTTGCGAAGGGAGCTCTGGGTGAGTGCAGGGGCTCATCATTTCGGGGATCCGCCCTGTGGAAGGGAGGTGATAGCCTTGCGTAATAAGGCAAAAGCTAGAAAACGCAAGAACACCAACAAAAAGCAGTGGCGAAAGAACTTACCCTTAATAAGCTACTTAGCCGCTGCAATCTACTGGGTTCTAAGAATCATCCTGATGTTGTGGGATCGATTCGCCTGGTAAAAACCTAATTCAAATTCTTTAGCTTTAAGGGGACAGCTTCTCCCTTCGCTGTTCCCTTTTTACATTTCTTATTCTATCACATCAATTCATTTTTTCTGTCTGTTATAATACTTTCCACGAGGGGCTCGTAATGGGATTCACGGCTCACTAAACGATGAAGTCCACCATGAGAAAGTCGGGTGAATGCCCAATGGCTAAAAAGCCTAAAAGCAAACAGCCCATAAAGGAAAAACGGCAAGACTTCTTCGCTAAAGTTAAGTCTCTTGCCGAATTCCTCTACTGGTTTGCGAGCTTCGTTCTAATCGTTTTACGAATTTGGACGATAATCAAAAACTGTTGACATACTCCCCATAGCTAAAGCTAGGGGATTCTGGCATCTACAAACCTGCCATATTACTATGGTCTTACTAGTTCTCCTCCAATGGTTGATGCCCCAACCATCTTTTATTGCGTTCACTTTTCTG
>CAJOMU010000028.1 GCA_905235735.1 uncultured Synergistales bacterium
GCCAGCGTTCATCCTGAGCCAGGATCAAACTCTCAGTAAAAATCTCTCTTCGAGTCTGCTCTGCGAGTCAAACTCTCAGTAAAAATCTGATTTTTGATTTTCTAGCTTTACTGTACTTTCGCTCAATTACACGCTGTATTCTCTTGTCAATTAACCTTTTAACTCTTCGCCGCTATCTCGCAACGACAAGGAGAAATTATACACGCCTTTTTTCTTTTTGCAAGTCCAATCTCAAAAATTTTTTCCTAATGCTCTTCTTCATACTCTTTTTTCACACTATATGCTCACATAAGCTGAAAGGAAATTAGGCAAATTGCTTTCTTCTGACATAAAAGTATGCAATCATCGTTGCAGTTCCCGTTATCGTCCATGAGACAGGGTATACGTCCATCAGGAACGTGAAGCTGTGATAGATTCTGAAGACTGTATATACCCATACGATTCGCAATACACAGCACCCAATAAGAACAAGCATAGAAGGAAGCATAGAGTATCCCATTCCACGAAGACATCCGCCGCTTACCTCGTATATGTTGCACATCCATAAAAACGCTACTGCATGAATCATTCTCACTTCTCCGTAATGCAGGACTTCCGGGTTCAATGAGTAAAGGCTCAGAATTTCGATTCGCCAGATGTAACATACAAGACATGCAAGACCAGTGAAGAATAATCCCGCACTCATCGTTAGGTTGAATACACTCCTGCACCTGTCATAGTATCCTGCCCCAAAGTTCTGCGAAGTGAATGTTACTGCCGCCTGTGTGAATGCCGCTACAACATAGAACGTCAGAAAGTCGAAGTTCAATGCCGCCGCACTTCCTGCACTCGCGTATGAGCCTAGAGAATTTATCGCTGACTGTATCGTTACGTTCGAGATTGAGAATAACATTCCCTGCAATCCAGCAGGTACTCCGATTCGCAATATCTGTGAGACATAAATCTTCCTGATGCATAACTCCCTGAATCTAAATGTGAATGGTGCTTCCTCATTCATAAGGTAATACATAATCATGAATGCACTCACTATGTTTGAGATTACGGTTGCAAGTGCAACTCCCACTACGCTCATATGAAACGCAATCACAAAGATTAGATTCAGAATCACGTTGATTACTCCTCCGAGTGCTAAACACCATAACGGCCTTTTGCTATCACCCTTGCTTCGGAGAACCGCTGAACCGAAATTGTAGAGCATTATGAAAGGCATTCCGAGAAAATATACCTTGAAATACACTACGGCCAAGTCAATTATGTCTTCAGGAGTATTCATGAGTGTAAGCATTGGACGTGCAACCGATAATCCCCAGACTAAGAGAATAAATCCGCTGATTAATGCGAGGGTTATTGATGTGTGAACTGCATCATGAATCTTCTGTTTCTCATTCTTCCCTATGTACTTGGCCACAATAACATTTGTTCCGATTGAGAGACCAACAAAGAGATTCACCATGAGATTAATTGCTGCTCCGTTACTGCCTACTGCTGCCATTGCCTGAGGTGAATCAAAACGTCCGACTACAGCAACATCTGCTGAGTTGAATAGCTGCTGAAGTATCATACTTGCTGCTAAAGGGAGAGAGAAGATTAAAATCTTGTCGAGCAAAGAACCATGAAGCATGTCGATTTGATTTTGATGAAGAGATTTCATATTACGCTCCTGAAAGTTTAAGTTGATGGGATTATAGCACCGTTAAGGTATAATGCTCTCGTTCACACTATCTATTTCAGAAAGGAAAATCTTATGCACATGCACATGATTTATTTGGGAGTTCTTTATCGTGGATGACATTGCAATTTTAATTCCGTGTTTCAATGAGGAAAAGACAATCAAAAAAGTAATTGAAAACTGGAGAAAAGAAATTCCAGAAGCAAAAATTTATGTTTATGATAATAACTCAACAGACAATACTGCTTCGATTGCCTCTGAAGCTGGAGCAATCGTAAGACACGAATACAGGCAAGGAAAAGGCAACGTCATACGCAGTATGTTCAGAGATATAGATGCAAAATGCTATATTATGATTGACGGAGATAATACATATCCTGCTGAAGGAGGACGTGAAATGTCAAATATCGTTCTCGAAAACAAAGCAGATATGTTGATAGGCGACAGATTATCATCGACATATTTTCAGGAGAATAAAAGACCATTCCATAATGTAGGAAACATGGTAGTGAGAAGCCTGATAAATTTTATTTTCGGGAGCAATGTACGAGACATTATGACAGGCTATAGAGTAATGAGCTATGATTTTGTGAAATCATTTCCTGTTGTGTCTCAAGGATTCGAGATTGAGACAGAGATGACGATTCACGCAATAGACAAGAATATGCTGTTAATGAATAAACCTGTGAAATATATCGACAGGGAAGAGGGCAGCAGTTCAAAGCTCAATACATTTTCAGACGGTTTCAAAGTCATCAGAACCATACTGCATTTGTTTTGCGATTACAGACCTCTGTATTTCTTCAGTATAATCGCGGTAATTCTGATGATTCTCTCTGTTGTTTTTTTCATACCTGTCTTCGATGAGTACATTCAAACTGGATTGGTTTTGAGATTCCCGACTCTGATAGTCTGCGGGTTCGGAGCAATTTCTGCATTGATTTCATTCTTTACCGGAATGATTTTGCAGACCATAAAACATAATGAACGGAGGGATTTTGAACTCAAGCTGAAAGAAGTTCGTGAATGGTACAAGAATAACATGAAGGGAGAATAATTATGAGAAAATTTATGGCGTATCTTAAAGGCTGGCGGGGAATATCGCTCATAGTTTACATGTGGCTCGTGCTAATGGCATGGGTAGTTGTTTACGTTGATGTTATGAGCATCGAAATGAGGAAGAGATTTTATATCGTCTCAATAGCAGAAACAATACTGCTCGCACTCATATACATATGCCCCACACTATTACGTTTTGCAGAAAAGATTAACATCACTTCTGAAAGTGAGGCACTCACGAAAAAGGACAAGGCAAGAATTTTCCTGCGTACATGGATGATAACACTCGGCGTATTCTTCGTGATGTATCTGATATTTTATCCTGGAGGATTCAGCGACGATAATATACTTCAATATGCTCAGGCTATGGGTTACAAGAATTATAACGACTGGCATCCAGTGATACATACTCTGATTGCGTTTACGCTGCCTCTCAGGCTCACAGGAGGATGGGTAGGTTCAATCAATCTGTTTCAACTGATCGTATTTTCCCTGAGTCTCGCATACACGGCCTGCGTTATGAATGAATATGCAAACAGGAAGTATTCAAAGTTCTTCATGTGGTACATTATGCTGAATCCCGCAACTTTGAGCCTCGCGATAACTCCGCAGAAAGATACATTGTTCGCTGTAACGTGTATGCTTCTCTCATGCTTCGGAGCAAGAATATATTTTACAAAAGGGAAATGGATTCAGAGTACGTTACACACAGGAATATTTATTATTGTACTCACACTATGCACTCTCTTCCGTCATAATGCAATTCTCTTCACACTTCCGATTTTCTTCGCAGTATCGTTATGCATGAACAAGCGAAGGGCATTCATTATCTTATTGTGCTTTCTTGGCCTGTTCTGGTCTGTGAAGTACCCGCTGTATGAGAGCCTGAATGTTGAGCGTCCTGGACGAAGACAGGTTGAGATGCTTGGACTTTCGATGTCTGTAATAGGGAATGCAGTGAAAGAAACACCTGAACGAATTGATTCAGACATAAAAGAATTTGCATACAGTGTTGCGCCAAAAATCATATGGGATGATATATTCAACATATTTATTGGGTTCATAAGTGTCGAATATGCGAGCGGAAGAATTCCTGAAAGTGAACGTGAAAGATTCAAAGATTTTGATGGCGTTAATCTTGATGCAATTGAAGCAGCCGGATGGCGTAACGTTCTGGGAATGGCATATAGATGCTTCAGGGTTTCAACATGGCATTCATTGCGTGCTGTTCTTGCTCCTACAAGTTTGGTTTATGGTATTGCAGGGCCTCCAATAGGAAGAATTATCCCGGTCGTTAAGCCAAATGATTATGGTCTGAGCAACAATAACTTTTTCAGGCTTGATGCTCTCGCGAATTTAATCACGAAAATACTTCCATTTAGTGACAGCGTAACAGGCAACTACTACATGAATGACGGAGGCGTATTCTCTCTTCAGTCATTATTCATTCTGGGTGAGTATGGAGTTATGGTTCTCTTCAGGCATGTATTCTGGTGCATAGGAATTCTGAATCTGGCCATGATAGTTTTTATTTTGGCTAAACTGAACCTCTCAAAGTGCAATGACTGGAAGAGATTATGTTTCGTTCTTCCATTGTTTTGCTACAACTTCGGTACTATGCTTCTGTTAAAGAGTAATGACTTCAGATATTTCTACTATTCTTATTTGGTCATGCCTCTAATGCTTTTGATGTTGCTCCGCAGGCAAGAAAACTAATGTTGCCTCATAAAAAGTTTGCTATTATAATTTTCATCATTCACAGGCTTTCTTTTTTCATCACTAGCACCAGATATTAGCAAAAGGAGTTTTTGTATTCTTATGGCTGACGATGAAGCATTCAACACAGCTGTAAATCATGAGGAACAGAACATATTGTTATCTGATGACGATTACGAATCAGATTATGACTCCATATGGAAAGATTTCATCGGAGAATTCTGGCGCGATATTCTCAAAAGGTTTATGCCGGATTTATATGCTGAGGCTGATTTGAATCGCGAACCTGAGAACCTCGATAAGGAACTCAGGGATTTACTGCCCGAAGAACCCAAAGCACCAGTGAGATATGTAGATACTCTGATGAAAATATTCCTGAAAGACGGAGGAAACGAATGGGTGCTGTTTCATATTGAGGTACAAGGTCGCGGAGGAGAAAATATTTCGCGGAGAATGTTCCGGTATTACTGCCTTATATTTACGCATCATGATGTAAACCCTGCAGCACTCGCGATACTCACGGCAAAAAGACCAAAATCCGAAGATGAACCCGGAATCTATAAAGCAGGCATATTCGGAACGAAGATAGAATACAGATATAATGTCATTAAGGCATACGAACTTGATGATGAAGAACTGAAAGCCGGAGACAGTATCGTAGATTTATTTGTATATTCAGTAAAGATAGCCGCAAAATATCGTAACTCCAACGAAAAGAAGTTAGGCTATATGAAGATCATTGTAGGTCTTCTCATCGAAAAGGGCTGGAAGAAATTCATACGCAGGAGATTCATAATATATCTTGAACGAATTATGCACCTGAGCAGCACTGATTACAGGCTCAAATTCAGAAAAGCAGCAGATGAAGCACTGGAAAAAGGAGGAAAAAGTATGAGATATAAGACAGTAACTGAAGAAATATACGAGGAAGGCATAGAAAAAGGTATGTCCATACTATCCTTTGCAGCTGAAAAGGGTATGGCAGAAAGTGTTGCAGAAGCCATAACTGTATCCATCAGAGAAGGTGTAACGAAAGGTAAGCTCGATACAGCACGTGCTCTTGTGAAACTTGGCCTGCTAACGGATGAACAAATAGCGTCTGCAACAGATCAGACGGTTGAAACAATAAAATCAATGAGGCTTGAACTCAAACAGATAAATTTAAATTAAAGGAGGTACAATAATTTTGAAGCTGATATTTCTGGACATTGACGGCACACTGACGAAGCCAGGCGAGAATATTCCACCTGACAGTGCAGTGAACGCAATCAACAAAGCACGCGAAAAAGGTAACAAAGTATTCTTATGCACAGGACGCAATCCCGATATGCTTCGTCCATTACTCAAGTACAAATTCGACGGCATAATCTCTTGTGCTGGCGGATATGTCGCAATCGGTGAAGATTGCAGTGAAGTCCTCTATGATCACCCAATGACTGACGAACAGAGAGACATTGCACTTAAAGCACTTCATGATGAAGGAGTGTTCTGCACAATCGAAGCTGAAAAAGGTTCATGGGGAGATGAAAATCTCGGCGACTTCCTAAGCTCACAAGGTGAAGGGAACAGTGAGATTGAACGATGGAGAAAAGCATTATCTGAGAATCTCGGCATTAAACCCATGAGCCAGTATGACGGTTCACCTGTCTATAAGGTCGTGATTATGTGCACCAAAATGGAACAGCTCAACAAGGCAAAAGCTGCATTAGGAGATGAATTCAACTTCGTGATGCAGGAAGTCAAAGTCGGCGGTTCTGAATCACACTGCATAAATGGTGAAATCATCAATAAGTGCTTCAATAAGGGATTAGGCGTTAAAATCATTGCTGAGAAATTCAATGTTCCGATTGAGGATACAATTGGATTCGGAGACAGCATGAATGACCTTGAGATGATACAGACAGTAGGTACAAGTGTCTGTATGGCAAACGGTTCGGAAGCTCTGAAGAAACTCTCTGACATAGTATGCCCCTCAGTGAGTGATGACGGACTTGCGAAGGCGTTTGAAGATTTACATTTAATCTAATTTAATTTACAGGAGGTTTTATTTTATGGCACTGGATTATCGTAAATGTGCTGAGGAAATCGTTTCACACATCGGTGGCCGCGAGAATATCACTCAGGCTGCTCACTGCGCAACACGTCTTCGTCTCGTCATCAAGGACAATGGCAAGGTAGACAAGAAAGCCCTTGAGAACGTTGACGGCGTGAAGGGAATGTTCGAGAATAACGGACAGTTACAGCTCATCATCGGAACAGGAACAGTCAACAAGGTCTATGCTGAGTTCCTGAGTGTTACAGGCATGACTGAAGCAACAAAGGATGATGTCAAAGCTGCGGCTGCGGCAGGTCAACCTTTATGGAAGAGAATACTCAAGGCAATAGGCGATGTATTCGTACCGATTCTTCCTGCAATCGTTGCATCAGGTCTCATGATGGGATTCGTTGAGGCAATGGGCAAAGTCTATCCAGAGTTCGCAAGTACATCATGGTATGACTTCCTTGACATGGTAGCTAACACCGCGTTCGCATATCTTCCTGTTATCGTTGCAATTTCAGCGGCACGAGTTTTCGGTGGCAATACGTTCTTAGGAGCAGTTATCGGCTTGGCCATGATTCACGCAAACCTCGTTAATGCATGGGTAGTCGGTACACTTGAATCAATTCCTACATGGAACTTCAACCTTCTCAACTTCACCGTGAGTGTTCAGAAAGTAGGTTATCAGGGCCATGTTATCCCCGTCATAATTGCAGTGTGGTTAATGTGTGCAATCGAGAAATGGTTACACAAGCATACTCCCGAAATGATTGACCTCTTTGTTGTTCCTTTCACGACAGTGTTAGTTACAACCTTCCTGACGTTCACGATCATTGGGCCGATCTTCTCACAGTTAGAATCATGGGTACTTGCCGGAGCAAAGATACTCGTGAAGAATTCAATAGGTTCAGCGGTTATGGCGGCAATTTATCCTTGGACTGTTGTTATGGGACTTCACCACATGTACAACGTCATTGAAGCGGGAATGCTCGCAGAAGGAGGACTTAATACATGGATGCCGATTGCAAGTGCGGCAAACTTTGCACAGTTCGGGGCATGTCTTGCAGTAGGTTTCAAGGCCAGACAGCAGAGAACGAAAGTAGTAGCAATTCCTTCATCATTATCAGCGGCACTCGGAATCACTGAGCCTGCAATCTTCGGAATTAACCTTCGTTTCTTCAAGCCCATTATCGCAGGTATGATCGGCGGAACGGTCGGTGCATTCTACGGAGCATTCTCAGGTATCGGAGCAAAAGCATACGGTGTAACGGGAATTCCTGGTTATCTGACCATTGCACAGCCCGTTCAGTACACGATACTTCTTGCAATCTCAGGAGGATTAGCATTCGTACTTTCATGGATTATGTGGCATGAAGAGAAACCTGAAGAAGCAGCAGCTGCACCTGCACCCGCACCTGAAGCAATTCCTGAGAAAGTTATGGAGTTCGGAACAGTCATATCATCATCGGCAGGAGAGATTTCACAGTGCACAGCAGGAAAGGTTATCCCATACACAGAGATTCCTGATCCTACATTTGCGGCAGGTACACTCGGTCAGGGTGTTGGAATTCAGCCTGATGATGAGTATGTGTATGCTCCAATTGACGGCGAGATTTCATCTGTGGCTGAGAGCAAACATGCAATCGGAATTTCAGGAGCTAATGATATGGAGGTTCTGATTCACGTTGGAGTTGATACGGTTGAAATGAAAGGCGACGGTTTCGAGGACTTCGTGAAGGAAGGCGACAAGGTTACGAAGGGACAGAAGCTCATGAAGTTTGACCGCGAGAAAATCAAGAAGGCAGGACATCCTGATACGGTAGTTCTGCTTCTCACGAACAGCGATGATTATTCTGATGTGAAATTTGGAGCTAACGTTTAAGTCGTAAAAGTCTGACGATAAACATTATCCCTCTGTCATTAAACGGCAGGGGGATTTTTTCACGGCCATGCTTGACAGGTTTGACATAATAGAATCGCTTCACAAAATTTTTTCATTCGAAAGGAAGATTTATTCTATTATGCGCAAAGATTTAGGATCTCTGCCCGCTGTGTTCCCCATGCCCGTACTCATGATCGCAGCTTATGACGAGAACGGAAAGGTCAACGCAATGAATGCAGCTTGGGGAGGCATATGCGGAATGGACAAAGTAGTGTTCTATCTCGCACCAGACAGAAAAACTCTCGCAAATATCAGAGCAAAAAAGGCTTTCACTGTAGCACTTGCTGATGAAGATCACATAAAGGAAGCTGACTTCTTAGGTATCGCTACAGGAAACAAAATGCCAGATAAATTTGAACGTTCTGGTCTTCATGCTGTGAAGAGTTCTCGTGTTGATGCTCCCGTCATTGAGGAGTTCCCTCTCACAATGGAATGTGAGTTACTTGAAGACACCGATATGTACGGCGAACGTCGTGTAGTAGGCAGAATCGTTAATGTCATTGCAGATGAAAAAGTTCTTGATGACAAAGGCAAAGTTGATGCCGCAAAATTAAAGCCCGTAATGTTCGACCAGTTCAGGAACGGATATTACGCTGTAGGTGAGAAAATTGCTCAGGCTTGGAACGCTGGAGCAGGACTCATGAAGAAATAGTTAGCTTGAATCCCCTTCACTTATTCGAGGGGGATTCTTTCATTTCCCTTTATGCTGTCCTTCCTCGTTTCCATAAACTTTGGAATTTCCTTTGCTCTTTGTTCTCATTCATCAATCTGTCTGCCTCCTCTATCATTCCCGAAATCGTTTCCGTCCTGCTGTATTTCTCATACCGTGAATGCCCTATGCTCACCCTTAACGGATACGGAAGTCCTTTTGCTATTACTGCATTGCTTATGTAGTTTCGTATATGCTCAGTGAATAGCTTCAGTTCTTCCTCGTCATTTATGTAGGCCGATAATATGAACTCATCACCGTAGTATCTCGATACATAACATTCATGTTCCTCTTGGCGGAATTTCTTCAATGCATTCGTTATCAATATTAATGCCCGGTCTCCTTCTGAACGTCCGTACTCTGAATTAATCGCTCCCAAATCATCAACATCAACTGCAAATACATATAGCTTCTCTACGTTTTCGGATTTTAGTCTCTCGGATAGATTGCGAATCAATTCGTTCCTGTTCGGTATATTTGTCAGAGGGTCTAATGATACGAGACTGTCAGCATAATTGATGTAAACGAAAATGTCAGACATCATAATAGCGTAGCACAGAATCGGAAATTTCCAGTTAAGTGCCTGAATTGGACTGCATATGAGAAAGAATGCAGGGTATATCGTCATGATTGAGACATTATCACGCTCATATTTCCCCATTCGTCTGCGTCTCATCATGGCCAGAATAACCGCTGAAACAGGATATGATAAATTGATGAATACCATTAACGGGAAGAAAATTCCGTTTTCCATTGACGAACCAGAAAAGTACATGAAGGTTTTCGTATAAGGAGAGATTATGAGATTTACGATATTGAATGCGAAAGGCAATATCAGAAGAATTTTGTTTCTTAAACTATCAAGCAGTTTAGACTTCTGATATGTCTCAGTGTATATGAACATCAACAGGCAGATAAAGGCGAATAATCCGAAATTCAAAGCCGCTACTGTATATTGAATTGCGAGGCTGTTAGGAAGAACGTGTATATCAATGAGAACTCTGAAGATTTCAGACAGAAAATATAATATCTGTACGAATAACATATTGCTCCATATTAATTGTGATTCTGTCTGATCTGAAGAATTCTGCTTCTTCAAGAATAAAATTGTCAGTACCATCATGCACACAATTTGAGCTTCTATATCGAAGAGTGCATAGCCTGAATTAGCAAAAGTTGCTGCGCTTTCATTCCATAACCGTAACAAGGTAGATTCTGTAGACATATTTTATGTTCACCTTCTGAGACTTGGATTAATAAAGATTATACTATAATATCGGTATGTTATTTTTTAAATGGATTAGCAATTCTAACGAGACTGTTATCGAGTTTATTCTTCAGTCTTGTAACTTCGGCTTTCAATGTCTCGTTCTCTTTTCTCAATGCATCTAACTGATTCTCATATCGTCTCGCAGTCTCAGCTTCACTTTCTTTTTCTGCTCTTAGTGATTCAGCTTCATTCTCTGCCTTCACTCTTGCAACTGTAGCCTCATGCAGTGATTCTCTCAGTCTCAAAATTTCATCTGATTCTCGTTCTCGTTTTTTCTCTTGAGCCTTCTCTCGTGTTTTTGATTCTTCAATCACAGCAGCAAGTTCAGCTTCATGTCTTGAATTCATCCTCTGAATCACATAGACGCATGAACCAGAAAACATTGCAAGTATCAACATTAAAATCTTCATTGAAGTTCATCTCCTCCCTTGCAGATTATATTACTTGCCTGGTGCTTTACGGTTGAACGCGCGAAAAATTTATGTATAATTTATTTTCGTTCAGACTGTTTCAACATAATTCAATGCTAATTCATTAAGAACAGGAGGTGAGTACGACAATGGCGGACAACCCAACGATAGCTGAGATAAAATCAGCAGAGATTCAAGCGGCTAATGCTGTACAGAAAGCTAAAGAGGATGCGGCCAAAAAGCTCAACCGTGCCAGTACAGACGCAGAAAATTCATTGAAGGAAGCGCGTCAAAGTGCGGCACGTCAATTCAGAGACAAGATTCGCAGAGCAGAAGAGGCAGCAGAAACTAAAGCTAAAGCAGTGTTATCGAAGCGTGAATCAGAAGCAAAAGCCTTCTATGAAAACCACAAAGGAAAGATTCCGGCAGCTGCTTCATTCATAACGGAAGAGGTGATGAAAAGATATGGGAGTAGCCAGGCTTAAAAAAGCGGAACTGTATTATCACAAATCCGTACATGAGGAAATAGCTGCGGCACTTCAGGAATCAGGAGCATGTCAGATAATCTCAACTGCTGAAGAAAACTCTGCACCTCCATCTGAAATTGAAGCTCTAATATCCCAGACAGATGATAAGCTCTCAGATATACGTTATCTTTCAAGAACGCTTACCCCTCATTATGTTGATCCGATACCTGCGCTCGACAGAATGTTAGGTGAACGTCCTGAAGTTACGATGCAGGAGCTTGCTGAACTATCATCACAGACGGATTTGAAGAAGATATGCGAACAGGTTCGTGAAATTGAACGCGAAACTGGAGATGTGCGTATGAAACTCTCTGAGGCAAGAATGAATGAGTCTCTGCTTTCATCTCTCGGATTCTTCCACTACCCTCTCTCAGTTATCACAGAAGGAACTCGTACACTTACCGGCCTTATCGGAACACTTAAGGCTGAGAATGTGAACGGGTTCAGAGCGGCGTTAGGGGACTTCTCGAAGTTCTTAAATGAAACTGAGCTTGTCATTGCTCCTTTTAACGAGAAAGACAAAGCACAGGAAGTTTACGCTGCATTGATTTACTCGCGCAATATTGAATCAGAAGTGCGTGAGTTATGCGCTAAGAATGGTCTCTCCGTAATCGATGTGCCTTCGGTGTTCGCTGGTACAGTAGATGAGGAGAAAGAAAAGTATTCAGCCTCGATAACGGAACTCGAAGCAAAAGAGCAGGAACTCTCAGCAAAAATGTCTGAAGCAGCAGATGCATATGTTCCGACAGTACAGAAGCTATCGGATTATTATGTGAGCCTGTCAGGACGATATAACGAAATGGCACGAAGTTACGAAACTGATTGCACAATGCTGACTAAGTTCTGGGTTCCAACATCGAAAGCTGATGAACTGAAACAGAAGATTGAAGAGATAAGCACGGACATAGAATTAGTGATGAGTAATCCTGCACCTGATGATGAGCCTCCATCGTTATTGAACAACGGAGACACGGTGAGACCCTTCAATATTCTGACGGAGTTATATTCATCGCCGACTTACAGAGGAATTGACCCGACTCCATTGCTTGCACCATTCTTCTGGATATTCTTCGGAATGTGCTTAGGTGATGCAGGTTATGCAATCGTTGTCTTCTGCACGATTCTTTATGTATTCAAGAAGTACAAGAAGATTCCTTCAGGCGTTAAGGAATTCATAAGGCTGTTTTTGTTCTGCTCGGTATCGACATTCATTTACGGTGTCATATCAGGTTCATTCTTCGGGAATTTCATCGACAGCTTTGTACCCGTATTAATTCCTTTTAAGAATTCACTTATGCTCGTTGATCCGATGACGAATCCGATGCAGGTATTAGGCATATCGTTATTGCTCGGAGTGATTCATCTTATGTTCGGATTGCTCATAGCGGCATATGACAAGCTGAGACATGGTGAGTTCATCAATGCACTTGGGAACGATATATCATGGTTCTTATTGATTGTCGGCTTATGCTTATTCGGTGTAGGCTTGGGAGGAATGCTTCCGCCTCACTTCGTGCAGATTGGGCAGGGTATGGCAGGACTTGGAGCAGTGATAATCTTCCTGTATGCGGGCAAAGGTGAACCGAATTACTTCAAGAAAATCATCAATGGTTTCTTAGCTCTTTATGGCTCAACGTCATATCTCGGAGACATTCTGAGTTACAGCAGATTATTGGCATTAGGATTCGGTTCTGCGGTTATTGGAATGGTCATTAATCTTTTAGGCGGACTTGCTGCGGATATTCCATATGTAGGCTGGGTGATTGCAATTATCGTTATCGTCGGCGGACATATCTTCAGCATTGCGATTAACATACTCGGCTCATTCGTTCATCCTTTGAGACTTCAGTATGTTGAATTTTTCGGAAAGTTTTATTCGGGAGGCGGCGAACCGTTCACCCCGTTAACGCTCTCACAGGAATTCGTTAATGTGAAGGCGTAAAATTTTGCAATATTATTATTCGAAAGGAACGTGTAAATACAAATGTTAGGTCTTTCACTTGCGTTATTTGGGGCAGCTTTGGCGGCGGCCCTTGCTGGAATCGGATCAGCAATAGGAATCGGAGTAGCAGGCGGAGCAGCAGCAGGAGTCATGACAGAAGACCCCAATAAATTCGGCTCATGCTTAATTCTTCAGGCACTTCCCGGAACACAGGGAATTTACGGACTTCTTATAGCATTCTTTGTTCTCAACAAACTTGGCCTTCTCGGAGGAGCAGGTGCAGTTGATCTCACATGGAATCAGGGACTTCAGATTTTAGCGTCATGCCTTCCCATAGCGGTTGTAGGCTGGTACTCGGCAATCTGGCAGGGCAAGACATCAGCGGCATCAATTCAGATGATCTCAAAGAAGCCCGAAGCAATGGGTAAAGCGATAATTCTTCCTGCAATGGTTGAAACCTACGCGGTTCTTGCACTTCTTACGAGTATATTAATGCTCATGGGAGTTCAGGTAGGCTAAACGGGGCAGGTGTTGACAATGGCACTTGCTGATATAAAAGCGAAGATCAAAGCCGATTCACAGGCTCAGATAAAAGCAATAGAAGCGGAGAATGACGAGAAAGTACGCGAGATAAGCCGAAAGGTCAACGCCGAAATCAAAACGGTACAGGATTCATATGCGGCACGTCTTGCGAAAGAAGAGCCTGAAGTTTTGAGACGACGTGAGATAGTTGCGGAACTTGATGCGAAACGCGTTGATTTGGGAACACGTCAGCGTATCGTAGGTGAAGCGTTCGATGAATCACTGAAGCAAATGGTCGAAATGGCACCTGACAAGTACGTTAAGTTTGCAGATAAGCTCATGGCTCAGGCAGTCGTTACCGGCAAGGAAGTTGTGTTTGTCGGAAAGAACGAGAAGCATTTGGATCAGCGTTGGCTTGACGGATATAATGCCTCGCATAATACATCACTCACGCTCGCACAGGAGAAGCTGCCCATAGCAGGAGGATTCATTCTCAGAAATGACAGAATAGACACTAATTGCTCATGGGAAATGCTGATAGCTGACGCTAGAGCGTACATTGAGACCGAAGTAGTGAAGCGGTTATTTGCGTAAGGAGGTGCATTCAGGGTGAGTTACATATACGCCGTATCAAGACTGCGGGGTATGGAAAATCACATACTGGACTCAGCTTTCTTTTCGCGCCTGATGGATAGTGCAGGTATTGATGAAGCATTGAAGGCACTCGGTGAAACGTCATATTCGCAATGGCTTACGGGAACTGCGACAGGTTCAGCAAGTTTCGACAAGGCAATAGATTCAGAGATACTCGCGACATGTGAGGAGCTCGAAAAATTTGTGCCCGATAAAGAATTGCTGACGATATTCAGACTGCCTTATGACTTCCATAACGTGAAGGTTCTCCTGAAAGGACTGTTTAAGGTCAGAGGAGGAGACACTGAAGGAAGACGTTATGATTTGCTCTCGAAGCTCGGAACGATAGACACGGAAGAACTAACGAATGCGATTGAGACGGAAGAGTATGGTTTCCTGCCTTACGGACTGACTGATGTTATTCCTCAGTGCTGGCAGCTATGGGATTCAACGAAGAATGCACAGGCTGTAGAGTTATTGCTGGATCATCAGATGTTCAAGGCAATGCTGAATGTCGCAGAGAGTTTGAAGATGCCCGATGTGATTCAATGGGTGAAATTCAAAATTGATGCGGAGAATTTACGCAGTGCAGTACGTCTCGCGAGAATGAAATATGATTCGTCGAAGGCACTTCCATTCTTCCATGAAGGCGGAACAATCAGAGCTGATGACATGGCCAGGCTCCTCAATGAACCTCAGGAGACATGGAGCAGAATATTATCGTACACGGATATAGGTTCAGTACTCGGTGCATTGAATGAACAGTCCGATATGAAAGCGGCATTGTCTGATGTGTCGAAAGCTCTTGATGATTACCTGATGAAAGTTCTTGAGAGAGCAAAATACTCAATGGATTCACCTGCGAATGTACTGCTCTATCTTCTCACTAAGGAAGCTGAAGCAAGGAATATGCGGGTTGCACTTGTATGTGTAGCTGGAGGATTAGACCGTGAATTTGGAAGGAGGCTTCTGACTAATGGCAGATAGCAAACCTATGGCGGCTGTCGGATATTACGAAATGGCATTACCTTTTCAGGCTGTCGGAGTTCGGAGCGTGATATTAACTCCAGAGACACGGAACACATTCGAGAGTGTGCTTGAGAAACTTGCGCATGAAGATTATGCAGTCGTATTCATTCAGGAAGATTTGTTTGTCGAGTTCACAGACAAAGTAGAAGAGATAAACGATAAATATCCTACGAGCGTTCTTCCTGTACCTGGTCCGTCTGGGGCAACGGGTGCGGGACTTGCATCGATAAGAGGCAGTGTAGAGAAGGCAGTCGGTATGGATATATTTGCGGAAAGATAAAAGAAGTTGAAGAAGGAAAAAAATTCGGAGGCGGGAGATTATAAAAATGCCTGAGAAAAAAGAAATTAAAGGAGTAATAGAGAGGATCTCCGGCTCTCTTGTAGTTGCTGGCGGAATGGAAGGCGCAAGTATGCAGGACGTTGTGCATATAGGCGAACTTGGCCTCGTCGGTGAAATACTAGAGGTGAATGGTGATAAGGCATCAATTCAGGTCTATGAAGAGACATCAGGATTAATGCCAGGTGAACCAGTCGTCTCAATGGGAGAGCCTTTAAGCGTTGAACTTGGGCCGGGAATTATTGAGCAGTTCTATGACGGAATACAGAGACCGCTTGAACTAATCGAGAAGGCGGCAAAGAGTCATTACATTTCGAGAGGAATCAGCGTACCTGCAATAGACCGAAGCAAAAAATGGAATTTCAATCCGAAGGTCAAAGTCGGAGATGACGTGATTGCAGGAGACATTCTCGGTGTGGTTCAGGAGACCGTAGTTGTAGAACATAGAATCATGGTGCCTTATGGTGTTAAGGGTAAGGTTGCGAAGATTGAAAAGGGCGATCATACAGTTGAAGATGTCATTGCAGTAATCGATGACAACGGAACGAAACATGAAGTGAAAATGCTTCAGCGTTGGCCAGTCCGTAAACCCAGACCTGTAGCGCGTCGTCTTCCTCCAAACGTCCCAATGACGACAGGACAGCGTGTAGTTGATGCATTCTTCCCCGTTGCACTCGGAGGCACTGCATGCGTACCCGGCCCGTTCGGTTCAGGAAAGACGGTTATACAGCACCAGTTCGCAAAATGGGCACAGGCACAAATAGTTGTCTACGTAGGATGCGGTGAACGAGGAAACGAAATGACAGACGTTTTGCTTGAGTTCCCTGAACTTGATGACCCACAGACAGGTCAGCCATTGATGAAGCGTACAACACTCATCGCTAACACATCGAACATGCCCGTTGCTGCTCGTGAAGCAAGTGTATATACGGCAATCACATTAGCCGAGTACTATCGTGATATGGGTTATTCGGTCGCATTAATGGCAGATAGTACATCAAGGTGGGCGGAAGCATTGCGCGAGATGTCAGGACGACTTGAAGAAATGCCCGGTGAAGAAGGTTATCCTGCGTATCTGGGTACACGTCTTGCGAGCTTCTACGAGAGAGCAGGAAGATGTATCGTGAACGGTAAAGAAGGACGCGAAGGTTCAATTACGGTTATCGGGGCAGTATCACCTCCCGGCGGAGACTTATCAGAACCAGTTACGCAGAACACGTTACGAGTTACAAAAGTCTTCTGGGGACTTGATGCAAACTTGGCCTATCAGAGACACTTCCCGGCAATTAACTGGCTCAACAGCTATTCACTTTACACTGAGAGACTTGATCCGTATTGGGATGAGAAATTTGATGACCAGTGGACAAGCCTTAGAGTTGAAGCAATGAGCCTTCTTGAACAGGAAGCACAGTTAAATGAAGTTGTAAGGCTCGTAGGAATCGATGCGCTTTCACGTGATGAACGTATGGTAATGGAGACGGCCAAGTCATTGCGCGAGGACTTTTTACATCAGAATGCATTCCATGAGATTGATACGTATGCGTCAATGGATAAGCAGTTCAAGATGCTAAAGACGATTGTGAATTTCCACCATGCAGGACTTGATGCACTTCACAAGAATGCACCGATGAATAAACTCTTTAACCTTCCTGTACGTGAACAGATTGCGAGAATGCGTTATCTCGAAGAAAAAGATATAGGCCAGATAGACAAGCTCGAAGACACAATCAAGGAGCAGATTAACGGCATAGTCCCTGTCGGAGGTGATAGCAATGCTGCCTAGAGAGTATCGCACAATATCAAGCATATCCGGCCCGCTGATGATGGTCGAGAAGACTTCTGATGTAAGATTTGATGAGCTTGTTGAAATCACATTAGGCAACGGCGAGAAGAGAAGAGGACGTGTACTTGAAATTGAGAAGGACAGAGCATTAGTACAGGTTTTCGAGGGTACATCAGGAATTGAGAATGAAGACACAAAAGTTAGATTCGTCGGCAAAGTCTTAACGCTTCCTGTGTCGAAGGATATGCTCGGAAGAGTCTTCAATGGAAGAGGCGAACCAATTGACGGAGGAGCACCGTTAATCGCAGAGCAGAATTTAGACATTAACGGAATGCCTATGAACCCGTTCTCAAGAGATTTCCCTTCGGAATTCATTCAGACGGGAATATCTACAATTGACGGATTGAATCCAATGGTCAGAGGTCAGAAACTTCCGATATTCTCAGCGTCAGGACTTCCACATAACAGAATGGCGGCACAGATTGCACGACAGGCAACGGTTATAAGCGGCCATGAAGATTTTGCGGTTGTATTTGCGGCGATGGGCATAACGTTTGAAGAGGCATCATTCTTCATGGAGGACTTCAGAAGAACAGGTGCACTTCAGAGAACAGTTCTGTACATCAACCTTGCGGATGACCCTGCAATCGAGAGAATTTCAACTCCTCGTATCGCACTGACAGCAGCAGAGTATCTTGCGTTTGAATGCAACATGCACGTTGTCGTTATTCTCACGGACTTAACGAACTACTGCGAGGCTCTTCGTGAAATTTCTGCGGCACGTAAAGAAGTTCCCGGCAGACGCGGTTATCCTGGTTACCTCTACACTGACCTTGCGACAATGTATGAGCGTGCAGGAAGATTGAAGGGCAAGAGCGGAAGTATCACACAGATTCCGATTCTCACGATGCCTGAAGATGACAAGACACACCCGATTCCAGACTTAACCGGTTACATCACGGAAGGCCAAATCATTTTGAGCCGTTCACTTCACAGACAGGGAATATATCCGCCTGTTGATGTCATGCCTTCATTATCACGACTGAAAGATAAAGGTATCGGCAAAGACAAGACACGTGAAGATCATGCAGACTTGATGAACCAGTTATTTGCGGCTTATGCTCGAGGAAAAGAAGCTAAAGAGCTTGCGGTAATCTTGGGTGAAGGTGCGCTGTCTGATGAGGATAAAGCGTTTGCTAAATTCTCAACTGTATTCGAGGACAAATATATTCGTCAGGGCGAGTACGAGAACAGAACGATTCAGGAGACGTTACAACTGGGCTGGGATTTGCTTACGATGATTCCAGTGAAGGAACTCAAGAGAATCAGAGATGCTTATATCGAGAAGTATCTGAAGCCATTGCTGAATAAAGGCGACGCTTAAAGGGGGAGGTTTTGACAGATGGCACGCATCAACGTCAATCCAAACCGAATGGAGCTGTCGAGGCTCAAGAAGAGATTAGCAGTTGCGAAACGAGGACATAAACTCCTGAAGGATAAGCAGGATGCATTGATTAAAGCGTTCCTAGAGAAGGCGAGAGCAGGAAAGGAATTGCGGGAGGCAGTCGAGAAGGAACTTGCGGAGTGCTACGGAACATTTGTACTTTCGAGGGCACAGACTACACCTGAAATTCTTGAACAGGCTTTAATCTTTCCGGGTGCGAAATCAACGCTGAGTGTTCAATGGCATAATACGATGAGTGTTATGGTTCCAGAATACGATGTTAAGCAGGAGGGTAATCCGGTCAATTATGGTTTTGTGAATGTCCCGTTATTGCTTGATGCTGCACTTGAACAGTTCAGTGAATTGATTCTGAGACTACTTCATCTTGCTGCGGAGGAAAAAGCGATAAGGCTAATGGCAGGTGAGATAGAACGAACGAGACGAAGAGTTAATGCGTTAGAGTACGTAATGATTCCGAATCTTGTTGAGACGATTCGCTACATTAGCATGAAACTTGATGAGCAGGACAGATCGACATTAAGCAGACTGATGAAGATAAAAGAGATAGTTTCAGCGTAAGAGAAATATTCAAATCCTCTCGTGAATTTCTGCGGGAGGATTTTTTTGCACTCAATAAATTTAAGAAAGGATTTGACAATTTGAATAATGACCAGTACAATGCTCACAGCTCACAGCTCACAGCTCACAGCTCCACTTGCCTTCACTTTACATCATCATTCCAGCCTACAATGAATCTATAAATATATCACACGTAATCGAAGAATGGTATCCAGTAATTGAGAGACATAATGCAAATGATTTATCACGTCTGGTAGTTATTGATGACGGAAGCAAAGATGATACACTTTCAATTCTCGAAGACTTATCGCGAACCCGCAAACTCCTTCAACCAATCACAAAATCAAACGGAGGTCATGGTTCTGCAGTTCTCACAGGCTACAGGTATGCAATAGAACACGGAGCAGATTATATCTTTCAGACAGATTCAGATGGTCAGGTTCTGGGAATTGCGCAATGATTATGATACAGTCATAGGTAGCAGACCAATACGCGGAGACGGTGCACAAAGAAAATTCGTTGAGATGGTGCTCTGTTTCCTTCTGAGAATCATTTTCGGAGTGAAAGTGTCTGATGCAAATGCACCCTTCAGACTGATGAAGAGTTCTCTTGTTGAAAAATATATCTCAAAGCTCCCGAATGATTTCAATCTTCCGAATGCAATGCTTACGACATACTTTGCATACTTCCATGAACGAATCACATTCAGGGATATAACCTTCAGGCCAAGACAGGGCGGTGTGAACTCGATTAATATCAGGAAAATCATCAGGATAGGAATGAATGCAGTCAGAGATTTCATCAGGCTCAGAAAGGAGATTGATACTCATGCATAAATCACATGGCCTGCTTCTTATTACAAGTCTTCTTCTTCCTATGCTGTTATTCTCATTCACAGCATACAACAGTTACGGCTACGATGATGAAATGTTCAATCTGAATCACATTGAAAGTTACAGTTCTGCATACGAATTAGTCTCCGAACATCTGAGCGGAAAATTTCTCGACATTCATCCGTTAGGGTCATACCTCATAAATTATGCACTCATAAAAATTTTCGGAAGCTGGAATATCGTCAGGGTATTCGGTGCTGTTATCGCGGCATTATCCGTGTGGCTGTTCTGGCGTTATGTCGTGATTGCAGGAGTGAATGACATTCTCACTGTGATTTTCGCATATGTCTTCATGTGTCTGAATCCCAATCTCATTTTGTGGTGTACAGGTGTCCGATGGTACACGTACTTCTTCCCTCTGGTCTGCATAATGGGAACGCTATTCTCACCTTCGAAATTCATAGGCACATGCAAAAATCGCTTCTGGGGAATATATTTCATCACAGCATCTCTTATGTTCTATATTGAATCTAATGCTGCAATCATGATTCTGGTATCATTCATACTGTTATTGTTCCAGAGGCGGAAAAATCTGCGTAATGAATTCAGAGTGATCTTATGCTTCGGGTTATTATCGGTATTGTTCGTATCAAGGCAGATATATTTGTGTCTGACCGTGCTTTATCCTGCCGCAAAATCAGGTGAGGTGTATTCATTCATGGCCTCATTCATAGGAGGAGGTCATCATTTTCTATTAAGTCATGCTGTTATGCCTCTCTCAATTCCCGGATTGCTTCTCATTATCGCAAACACAATTCTGTTTCTCACATTCATCATGAACATCAAAGCTGTATCTTCAAGTTACACAAACGGTTTCTTCATGCTCTCATATGCAGGAATGATTCTGTCAGGCATTGGAGGAAAGATACGAAACTACGTTAGTCTTTCTGCAGTTCACGGGAATTTTCTTGCTGATACTTTCAGGAAAATCAGATTCAGCACTCTTAAACTCATAGTTGTAGCGTTATATATCGTTGGCAATTCATGGGGAATCTGGAACGTTATGAATCATACCGACACAACACGAGGAACATGGAACACTCCTTACAGTGAGATGATTGAATTCATGAAGAACTATGACCCTGAGAAATACGTTATTCTGTCGCATAATCCTGTGTTCGATTATCACGTTAAGAGGTTTAGCTTCAAGGTGATTGATGCATTAGGTGATTCAGAATGGCATGATAAAATACGCGAACATAAAGGAGCTGTTATTGTCCTGAAGACATATAAAGGTTCGCTGTCTGATTCTGGATACGCATTGTTCAACGAATATATTAACAGTCGAAAGATAATTCATTCAGAGAAATTCGGACGTGATAAATATGCTGACTTCAAGCGAAGGTTTGATGCAGGTTACCCTGATTATTACGCTGAGATTCTGATTACGGAATAAAAAAAAAATTCCCCTCGCAATAAAACGGGGGGAATTCTTTTTGTGCTCGTATTAAATTCTTACTTTGGAACTGATGCAAATAGCTTCATTCTCTTCTGGACGATATTGTATTTTGGATTTGCCTTGAGAATCAGCTCGGCCATGACTTGAGGATCATCAGGAAGATGGTATGTACAAAGTGCGAGTTTGGGTGCAAATCGTGCGAGTGTTTCCTGCGCACCTGCCAGCATATGACGTTCAAAGCCTTCAATATCTGCCTTGATGAAGTCTACTCGCTGAATGCTGTTTTCACGGACGAAATCATCAAGCGTTACTGTTTCAACCTGATATGTTGTTTCGATACTATCAGGATTATCTCTGCCAATCATAAAACCATTCCCGCCACTGTTGCCTGTAACATTAGGGAAAAATTTTCTCGCAACATTCTCATCTGAAAGACCTTTCTTAACAGGAACAATATTTTTGTTCAATTCTGCTGTCTTCTGTAGTATTTCAAATGTTTCTTCTGTTGGTTCAAACGCATAAACTGTACCTGCTCCTCTTACTGACGCATAAGCTGCAAAATCTCCTATCCATGCTCCAGCATCTATAACTACATCGCCTGGTTCTACTGTAACATTCACTCTGTCATTCACAAGACCGTAGAGACCTTCACCAAGAATTTTATCGCACTCATCAAATGTTTTCTCATCGTATCTGTCATTGCAGTTCACGTATGACCAGTACGTATCTTCATAAACTGGACAAAAAAGCAGACGTTCATTTTCCTTATCCAGCAGAGGCAGCTTCACATCCTTTATGTGATATATGCCATCGCCATGAAGTGCTTTTCTCTTCAGCCGTCTTATATGTGCTTTCTCATAATGACTGTTCATTTTATGTGCCAGCTTTCCAAATGCCTGCCCAGTACAAGCAACAAGAAATTCATATCCAGAATCAAGGCCGCTCTTGAACCTGTTTAATCTCTTTGCCAATCCCTTACTTAAAGGCATAACAAATTACCCCCTTATGAAAATTTTTTGCATGAAAAATGCCCCGCCATGCAATACGCATAACGGAGCAATAATTCTCTGTGATTAAATTATGATTGGAATCTTTATGACAAGTTAGAAGACAACAATATAGTCGATAGTCGATAGTCGATAGTCGATAGTCGATAGTCGATAGTCGATAGTCGATAGTCGATAGTCGATAGTCGATAGTCGATAGT
>CAJOMU010000029.1 GCA_905235735.1 uncultured Synergistales bacterium
TTACTTGAGCATTTTTGAAATTATAGCAAAACTAAACTATATAGCGCAATTCATCTCCCACTTATAGAAGTGGGAGTCTTCTTGCGGATTATGATAAATCCGATTGCTGTCTTTCCGTGAGTTCCATTTTTAGAATCCACCTGTCATTTTTTATGAGGGATTATAGTTTAGCATATATTAAATCAGAATGAGGGCAGACATGAAAAAATTTACGCTTGCAAAAAATATTTTATGTTATAATCCCAATGTATTAATTTTATGTTGCGTCAAGAGGTCAAAGTTTTCTAAATGAACCGGCAGCCTGTGGTTGCTCTAATTGGATCTACAGCAGTAGGGAAAACGGCATTAAGCATCTCTATAGCTGAAAAGTTAAATGCAGAAATAATTTCGGTTGATTCACGTCAGGTGTATCGCTATATGGACGTTGGAACCGATAAAGTTTCATCTGCATTGCGTCATGAAATCCCACACCACATGATTGATGTTGCTGACCCGGACGAAAAATTCACAGTATCAGACTTCGCAGAAAAAACATCTCAGGCAGTTTCAAGAATATATGCACGCAAGAAAATTCCTCTTTTTGTCGGCGGAACTCCTTTTTACTACAACGCATTGTTTCATGCATCACTTAATGCAGACCTTCCTTCAGATGAGAACGTCAGAGAGAAATACGAGACGCTTGCGAATTCACAGGGAGCAGAATTATTGCACATGAGACTTGCTGAAGTTGACCCTGAGACAGCAAAGAAATTACATCAGAATGATATTCAGAGAGTAACGAGAGCACTTGAGATTTGGGATTTGACTGGAAAAGCACCGTCTCAAATTTTCAATGAGGGAAGCAAACGCGATTACGGTTATGATGTTCTGTACATAGGGTTATCACGTTCACGCGAAGAATTATTCTCACGCATTGAGATTCGTCTTGAGCAGGAATGGGTATCCGGTTTTCCTGAAGAAGTTGAATGGCTCATCGATCATGGCTTTGATGATCGTTATGTTCCATTGAAGGGACTGGGCTATCATGAGCTGATTGAATATTACAGGGGAAAAATATCATTGAGTGAAGCACTCGAACAATCAATATCAAGGACTAAAGCATTCTGTAGAAGGCAGCAGACATGGTTCAAGAAATTTGAGCCGGCAATATGGTTTGACATGTCAGAATCAAATCACGAGGAAGAGATCATAAAAACGATACTGAATCACATAGACAAGACCAGAATAACAGAGGAACTCACGAGATGAAAATCATAATGGCTGAACATGCCGGTTTCTGTTTCGGAGTAAAGCGCGCAGTTGATGCAATAGAACGTTCACTGCATGATAATCGTGAAGTCTGGACAATAGGACTGCCGATACATAACCCACAGGAAGTATCACGTCTTCAGGCAATGGGCTTGAAGGTTGCAGACAGTGCTGATGAAATTCCATCGGGAGCAAGGGTTCTGATTCGTGCACATGGTGAAGCACTTGAAGTGATTGAAGCACTCAGGGCAAAAGGTGCAGACGTTGAAGACATGACATGTCCGTTTGTGAAGAAGGCACAGAATTTAGCGGCAGAATTATCGCGTGAAGGTTATCATGTTGTGCTCTTGGGCGACAAGAATCACCCGGAGATACAGGGCATACTTGGCCATGTTGCAGATATAAAGAATGCGGAAGTTACACTGAACGAAGACGAAGCAGAAAGAATAAAAACATACGGAAAGATAGCATTAATCTCACAGACAACGCAAAGAGAAGAAAGATTATCGAGAGTATCGGCGATTCTCGTGGGCAAATGTTCACAGCTCCATGTATGCAACACGATATGCAAGGCTACAGCAGAAAGACAGGATGCAGTTCTTGAACTCGTCATGAAAGGGAACGTTGACGGAGTTGTACTGATAGGCGGAAGGTCGAGCGCGAACACAGGAAAGCTCAGAGATATTATAGATGCCGAGAACGTAAGCGTGTTATGGGTTGAGGACGAAGAAGAATTAGAGAAAAATAAAGATTGGTTTATGGATAAAAATATGATTGGTATTGCCGCAGGAGCAAGTACACCTGAATGGCTAATCAATAAAATAATGAACAATATTGCGTAACAGCAGGGGGTTTGATTCACTAATGGATCAGCAGGAAGTAATTGAACGTAAAGACGAAGCAACACCAGAAACACCAGCGTCAGAAGCACCAGCAGTTGAAGTAACAGCACCAGAAGCACCAGCTGAAACTGAAGCGTCAAAAGAGCCTGAGACAATGCAGGAACTTCTTGACCAGTACGGAACAGTGAGAATTCACAAGGGCCAGATAGTAACGGGAACAGTTGTAAGCAAGCACGATGCAGGCTGGCTCATCAACGTGGGCTTTAAGTGCGAGGGATTATTGCCGGTCAGAGATTACACGAATCGTGTACTGATTGAAAGCGGGCCAGAACCGAAACCCGGAGATCAGATTGAAGTAGAAGTAACGAGCGTAAGAGACGGAGAAGAAGCACAGCTTACGTTAAGCAGATGGAGACATGAGTTAGATAAACGCTGGCAGGAAGTTGAAGCCAAGACAGCAGAGAGTGATGTTGTGCAGGTACGCGGCGTTAGTCGAGTGAAAGGCGGACTCATGGTTGATTTCTGCGGCATAGAGGGGTTCATACCTGTATCACAGCTCACAATGTCTCCGAAGGGAGCAAATCCGTCGAACTTCATCAATCAGAACATTAAAGTTAAAGTTCTTGACCGTAACAGACGCACACATCGTTTAGTGTTCTCACGCAGAGTTCTTCTTGAAGAGGCAGAAGCAGAACGCAAAGCCAGATTCTACGACAGAGTTCATGAGGGAGATATTCTCGAAGGCAAAGTGAGCAGCGTAACAGAATTCGGAGTGTTCGTGAATCTCGGAGAACTTGACGGTCTCGTTCATGAATCAGAAATTTCATGGAAGAGAAGTATGCGCGGTACACCGAAGAAAATTGAAGGCTTCAAAGAAGGCGACAAGGTTACGGTGAAGGTAATCGGAATAGACCGCGAGAAAGATAGAATCTCACTGAGCATTAAGCAGGTTGCAGGCGATCCATGGAACACGGTAGCAGAACGCATTCACACAGGAGATGTCATCAAGGGAACAGTAACGAACCTGACGGACTTCGGTGCGTTCGTTGAGATTGAAGACGGCATTGAAGGACTTGTGCATGTGGGCGATATAAGCTGGAAGAGAATCAAGAAGCCTCGTGATATACTCAAGAGAGGTCAGGAGCTTGAAGTTATGGTGCTCGACATTCAGACAGGCGAAGACCCGAAAGACAGACGCATTAGTCTTGGATGCAAACAGCTTAATGATCCCTGGAACGATGCATTTACACGTTATCCTGCGAACAGTGATATTCAGGTTAAGGTTGTAAGGCTTGCACCGTTCGGAGTATTCGTTGAGGTTGAAGAGGGAGTCGAGGCATTGATTCACATCTCACAGTTAAGCCGCAAGCACGTGGAGAAACCTGAAGACGTTGTGCATGAAGGCGACGTAGTAACAGCAAGAGTGCTTGAAGTGAATACAGAGCAGAGACGCATGAGATTATCACTGAGTGCGCTTGAACCTGAACCAGAACCAGCACCAGTACAGCCGAAGGAAGAGAAGACTGAACGCAGATCTGAACAGTCCAAAGGTGAACGTCCTGAACGCGGAGAAGGTCGCGGACGCAAAGGTAAACGTTCAAAGCCTCAGAAGGATGCAAGCGGTTATGAGGATGACGAAGCAATGTACAACCCATTCGCAGAGGCCTTCAAGGGAACAGACTGGGAGAAGAAATAAATTCGGAAATAATTCCCCGTCGCTATGGCGGGGTTTTTTTGTACACATTCATGAAAGGATTTGATATACATGGAGTTCTTTACACTCGCAAAGGAAAGATATTCGTGCCGTAAGTTTTCAGATAAGCCGGTTGAAGATGAGAAGCTTAAGAAGATTCTCAATGCAGGAAGAATTGCACCAACAGCAAAGAATGCACAGCCCGTGAAAGTTTGGGCAATAAGAAGTGAAGACGCACTTGCAAAAGTGAAAGCCTCAACTCCATTTCAATGGATGCATAACGCTTCAGCAATTATCGTTGTCGGAGGAAAAACTGAAGGTGCATTCGTAAGACCGTCGGACAATCGAAACTTTGAGGACGTTGATGCAAGTATCGTTGCGACACACATAATGCTTGCTATTCATGACTTAGGGCTTGGCTCAACGTGGGTAGGATTATTTGATGTCCCGAAGATAAAAGAAGCATTCCCTGACATGAAAGATTATGATTTAGTCGCAATGTTCCCGATTGGTTATCCCGCAGATGATGCTGAACCTTCAGAACGTCATCCATTGCGCAAGGATGAATCAGAATTCGTGAATTACATTTAGCATGAGTGAACTGATTCGTGCGTTTGTTGCCGTAAAACTTCCAGAAGATATTTCTGATTCACTTGAAGACTTCCTTGATGATCTTCGTCCGCTGTCTAAAATTCACTGGGTTAAACGCGAACAGTTTCATATCACATTAAAATTTCTCGGTGAGCTTGAACCTGAAGTGATTGATGATGTGAAAGCGTCATTGATTCCGATGAAACACTTTGAGCCATTCAGGATTGAACTCTCAACGATAGGAGCATTCCCGAACATGAAGAATGCAAATGTATTATGGCTTGGGTGTTCAAGAGGTTCAAAGGAGCTTGCAGGTTTATCACGGAAGGTTAATGACATATTGTATCGTGATGAGGAACTTGAACGCGATACTAGAAAGTTTCGTGCACACCTTACACTCGCGAGGCTCAAAGGTGAACGTGTGAATGATGATGTGATTAATCAGCTCGGAACATTCCCGTTAATGAACTGGCTCTGTGATGAACTCGTGCTTATGCGAAGTGTATTAACTCCCAGAGGCCCGATATACACGCAGATACTATGACGTTCGATTATTGCAAGTTAGAGATTTTCATTCCTGAATCACATTTGAATTTGCTCCGTGAGGTTTTGATTCAGTGTGATGCAGGTCATATAGGGAATTATGATTCATGCATGTCATATAGTCATGTCATTGGAACATGGAGACCTCTTAAAGGTACTAAACCTTATATCGGCCATGAAGGTGCAATCAGCGAAGAGCCAGAACTAAAGGTTGAAGTTACATGTGAAGTCTCGAAGGCTGATGCAGTGATTGAAGCCGTGAAGAAAATTCATCCGTATGAAGAACCGGTTATCAATGTTATTCCGTTAATGAGAGTTGGAATATAAGAATACTTTGTAATGTAAAAAAGGAAAATTCAAAATGAAAACCTATAAGCTGCTTGGAGCTGACGGTCAAACATATGAATCAGAAACACCTGGTGAATATGGTGGCAATGGAAAGATGAAAATATTGTGAATTTCATAACTGGCAAACATAACAGAAACCCCTCCCGTTTTGAGAGGGGAAATTTTTTACTTTTGCTGTTTAGATTCAGGTTTGGCTTCTGGATCTGTTTTCGGCTTCCTGAAGGGCTTTTTACCTCCTGGTTTAGCTCCTCCCTGTTTAGCCTTTTTAGCTTTGAGAGCTGCTGCTTTCTTTGCTCTTTTTTCCTGCTCGATTTTGTATTTTTCTGCGGCCTTCAGAATCGCTTCTACTTTGTCAGGACGTTCAACTTCAACAGCTATGTCCATTGCGGTTTTGCCTTCGTTATTCTTGAGATTGATGTCCGCTCCATAACTGATTATAAAAGCCGTGAACTTCCATTTTCCGCATCTTACTGCACGCATTAAAGGCGTTTCACCTGCATTATTCTGTGCATTTACGTCAAAGTTGTTCTTTTTGACTAATGTCGAAATCAACTTTGGATTCCCAGATATAGCAGCACTATGCAGAAGATTATCGCCGTCATTACTGACAATATTGATGTCAGAACCTCCCCTGAGAAGAAGAGCTATGATGTTGAATATCCCTCGTGTAACCGCAAACATCAAAGCCGTTACTCCGTTACGATCCTTCGCTGTTACATCTGCTCCTGCCTTCAGCAATGCAATTATCGTAGAAATACTTCTGCTTCGTACCGCTGCCATTAACGGCGTTCTTCCGACTGAGTTGGGAACATTCACATCTGCTCCTGCTCTTATGAGTGCCACAACCGAACCTATCCAGCCTAAACGCGATGCCCAGAATACCGGCGTTAATCCATTGCTGTCCTGTGCTGTTATGTCTGCTCCAGCCTCTATGAGTGCCTCTACAAGTGCTGTATGTCCCTGACCTGCTGCCCACATAAGTGCTGTGTTGTCGGTCGCATCCTTAATGTTGGGATTTGCTCCGAGCTTCAATGCCTTAATTGCTTTGGGTATATCCTCTTCGTCTTCTGACATGCATAGCTTGAAGAACAAATCATCAAGTTTTGCCTGCTGTTCAGGTGTTAAATTTTTCTTTGCAGGTGAAGGTTTAACTTCAGGTTTAACTTCAGCCTTCGGTGTTTCCTTTTTCACTTCAGCTTTCGGTGCTTCCTCTTTTACTTCAGGTTTCACTTCAGGTTCTGCCTTTTTCACTGCTGGCTTGCGTCCTCTCTTCTTCGGAGCTTCTTCTGTTACAGGCTCTGATACTGGGGTAACAGGCTCTTCTGCTTCGGCTTTAACCTTTCTGGTACGCTTCACTGTTTTCTTCGGTTCTGTTGATTCTATAGCTGATGAGTCTTCCGTTTTCTTTCTTGGAGGCATGCTTAATTTCTCCCTTCTCTGAATTATTTATATGCAATTATGCGGCTAATTATACATGAATTAATCTGAATTCTGAAATGCATTAACAGACCGCTCAAAATCTTAGTTAGATTAGACAATAAGATATACTATCTTGCATAATTAAATTTAAATTGTAAAAGGAAAGGAAAGCATTGCATGAAGAAATCTCATAGGCTGGAAGTTATTGCACCCATAATATTTATGTTCGTATTCACAGGCACATTCATATTCTCATACTTTGAACCTCACATTGAAGATGTAACGAGGGATTACGTTAAAGCTCATGCAAATGAACCAGGCTATGTTCTCGTTGATGTCAGACCTGAGAGAGTGTATGAAGGGAAATCACCGCGTTCCGGCATTCCAGGAGGACATATACCTGGAGCAATATCATTCCCTCTTGCGAACCTGAAAAATGATTCTGCATCTTCCGAACTGGAGGCACATGGAGTTGTCAAAGAGAATACTATAATAGTGTACTGCAATACAGGAGCAGATTCGGGAAGGTTTGCTGATGCACTGATAAAGAGCTTGAGGTTCTCACCTGCGAAAATCAAAAACTACAGGGGCAGTATCATGGACTGGATAAAAGACCCGTCGAATATATTGCTGCCAGAGAATCATGAAACAGGAGAATATGACACAAAAAGGGGAAAATAAATACAGGAGATGATTTGTAATTGGCAGTACCAATTTTAGATTTAAAACGCTCATTTGAAAGCATAAGACCCGAAATAGAATCGAGACTCAAGAAAATTTTTGACGATCAGAGTTTCATTCTTGGCCAGGACGTTAAAGACTTTGAAACTCACTGCGAGAAATATCTTGAAGTCCCTGAAGGTTCATGCGTGTCTTGTGCCTCTGGAACTGATGCTTTATTGCTCGCACTCATGGCCTCAGATATTCATGAAGGCGATGAAGTAATCACAACACCGTTCACATTCTTCGCAACTTCAGGAGCTATCGCAAGACTGGGAGCTAAACCCGTGTTCGCTGATGTTGACCCGAACACATACAACATAGACATAAACGATGCAATGAAACGCATAACCTCAAAGACAAAAGCATTCTTACCAGTTCATTTATTCGGACAGGTCTGCGCATTCGAGAATGTGATTGATGAACTTCATGATAAAGGCATAACTGTAATTGAAGATGCTGCTCAGGCGTTCGGTGCATGCAGAATAGTTGATGACGGGAAAAAGATTTTACGTGCGGGTGTGATTGGTGATGTTGGATGCTATTCGTTCTTCCCGACAAAAAATCTCGGCGGGTGCGGTGATGCTGGAATGGTAATCACACGCGACAAAGTGAAAGCTGAAAGATTGAAACGGCTTCGTGTTCATGGTTCAGGTGAGACATACTATCATGATGAAATTGGCATAAACAGCAGGCTCGATTCAATTCAGGCGGCAATCCTCGACGTTAAACTGAAATATCTTGAAACATGGAACGAAGAACGAAGAAGGCTCGCAGAATATTACAGGCTGTTGTTCAACGCACATGCCCTTAATGATGTTGTGATTGTTCCCAGTGAACTTGAACACAACAGGCACATATATCATCAGTATGTGATACGTGTAACCTCAAAGCGCAATGAACTCATGAACTATCTGAACGAAAACGGTTTTGCTGTCCGCGTCTACTATCCGTTATCATTGCACCTTCAGCCATGCTTCAAGTATCTCGGCTATCATGAAGGTGATTTCCCTGTGAGTGAAATGCTCAGTCGTGAAGTTTTAGCATTGCCTGTATTTCCTGGATTAAGGGCGCAGGAACAGGAAGCACTCGTTGAATGCATAGCGAAATTTTTCAGGAGAAATTAAAAATGTGGCACGGAAGATTCAAACAGGATACAGCAGAAATCGTGAAGAAGTTCACACAGTCTCTTGATGTTGACTGGAGAATGTATGAAGCTGATATTGAAGGCAGTATCGCTCACGTCAAAATGCTCGGCAAGACTGGCATATTGAGTTCAGAAGAAGCATCGAAGATTGAGGCAGGACTTCATGAGGTATTGAATGAGATTCAGGAAGGGAAATTTACACCGTCAGAATCACTTGAAGATGTACACATGAACATTGAGGCAAGACTGACTGAGATTGAACCTCTCGGAGCAAAATTACATACAGGACGTTCAAGAAATGATCAGGTTGCAACAACAACGAAAATATATCTGCGTAAGCGTCTTCATTCACTCAAAGATGATTTGCGCAATCTCTTACGTGCATTCCTCAATGCATCAGAGAGACACATAGACATCATAATTCCCGGATATACGCATATGCAGCAGGCACAGCCAATCTCAATGGGTCATTACTGGCTGTCATGGTTTGAGGCATTCATCCGCGACTATTCACGCTTACAATTTGCACTTGATGCACTCAATGAATGTCCGTTAGGTGCAGGTGCACTCGCGGGTTCAACATTTCCTCTTGATCGTGAAATGACATCTCAGCTTTTAGGATTCACTGAGCCTACACGCAATAGTCTGGACACAGTTGCATCTCGTGATTACATGATGGACTATCATTATTTCGCGAGCATGTTCATGATTCATATTTCGCGTCTATGCACTGACCTCATCACATGGAACTCTCAGGAATTTGCGTTTATCGTTCTGCCTGATTCATTCTGCACTGGTTCAAGCATGATGCCTCAGAAGAAGAACCCTGACGTATTAGAATTATCGCGCGGCAAGACAGGACAGGTTATAGGTAACATGATAGACCTGCTCATAAACCTGAAGGGACTTCCCATGACATACAACAGAGACCTTCAGGAGGACAAGCGAGGTCTATGGGCTTCGATTGATACGGTTGAAAGTGTCATGAAGATTATTGCGGCACTGATTGATGAAGTTGAAGTTGATGAAGAAGTTGCGCTCTCAGGAATCTATAAGGGATATTCACTAGCTACGGACATTGCAGAATATCTCGTGATGAAGGGAATCCCTTTCCGTGAGGCTCATGCTATTGTAGGCAGGTTTATAGGCTGGTGCATTGAGAATCATCTTGCGTTCGGTGAGCTAAGAGTTGGAGACATTCAGGAACATATACCCAAAGCTGACTGGGTTATGATGAAAATATTATCCCCTGAAGAGAGCGTCAGACGTAGGAATGTTTACGGCGGAACTGGATTTGAGCAGGTGGAGCAACAAATTCGTGAAGGCCATGAAAGATTAGAATCGTTGAAATAAAAAAAAATTACCCCCCGTTTTTATGCGAGGGGTTTTTGTTTTCTCTTAATGCATTAGAACCTTTCAACTTTATATTTGTCTTCAAGTTCCTTCGCTTTATTCTGCAATGCTTCCTGTGTATTTCTCTCTCTGAGTTCCTGAATGATTCTCGCCTTCACTTCATCAAATGAAACTTTTGATTCCGGAGTACGTCCCTCTAGTTTAATGATGTGCCACCCAAATTGTGTTTTAACCGGTTCTGATACATCACCAGGATTCTTGAGTGCAAACGCTGCATTCTCGAACTCAGGAACCATTACGCCCTTCGGAAATTCGCCTAAATCTCCTCCGTTCACTGCACTTCCCGTATCGATTGAGTACTCTTTTGCTACTACATCGAATGATTTCGTCTTCAATTCTTCCTGAACCTTTGCGAGATTTTCATCACCGCTCACCAGAATATGACGCGCATGTATCTTCTCAGGCTGAACAAAGAGTGTCGGATTCTCATCGTAGAATTTCTTCGCGTCCTCATCAGTTACTGTGAGTCCATCAATCTGCTTCTTCATTGCCGCCTGTGCGAGCATTGCCCGTTTAGTGTTCTCAAGTGTCGCAATGAATTCAGGTGTCTTATCGAGACCATTGGCTTCGGCATCAAGTGCGTAAAGTCTCATTGTGATTACGTCATCGATAATCATTTTGCGTCCCTGTTCATCTGCATACATCATCATTGCCTGCTGTCCGAACGGCTGAATGAATTCAAGCACTTCACGTTCTGTGATGTCGGAACTGCCAACGCGGGCTACTATTTTGTCTCCCGTCTCAGCCTCTGCACCATAAGCCGCACACGATAGAATGAATATGAATATCAGTACTGCAAAAAATTTTTTCTTCATCAATTAATAAATCCTCCTACAAAAATTTATTTTGCAAAGTTTATCACATAAAGAATTTTACCGTATAATATCTTCAAAAAATTATTTTTGGAGCTGATTTATTTTGCGCGTCGTGAACACTCAGATTGTACTTGCACTTTCAATTTGGCTTCTTGGATTCGCACTTATGGTTATGGGCTGGCTTGTTGATCAGTTATTCGAGCAATGGGGAAAAATTCCGTCAAAGATACTCTACAAGACCGGCGCATTCATAGTGGCTGTACCTGTAATAATAGCACTCTGGAAAATATCAGCAGCACTCTATGTGAATCGATTCTATATCGCAACATACATCAATAATGCCGTTCAGTTCATCAGTGATGCGTTGAAAGTGTTATAGTTCATGTATATTCTAATTGGTCTTCTCGTAGCTGCCTTCATGCTGTACTTTCCGTATGAATGGTGCAAGTTCAGACATGAAGACGAGAGAGATTACGGACTGAAATGGTTTCTCACACGCGAATCAAAACGTGATGTTCTGATTGCATTGCTGGTTACGCTTGTGCCTTTGACGTTCGTATCATTGCACTGGCCGTATGAATGGGGTGGACGAGGATTGAAAAGTCCGTCATTGTGGCAGGCAATAGATCAGCTTGGAGGAGGAATAGCTGCGGCATTCATTGAAGAAACGTTCTTTAGGGGATGGCTTCAGACGATTTTGATTCGGAAGACGGGAATATACATCGGGATATTTCTTGCGACACTGTTATTCGCATTAAGTCATTTAATCGTTCTCACGGGCTGGTTACGTGTAGCTACATTTTTTCCAGGTTTGGTTATGGCAGTCTTACGTTTAAGGGGAGGTTCTGTTATGCCGTCAATAATTTATCACGCAGTCTGCAATGTCTGGGCTGTATGGTTTGCACCTATACCATGATGAAAAAGTTTATATTTGCTGTTCTGATTTTATTTTGCGTTTCGTGTTCGTGCTATGCGTCAGAGAGGTTCATTGAGCTTCGTATACCCTGTCATGCAGGTTCAGAAGTTCAAGCCGTAATGCCAAACGGGGAAATTATTTCGCTTGGCCAAGTCCTGATGACACCTTCAAAAACTAACTGGCCTGCTTACACTGCGAGTAAATGGTCTAGTCCTTCAAGTGTATGTGCATCAGCTGTGAATGCGATTCATATTCTGATTCGTGTCGAGAATGACAGAGGACGAATTATAAGTCTTGTACCTTCAGTTACAGTTGCACCTGCGGCATCAAGAGGTTCATTCTTCTCACTGGACATGCCTGCGGGGACGGGAATATTCGGAGGGTTTGCACCTCTGACAGGTTCAAAGGTAACGATTATGCATGACGGTACTGAACATGAACTTACAGATGTTCCAGAGGAGAACGATACGCTGATTATACGGACATCATTATCATCTGAAAGCGGCGTATACATGTGCGACATAGAGAATCGTCCAGCCGGAAGGGTAATCGCATATGCTTCGGGAGGGCCGAAAGTTATTGCGAGGGTAATACGACCTGTTCACGGAGTAGGACGTTTCGGAGGAAGTATATATCAGAATCGCGGAAGGATAAGAGCGTCTCATTCAGGAGTGATTGATGTTGCGACTGCACCACGTGATACTCTGGGAGGAATTCAGATTATGCCGCTGAAACATGCATTAACGTCTACTGAGATGATTAACGCATGGGTATTAACGCAATGGATGATAATTGCACCACTGCCAGATATGCCAGACCTTGAAGGACATATGCCATTATTCAGGAGTGCGTTAGTACCTGGTGCACAGTTGAATGATAAGCTGCCGGACTTATGGAGCCATTACGGAAGGAGGCCGCTTATCTTGTGCAGGAGGGACGGAGGGAACTGGGAGATGATGCCGGAAGTATCAGGGAAGGTTGATGATGCATTGAGAGATGTTACGCACCTTAGATTATATTTTCCGACATGGAATGAACCGTTTAGCCCAGAAGATAAGTGATGACATCAAGAACATGATTAACCTGCGAAGAATCTTTTATGCCCGTCTTGCACCATACAGCAAAATGTTCACAGTTATTCATTGCGAGGTTGTAGCCCCCTTCACCTAATCTGCTCCTTGCACGTCTGACTGTCTCATCTCCTGAATATAAGTGATAATCTTTGAGCTTTAAGTTCTTTATTGCCTGCCATATCGAGAAGACGATGTGCTTTCTGTCATATGATGAATCGCATCTCTCTGGTTGTTTTGGAAATCTGCATACGCTGAAATTTTCTGAGCCGTTCAGAAATTCATCAAGAGTTGTTTCACGCACTACACCGTTGAAATCATCAGGGCCATTCGCACCAGTGTAATGAATCACTTTTCCTCCTTTAACATAAATACCATAATGCTTATATAGTCCTCTGTCTACAGAAATTACATCTCCGTTTTCGGGTAAAATATTCATCATTCAACACATCCTTGAATTTTTACGCTAGTATATCAGGAAAATATTTTCGGAAATGGGGTAATACAATGCAGAATAACTTTCTGAGTTCGTCAGAGATAGCGGAATTCACAGTTAATGCAGGAGTGAAGAAAGCTAATCTCTCAGTCATGAATCAATTCGTGCTGGGTGTTCTGGCAGGTGCATTCATAGCTTTCGGAGCACAGGCCGCTAACATGGCCTCACATACAATCGTAAACGTCAGTATCGGAAGACTCATCGGAGGTTTAATCTTTCCAGTCGGGTTGATGTTCGTGCTGCTTGCAGGTGCAGAATTATTCACGGGGAACTGTCTGATGATTATGGCACTCGCTGAACGAAAGATAACTGTGCTTCAATTATTGCGATCATGGATTGTGGTTTATTTTGGGAATCTTTCAGGCGGGATTCTAATTGCATTTCTCATCTCTTGGTCTGGTCAATTGAATTATAGCGGCGGTTTACTCGGAGGGTTCACGATTAAGGCTGCGGCAGGCAAAGTAAATCTATCATTCATGAATGCGTTCGTGCTCGGCGTATTATGCAACTGGGTTGTATGTCTTGCAGTGTGGATTTCATTCGGAGCTAAGGAAGGTATCAGCAAGATATTCTGTGCATTCTTTCCGATATGTATGTTCGTAGCATCAGGATTTGAACACAGCATAGCTAACATGTACTATATCCCCGCTGGCATATTCGCGAAGTGCAATACGTTATATGTGTCGAAAGCACTTGAAGCAGGAGTATCACAGAGTGCAATTGATTCATTGAACTGGAGCACAATGTTCACGAATAATCTTTTGCCCGTTACACTGGGAAATATAATCGGAGGTTCATGTTTCGTAGGTCTCATTTATTGGTTCGTACATCTCAGAGGCAGGAAGTCATGAAAAGATTTCTGTGTGCATTGATTCTAGTCTTCATGTTCAATCGTTCATCATTCGCTGAACTTCACACCAGCACAGAATCAGAACGTGAAGATCATCTGAATATCGCGGTCTCAAATCTGAATCTCTCAGTGTCAGATATGGACATGCTGATACTTCAGAACAGCCTCACTATGACGAGAAATGATTTCCTTCATCTGTATTCTGAACACTGGCAGAAGTCTTCATTGCCGGATAAGCTGACGAAGGCAGTAGATGAATCAATAAACGCACGCACGAAAAAAATGTTATGGGGAACTAAGAGTTTACAGCTTGGCCTCAATGCAGGGCGTGTAATCAACAAGATACAGCAGAATGTAGCCTCAAAGATTGCGAAAGATTACAACATGTTTCTCGGTGAACTTGAATCAGAATTCACGATTGAACTTCACCGTGAGCTTGAAACTTTTCATAACCGCGTAAGTTCCCTCGTGATTTCGTCAGTCAAAAATCCAATCGTCCGCGCGTATCTCAGAAAGAATCTTCACATTGAATCCTATGATGTGAATCTTAATATCAAAGCAGGAGGCCAAGATGACATCTCAGAATTCCAGAAGGATTTTGCAGCTTACATCAATAAGTATGTAGAGAGAGCAGAAATCTACAAGCAGTTCACATCAGGTGCATTAGGAACACTCATAAGCGATAACGTTCCTGTTGTAGGTCAGGTACTCTTAGCATGGAGCATATATGATATTGCATCAATGGCATGGAAAGCAGAATCAGATGTGCGGAAAATCCTTCATGAACGAAATCAGAGCATATACAGCAATGAACTTCCGTTAGTGTACTGGGACGTTATAGAGGCGCACGTGATTGAGATGTTCATTGAGAGATACACGGAGATATATGATACAAGACGAAAGGCTTTCGAGTTTGCGAATGACCCGAAGATACTAGAACGTTATGCAGAGATGAATGAAACTGAACGAATCGAATTTGCGGAAGAACTCATGAATCAATAGTGAATAATGAAATGCCTCCTCAGAGTGATAATATTCATATGAGGAGGTTTTATTATGGCAAAAAATTTATTTGGACTTTCACAGCTCGATCACTTCAGGTCAACTCTTGATGAACGTTCATTGAAGAGTTTGAATGATGCAGTCAGACGCATAATAGACGTTAAGAAGAATGGCGGCCATGTCATGGTAGTAACAGGTTCAGGGCCTAACATACATGAAGGAGTTACGACACTGATAGCAGAATTGATTCGCGTCGGTATAGTCGATGCAGTATCAACGAGTTCAGCAGTAATTGCCCACGAAATGGCAGGTTCACTTGACCGTGTATATCGTGTTGATGCTCGTGCATTGGGAATGGACATGTCGAAAATGCCTCGCGGAGATGTCTTCGAGTTCACGTGCATGAATGAATCTGAGATTGAAGCACTGAAACGTGAAATGCCTCTTGATGATGAATTGCTTTCAAGAGGAGAAAGTCTGCCTCATCAGAACGAAATCATAAAGGCTGCTGGAAACATGGCCTATCCTATGGGACTTCGTACAGAGAGACTTGCACATGAAGTATTAGGTCTCGCAAGAATGTACGGACTTCCATTTGAACGTGTTGCAGGCTGGGGATGTGATGAACATACTATGCTCGGAGCTGCTGCAAAAAGGAATGTACCTGTACTCGTAACGATACCGCAGTTAGTGGGAGGCGGTGCAGTTGGAATGTCAATCGGTGATTCGATTCCAGTATCAGAACGTTCAATGAGAATATCAAGAATGCTAGCGTCATGTGATGTGATAATAGAGAGTGCAGTTGCATTGACGCAGGAGATTCATGACGGGCCGTTTGAATGCTACACAGGTCATGGAATATGGGCATGGTGGTCAGGACAGTCAACGTATAATCTTCGAGAGAAGAGCCTTGTACGAATTGACCTCGATGAGAATTTACGCAGAGCCGTAGAGCTGAATGAAACGGTACAGGAAGCAATCGATAAGGGATTACCCAAAACGAAAGCCGCAAAAATTCCCTTCAGAATGGAAATGTCAGCGTTCGCACGTCATGAACACAGTATGCCTATAGTAGGTGATATTGGCAAAGTGTGGCCGTTACTCGCACATGATGTAGCCGAAGAGTTGAATGTTGAGCTTGATTTTCTCTCTGCGTCTCAGGACACACCTGAAGGATCTGAAATGCGTGAATGGATAGTTGAGAACGTTAAACCTCTCGACCGAAACAGAATGCTTGAACGTGTCGCAAATTTTGCAGTAAATGAACAATAACATTCTGAGAAATATTTTCAGAACATCACTTGCAGCAATGATCATCGCAGATTTAGCGAATGTAGTTGCTGCAAGTGTTGACGGAATGCTTACGGGTCGTTTTCTGGGAGCTGAATCAATAGCAGCTTTCGGAATATCGAAACCGTTCTTTTCCATTACCGGCATTCTAAGTGCAGTTCTTTCATCAGGTGCACTGACAGTAGCATCTCACATGATAGGCAATGGAGACAATGAGAATACAAATCAGATATTCTCAATCACATGCATTTTAGGAATGGCTTTGTCTGTGGGAGCTGCTTTGACCGGAATATTATTCGTGAATCAATTTGCCGGCATATTAGGTGCAAGAGGAGAATTATTCCCGATAGTGAGAAAATATCTTCTTGGTCTTCTGCTGGGAGTTCCTGCAATCGTAATGGGTAATGTTCTGGTGATCTTCCTTCAGCTTGAGGGTAAATTCAACAATGTAAGTCTGAGTGTCTTTGCAACTGCGGCAGTCAATTTATGCGGTGATATGTTCAACATATTCTATCTGAACGGCGATATGTTCGGAATGGGACTTGCAACATCACTGAGCTATTATGCTGCACTGGCTGTACTAATGTATAATTTCGTTACTGGGAAAACTGCATTGAGATTATCATTATTCAATCTCAAATGGGGAATCACGGGCGAAGTCATCAGCAAGGGACTGCCTAAAGCAACAAGACGGTTATGTAATGTTTTCCGTCCTGTGTTAATCAATCATCTTGTCTTATCCATCGGCGGAACTTTTGCAATGTCTGCCCTGTCAGTTCAGAACAGCGCATCGGATTTTCTTGATTTACTCGGAACATGCTGCGGTGATGTAGTTGCGTTAATGTGCGGAATCTTCTACGGTGAAGAGAATGAAGATGATCTTTCAGAAACACTTCGTATCTCGTTCAGATATGTATTATTCGGTGTTACTGCCATAGCGTTATTGTGCCTGCTTGGAGCTGAAAGAATTGCGTTGTTCTATCTTGGCGATAAGCAGAAATCAGCGGTTGAAATCACTGCCATGTGTATGCAGTTTTATGCGTTCAGGCTTCCGTTTCTTGCGTTCAATGAGATTTACATGAATTACTTTCAGGCTATAGGAGACAGTAAGAGATCTCATGTACTTTCGGTATTTCAAAGGCTGATATTTCTTGTAGTGTCAGCATATGTACTTGGCCGTTTCTTTGGGATTGCAGGAGTATGGGCAGCATTCCCTGTCAGTGAACTTATGCTGTCAGTTACGATTATCATAATGGCAGTGATACATGAAAAGCAGTTCCCTCACACTATCAGGCAGATGTTATTTCTTCCCTCAGGCTTCGGAGTTTCACCTGAATATCGTTTAAGGCGGACAATTTCATCAGAAGAAGATGTTATAGATGTATCACGCCTTGCATACGAATTCTGCCTCAGAAACGGATTGAGCAGAAAACATGCAATATATGTGTCTCTGTGCATTGAGGAACTTGGAATGAATGCAGTCAGATATGGATTTTCAAGAAAGGATCAAAGTGCGGAGGTCAATATTTCAATTGTGAAGGATAAATTAATACTTCGTTTCAGGGATGACGGAAAGGCATTTGATTTAACGAAATGGTTCACGATTTTCAGAAATGAAGATAAAGTTTCGCATCTTGGAATACGCATACTGATCGGACTTTCGAAGGAAGTATCATACACTAGTGCTCTGAATACTAACAGTGTTATGATTCAATTATGATTGACGAGGATAAAAGCAATGCATGAAGACAATGTTGAAATTCAGGCTCTGATTGATAGATATAAAAATCTTGGAGACACTGCTGATGAACTCTTGCATAAAATTCTTCTGAATGACGTATCACTGATACATATAACGCATCGCATTAAGACGATAGATTCAATCAAGGGGAAACTCGAAAGGAAACCTGATCTTTACAGCAGCCCTTATGAAATCTATGATGTATTAGGATTTCGTGTTATATGCTATTTCTCAGACGATGTAGATTTAACTGCAAAACTTATCAGCGAACATTTCGTAGTCGACTGGAACAGGTCAAAGGACAAAAGGAAGATTATCGATGCAAAATCATTCGGTTATGTTGCTGTACATTATGTATGTGCACTTCCTGAAAGTTACGGTGAATTAAGCACTCTCTGGTTTGAGATTCAAATCAAGACAATTCTTCAGCATAGCTGGGCAGAAATAGAGCATGATCTGGGCTATAAGACGGAAATTGAAGTGCCGCGAGACATAAGAAGGGAATTTTCAAAAGCGGCAAGCCTGCTTGAAACTGCCGATGATATGTTTTCTGACATCAGGAAAAATCTTGAAGACTACAATGCTGTTGTAAAACAGAAAATCGCGAATCAAAATTCAGATGAGATATTCTTTGACAAAATCACACTTTCTGAATTCACATCTCACAATGATACTTACCGCAAATTACTGAAAGAGATTGCGGCCATCACGAACGCAGGTATCTTAGAACGAAGCCCAGCCAGTCAGCTTCCATTGATTGAATTTCTTGGCATAAACACACTCGGAGATATGGTGAGACTTATAGACCAACATCATGACCTCATAATGAAACTGGCGAGAAGAATGCTGCAAGGTTCAGAGATTGATGAATTCTCATCTGCTGCCGCGTATCATTTCATTTTCAGAGCAGAACTCATCAGCGGCAATTACAGCCGTGAAAGGATACGTGAATTTTTCATGCTTACGACAAAGAATGAAAAGCACATAGAGAGTAATACACGCAAGATTATAGAGGAACGTCAACACCTCTCATGATGTAACGCTGAATCAAAAAAGCCCCCGAATTTAACGGAGGCTTCTATTTTTATTTCTGTGATTATCTCTGTCTCTTTATCTGTGTGAATACTAATCCAGCAAGTCCCAGTAACATAATGCTTCCTGTTACTGTATCGCATCCGCCGCCGGATGAACCAGGAATGTTAATATTTCCACTCGGTTCCTCACTGTCTCCGGGAGTTTCACTATCTTCTGGGGTTTCTGATGAATCTTCTGGC
>CAJOMU010000030.1 GCA_905235735.1 uncultured Synergistales bacterium
GCCGTACATGTGGTTAGAACCTTTTGAAAGGAGATTACCAGCCTTATCGTATTTCTTCCTTACGCCTCCAACGTTTGCATTATGCTTTTCGCACCTGCACCCAGAGTTGACATGAACAGGAACGCCTAAAGCGTCGCGAATGATCTGACACATGTTGATAACGCGTTGGTCAATGTCATCAAAGCCGCAGCCGCATTTGCAAGTGAATTCCGAGACTTTGAAGTTCTTTGTATCGTTAGCCATAAATAACACCTCCGTAAAAAAGTAGGGAAGCTCGCAATGAGCCTCCCCACAAAAAAAATTGCCCGGTTGTTATCCGAGTAATCCCTTTCCTGTGATCTTCTTGAACTCTTCCGCCGTGATTACGTTCTTCGCTACTGCCTCACGTACTCTCTGTTCATTCCATACGCCGCTTTCATAATACTTCTTGATTTTCTCGAACATGATTCTCACCTCCTAAAGTGTTACGCCCGTCATCATCGCGATATAATCTATGTCTCCGCGATTCTGCATTCTCTCGAGTTCAGCCGCGCTCATCTTACGCAGAATGAACCACCATTCATCACCGTACTTCTTGACCTGCACAAGTTCCATATGCTCATGCGTCCCGATAAGCCCTGCTGCGTCTGCTTCAGCATCGCCGCTTATTGTTACCTTCGACAGCTTACCCGCGAATGTTGCCGGTGTTACTTCCGTCTTGCTTATGAAGTTATTTCCGTTCAGTTCCAATCCGCCGAGCTGTGTTCCATCAGCCAGCGTAACCGTGAATGTCCCTTTTTCCATTTTGGTCTCCTCCTGAATAATTTAATATATACTTCTGACATGTTGTATATCTGGCGGTGCGACATCCTCTTATAGTTGCCGCCCATCCAGCTTTTGAATATGTTCTCGATGTCCTCATAACTTATTGTTCCTGCATCAAGAAGCCTCTTATATGCCTTCAACTTTCTGCGTTCTCTCGTTATGCTCTTAGGGTTAATCTTGCGAATCACACGTCCTGTTTCCGTAAGGCTGTACCCATTCTGCAAGTGCCGGTAAAAGCTGGAGAGTTTTACAATTCTAGTCTTGCGCTCATTTAGAATAAGCCCGAAATCTTTTGCGATTTCACGAAGTCCGTCAAGCAAAGTTTTCAATTCCTCGCGGCTGTCTGATATTGCATAGAAATCATCAGTGTATCTTCCATAGCCCTTAATGCCCGCAACAATCTTCGCGTAATTATCGAACCTATAAGGATAGATTAATCCTATGCTCTGAGAATTCTGATTGCCAATATCAACGCCCTTATCGAGAAATTTTTCTCCCGTTAAGGTTTCTGGATTTGCATTCAGATTAAGCATCTGGTCAACTTTGCTGTCTCTGAATTTCTGAATCTCTTCATCTGAAAATCTGCTGACATCAACCCGAAAACTCTTGAACATCTCAGATAGTAGACACAGAGTAATTCGCAGTTCTTCGGGGTTATTGAGTGAGCGAGTCAGGAAATGCTCCAAAACCTCCATGCATTTATCGTGCGGAATATTCGCATAATATCCCGAAAAATCACCGAGCAGAATATAGCCGTCATTCGTTCCATGCGTCATAAAATACTTGTGTAACCATGAGTTCAGCAGTAATTTTTCTCCGCAGCTCATAAGCCGAATGCAGAGCTTCAAGTTTAGATTCAGACCTTTTGCTTTTCGGAATATTAGACAGAATAAACACCCTCCGTAAAAAAATTATGCAGCGACTGCCGGCAAGCGGCAGGGATAAACCCTGTGAGATTTACTGATTTTAATAGATAAGGAAAGCAGGACGCACGCCGCCGGTACCATTAGACGCATGAATGCCGTACGTAATACCATCATAGCCGACATCGGCGAAAAACAGACCTGACACAACATCTCTCAGCCAATACCAATCACTGCGTGTACTTTCCATATCGGGCCTGTACGTGAATAATGGCAATTGAGACTTACTCACTGTATACAGACTTGGAACTACATCACCATCAGATGTTGGCGCAAATACCTTCCCGCCGTATACCATTTGCTCCGTCATCAACTCTACCGTGCTGTTAAACCAGGCATGTCCATTCGGATATACTGAGGGCTTACCGTCTGTTACTCCGTTGCATAATGCCTCCCTGTGCGTCAGGATATGATCGCTGCCGAATGCCGCATTGATTAATGCCTTCGCTCGTGCTAGGGTCTTCGTGTACATCTCACTGCCAACATATCCGCCTTCTGTTGTATCTGTTGGGTTCATTCGCGCTCCGTAAAGCACTGTGTCGGGCACTATCACTAGATGATGTGCCGTTAATCCTGAATCCAGATCTCCTGTGCCTAAGTAATAATCACAGCCTGCTATGCGGAATGTTACTGTCGCTTTTACTGTCTGGTCTACTTCATTCGCATCTTTGTACGTGTATGTTACTTCCATAGGCCAGAAATCGCCCACGAACATATCATCAAATGTCCCTGCTCGAATCGCTGCACTCTGTGCCGCTGTTAATGCACTGCCTAAGTTCTTGCCTCTGAAAAATGAATTGTGAAGTCCGGCTCCGCTGCTCTCTGATAACGCCTTCGTTCCTTCACATGTCAGCTGTGCAAGATAATTATTCTGCTTCTTCATCTCCGCAAGCATTGCCTGCGCTGTATCTTCCGTGAATAATTTACTCACTTTCTTTTTCCTCCTAATCTTCCTGTGCTATGTCTCCGTCTTTGTCTACGTACAATCCAGCCGCGTTAAAGAATGCAAGAGCACTCTGCACATCGACTGTGTTCGCTTTCAGTGCCAATGCCTGACTCACATTCGTACTGTTCGCTTTCGTGTTCAGAGCTGTAGTCATAGCCTGAGCATCTGCTTTACTCGCTAAGGCTGTATTCACACTTTCTGCATCTGCCTTGCCCTCTAGTGCAGTTATTATCTCCTCAAGTACAGCTACTACAGCTTCATTTAGTTCAAGTACTTGTACATTCGTGTACGTCTTCGATCTTTGGGCACATAGCAATAAGTGTTCTTTCAGGGTTGCATTGCTCATTTATCTCACCCCCAAAAATTTGGACGGGGATTAGCCCGCCCTTTTCGTTAATCGCCGTCCTGTGCCGGTGTGCCAAATACCTCGTTCAGCATTGCCGTTACTTCCGATGTCGTTGCTATTCCTGATCCGCTGTCTATCAGGTTGCCGTTCGCATCAAGTCCTGCAAGATGTCCGGCTGTTGCGTTCGCTACTTTGTCAGCTTTGTTTTCTGTGCTCACGTAAAGGCCGTCATTCTTGACTTCAATCGCGTTGTTCGCTGCTGATGAAATGTGAACTTCTACCTCATAGCCGTTGATTGTCAATATCTTCGTGCTGTCTCCGGCCTTCACGCTGTACGTATCGACGAGAGTTGACATGTCCATGAATGAATAGGCATATGAATCATCAACAGTTCCGCTCGTTCTGTCCGTTGTCGTCTTGACCGCGAAGACAAGTACAGGCTTTCCGTCAAGGCTGGGGTTCACTGCTCCGGGATATGCTGCTGCTGTAAACGCAAAATTAGACACAAACGTTGTCCTTGTCTGATCAAGGAATAGTTCTGTCGGAAAGTCTACCGTAAAATCTGCTGGCCCTGTGTGTGATGCGTCCTTCCAGAAACTTATCGTGTTTCCTGATACTCCCACGTACTTGATGCCGTCTCCAGCTGTTGCGGAGGCCTTCGCAATCTCACTCGCTGTCCTCTCTGCTAACTGTTTCAGTGCGCCTAACTTCGTAAAACTCTCAACATCATATGTTGTTGGCATAACTTGTTACCTCCAATGAATAATTTATTTATCTCAATGCAGAATCTCTCCTGCGTTAAGACCTTTAACCGTTGCTGCCGGAAAATACTTCATCCAGCATCTGCTGTGTATCTGCACTTGATGCTACGGGTGCACTCAGTATCGATAGCAGGGAAGTCCGCTGACTATCACCCTGCGATAAATCACCGTCATCATCAATGTACAGTCCGAGCGTATCGATGACCTGTGTACGATTCTCAAGATTTCTGAATCGTTCCTGATATGATGCTTCCCGCGTGTTCCAGTTCTTAACCGTCTGTGCGAGATTCAATGCAAGTTCTGAAAGCAATACCGCCTTTGCTCGCGGAATAATGGCATAATCCTTGCCGCCTGCACTTTCACCGGCAAATTCCTTCACTAGTGAAAGACTCGTACTGCCGATTACTTCGTCAATTTCATAAGGCACATTGTCAAGGACGAATACATCACCCTTCCTGATGCCGCCTTTCAGCCAGTCCGTATCTGTTCCGATAATCTCGCGGTCGCCATGACGAACTGTTACTTTGCCAGTTTTGTACCATTCATAATTTTCAAATTCCAATGTCCTAACCTCCTATCCCTGCCAGTGTTTTTGTCCTGCATGGTCAAGCGAATTCATGATGCTGGCATGTGCTAAATCATCAATCTGTTTTTGCAGGAAGTCCTCTCGTTCCCGGCAGTGCTTCAAGATTTCATCTGTTCGTGCGTTCAGCTGAGTATGTGTTACAGCCAGCGGATTATCCGAGAATATCGCTGTAACGTTCTTTGCCTGATCCACAATGACGGTAAGGTCAAACCTGTAGTACACAGCATCAGGGCCGTCCTGACCGGGCATATAGTCTGCTGTGTTTCCAGAATTGCAGTAACCGTATAGAAATTCCTCGCCAGTGTCAGGGTCTTCAGCAAAGAGTCCGATTTCACGAAAAAAGAAACCTGTCGTAAGTTCCTTATTAGTTAAAATGACAGTGATTTTTGCCGTCCCTATGTGCGGAGGAATACTCATCTCCGCAATCTCCATTTCACGGTGCGGTTTGACTATTTGCGTCATTTCACGAACATCTACATCTTCAGGAAGATAACCGTCTCCAGCCCATGCGCGAGTGAATCTCAATGTTTTTCCCAGCAATGCCTTAGCTAAAATATTTCGTCCGGCGTTGGTAAGTTCCATGCCTCCGAATTGCGCCAATCTCATCACCTCCTTAAAGAGTTAAGCTGCCATTTTTATCTGCATGTAAATGCCGCAGGACACAGCGCATCCAGCTGAAAGAATCTCATCAGCAACGCCGCTCCCTTGCTTTGTGCCTACTGTGTGTGAAATATCCTGCGTTAATACTGTACCTGTGAAAAATTCAGCTTTCGCAATTGTTGATATGCCTATGCTTATTGTGTGTACTGACGACTGCAATATCCCTGTGCCTATCTGGATATTAAGCTCTGTTTTATCCGTAACAGGCTGCTTCATAGCTATATCGTGATGACTTCCCTGAATCAGATTTGCCCCGATACGAATATCACCGTCTGCTGTGCTTTTAATTGCCTGCTGTATATTCACATCATGAGAAATCTTCTGAAACGCAATAGTCCCTACGGATATATCAAGGTCTGCACTTCCTGAATTGTGCTGCTGAATATCCACCTCATGACATGCACTCTGAATCACATTCGCGCCGACAGCAATAACAGAATCACGGCCTCAGTAGCCTGTATGTGTTTAACATCATGCGTCCATGTGTGGAATGTTCCTGTGCCTATGGATACATCAAGGCTTGAGTTAGCAGATGTGCCCTGCAGCATGTCGACCTCGTGATGTCCGCCCTGAACGATTCCTGCTCCTACCGCAATATCAAGCCCCGTTGCGCTGTGTGTAGCCTGAACTATAGCTATGTCATGTCTGGTTGTCTGGAATGTGCCTGTACCAATCGTGATAACATGAGATGCTGTACTTTGTGTTTTTGGAACAAAAGCTATATCATGATGTGCAGCTTGAACTGTAGCAATTCCTACACTGAGATTTTGCGAACTTTCTCTGAGCAAATAAAGGTTCAGGTTTCGTAGTTCGGCGTGGAATGGTTTTGCTCTAGTAAGCCAGATATTGATACTGCGCAGAAAGTCTTTGTGCCATTGTGGCCAAGAAAGATAGTGCCCGTCTTCCCAAAGAATATCGAGGTCAAAAAAGTGTGTACGTATGTTACGCCATAATCCCGCCGAGTCTTGAAAAGGTGCACCTTCTGGCTTGTCTTCGACTAAGTTACCTTCAGCATCGCGGAAGAATGTATATATGTTAAATCGGTCAACGTCGATAGAGTTGAGGAACAGCTCAAGACTTAAAGCTGTACCCTTAATCTTGAGTAAATACGGCCAGTTCTTGATTTGTCTTCGCCACAAAGCTGGATTATTCCCCATTAAGGGACAGTTAGTGAGAGCTGCAAGATATGGCAGTTTTTCTTCTGGGCATTTGTCAACATTAACAAGGTCTGTAATGCCACGCACCTTTTGTTCAAGTTCTTTAAGCTCAACATCAAGGCAATCAACAAATCTGATTAAATCATTTCGTTCATTGTGATAAATAGGAGGGAGAATGTCAGAAATTCTTCCCATAAGGAGCACTTCCCTTCAGTCTGACGTTGAAGTCAATACTGCCCAAAATTAACAGTTCGTTATTCTCAGGAATAATTGTCTGCATGGGACTAGTAAGTTCAACGAATAAGACCCCTTCAATGTTATCGATGGCAGCATAGACATCAGAAATCCGCAAAGGCTCGCCCATTTCATGGAGTTCAATGTTCATGAGAGCAGTTAAGGTGTTGTTGACTTTTGCAATTATTGCAGTGGGATTGAAGCCATCCGAGATGATGATATGTCCTGCGAAGTCAACGGGCTTCCATTTACCATTATCGATTTCAAGCCAATCAGTAAGCATCTTATACCTATTAAGATAGCTGAGCAGATTGTCTTTAAGAGTCTGGTTAGGGATAGCGACAGTATTGCTTTTTACGCCATAAGTCAAAACATAAAGCCTTATCACGTTAGCTTCACCCGAACGTTCACGAACGACAGCCTTAGCCTTGCACACACCGTTGAAGTTAGTGGCAAAGGTCTCATAATCCATCTGAGTAACGCACCTATTCTGAGTTTCAAAGAATCGAGGTGCCCATAGCTTGATACTCTCTATACTTTCGGGGTCAGCCCCGCCTGAAGCCCAATCATGATTTGTAACGCGGACAGATATTTTGTTGCCTGCCGAATCTGTAGCGATGTCCCTGATTGTAGTAATGGTATTAGGAGCAACATTGCCAACAAGCCCGCCGCCAATTCTGTAGCGTACAGTAATTCTCTCATCCTTAGGAGGAATTTTGCCAGTTTTACCATCGCCGAAGAAAAGTTCAGCGCGTCTCCAAGCGTCAATTTCAGCAGTGAAGACTTCATCACTTTCAGACTTGTCAGCGAGACTATCAACAACAGTCCAAGAGTGTCCTGCAATCTCAGCGTCAAGAATCTCAATGACACCAGAACGAGGCAAATAAAACTCTTGCCACGCTTCTCCGTCAGAAGTGCCGACAATTTCGCTTAAAGTTTCACCTTCAGCAGCTTCAACATCAACTGATAGCTGCCCTGCTTGAATTACTGCATCACTTTGTGTCTCAAAGGTTAATCCGTCAGAAGTTTCCAGCAAAGACCCTGAAGGCAGAATGACATCTGAACTGTGAATCTGCTCTATGGAAACCGTAATGCAGACCTGTGAAGGTTTTGCGTGTTTAGGAGTGTAGCCGATGAGCTTGCACATGTTAATGATATTCTGACGCTCAGTAGCAGTAGGTAAATACGTCTCGTTAGCCTGCCTATCGAGGTAGAAGAGCAGTAAATCAGCGACATAAGCGAAAGCCTCAAGGAGCATTCTCCCAGCATTATCTTCCTCAAAGTCATTCCAGTACTGTGAGCCATAGACCTCTTTTATTCTGGTGATGCAATCATCAACAATAGCTTGATGGTCTTTATCAATATAATTAAAGCGTTTTAAGCTAGCCATTTTTTCACCTCATCTTTGCGGTTAATCTCCAAAATGAGCATTTGAGCTTGGTTGTATGTTTTGAGGAAATATCTTAAGGAAACCAAGACTCTGAACTGTTCAGGATAAGGAGTGATAGTAGTGTTTTTGCGGTCAAGAATGATTCTGTGCTCCCACATGCATATAGCATCAATGAGTTCAAACCTGAGCAAAGCACAAGTGATATGGTCTAAAGGCTCATTAATGAAGTCAAGAATTCTCGAACCAAAAAGGGGAAGCATAACGCGCTCCCCCTTTCGAGTCCCTAATATCTGAATGATGTTACCTTCAATGAGCTTAATATCTGTTTCAATATTAAACAGTCCTTTTATGCCTGCCCTCACTGGATAACTTATACCTCTATAATTCATGTTCACCCTCCCGCATAAACATTCCCGCTTCCTGTAGCGACACTTGAACCGCAAGATACAGGATCGCCTATTCGTCCGAGCTGTTTTCCGTTGACAAAGACAGTTTTACTTCCAAAAGCAAGACTGCCGCCATGACTGCCATGCGGAACTTCTGGATGTGTGCATGTATGTACTGCCCACGAGTCGCCTTGACGGTGCGCAGGTATATCATTCACAAAAACGTTATTGCTTCCAGAAGTGCTATTGCGTGGCGGAAAGCATTCATGGCCAGTGCAAGTATCACCCTTTCTAGTTACAGGAGGCAAAATGAATCATTCCTTCCGTTAATTTTGTATAACGTTCTTTGATGATAGTGCAATATTCTGGGCTGATTTCCATCATGAGACATTTTCGACCAGTCATTTCACATGCGATTAGGGTTGTACCAGAACCCCCGAAGCAATCGAGAATGACATCATCAGGATTAGAGAAATCTTCAAGTATCTTCATGTGAAGTTCTACAGGCTTTTGATTCGGGTGAACTCGTTCATTCAGTTCTTTGTTGCCGTCTCTCGTAAAGCCATTCCATTTATGATTGTATTTGCGGATTCTCGTGCTCACATTCGACCACGCTAATTCTCCATCTCCAAATGATAACCTCTCCGTATTCTTCTGCTTATCCCAGAATAACCACCCTGAGGTCGGCGGCAATATATCTGTGAAATTCTGACCTCCCCATATCACGAAGCCATTGCTCACACTTCTAATATTCTTCCATGTATCTTGGAACATGAATTTATCCCAATCTCCTATACACTCATGATATATCTTGCCTTTGTACCCTATCTGACCTGTCTTGCGTGATACACTTCGAACTCCATACGGTGGGTCTGTTAGTACAAGATTTACAGTGTCATTTCCGATTAACCTCATCACATCTTCCCTGCTTGTTGCATCACCGCACATTAATCTGTGCCTTCCAAGTTCAATGATTTCTCTATAATGTACATTCTTCATAATAAAAGATTCTTTCTTTTAGAGTATTAATTGACAAATATTAATAATATTTATATAATTTACTTGTCCTTGAGAGAGAAAGGAGATGAGACATAAATGAAGAGTTACTCCTCAAGGGAAGTGAAAGCAAAACTCGAAGCCAACGGGTGGTATGTGGTAAATGTTGAAGGTGATCATTGGCAATTCAAGCACCCTACCATTAAAGGAAGAGTTACCTTAACCCATCCCGTTAAAGATGTAGCAATCACTGTTATGCAGGATATTAAGAGAAAATCGGGGCTAAAATTCTAAAGCCCCCGGCCTTCATAGAACATAGATAAAGGAGTTACGATATGGACACAACTTTTGTTACTTACCCTGCGATATTGAGTTACGATGTTCCTGGCGACGTTGGGATAACTTTTCCTGATTTTCCAGGCTGTACTGGTCAATGTGCTGAGAATAACAATATAGCCTCATATGCACTTGAGACCCTTTGTTTCCACCTGTCTGGCATGATAGAGGATGGTGAAGTTATACCTACTCCTTCGCGTATTCAAGATATACATACGGAAGAGGCTCAAACCGTTATTCCAGTGCGAGTATTTCTTCCTGCCATTCGCGAGAGACTATATAGCAAAGCCGTAACCCGAACAGTAACCTTGCCGTACTGGCTTGATAAAGAAGCAAAGAATGAGGGACTTAATTTCTCACATGAGCTTCAGAACGCTTTAATGCAAAAAATAGGAGCTGTAAGGCAGTAATAACTTCGTGGGGATGATTTTTCTTCCCCACTATACTAACCTAATTTAGGTCTATTCTGTTCGCAGTCAGTTTCATGTTTCCTGTTGCATGTATCTCAATATTTCCGTCTTTCATTAGTATGTAGCTTCCGTTTTTATCCTCTACCCTGATATATCCATCTTTGTCATCCATTCTCCAGAAATTATTATCTTTATCCCTGACTTCTACATACTCTTCTCCAGGCTTGTCGCAAAATATCGCAGTGTGTCCGCTGGTTGTCCTGAACTCTTTGTAGTAATGTGCATCTGCAGTGTTATCCTGAATTTCTTCATCAGTTCGTACAGGTTTCTCTTCTTCAGCCTGCCACACTCCCATCCACACAGGATATGTAGTATCAGGTTCACCGTCCTTAGTCTGGAACATGACCCACACTCCAGCATCAACTTCAGGGACAGCGTAATTATGCATACCAGGCATACCGCCATAATTTAAGCATGGCCAAGCCCACGGAAGATTATCAACAGGCTGATCGCCGTAAGCAGACGGAATACGAACCTTAATCCTTCCTAATTTCTTAGGGTCGTTATTATCAACAACAATTCCTCTTAACAAACCGCCGAACTCATTACTCATTTCAAATCTACCTTTATCTTTGCAGGCTTATTTGTTCCTGGCTTTACATCACCTGCTGGTTTAGCCTGATTGCTTTTTCCCGTTGACCTTTTTGGAGCTGAACGCTTGCTAGAACCTTTGCTTTCATGGTCATTCTTATTTAGTGTCATAGTGCATTTATAACCTTCATTCGATATTTCATGACGCACCTTAGTGATTCTCCAACTACCCGAAAACTTCTTACCGATGTTCTCAATCTGAACGGTCTCTCTAGCCTTCAGATAAGGCAATCCGATTGTTACGGCCTCAGCTTCGATTGATTTCATAGCAGCTGTTCTTACCTTACCCTTAGCTACGTGCCTTGCATGTGCAGCGTTCGGAGCTGGAGATGAAATAACGCGGCCACTTTCATCAGCTCTAGGACTTAAAGGAGTTTCATTCTCTGCGCGTTTCTCTGGAACTGATACATCACCAAGTGCAACTAAAGCCATGACTTTACTGTTTCGCCCCTTCCTGTATGACTTTCTTCTTCAACGGGTCTATGCCGATAGCCTCAGTTTTGCGGCCTGTACCTTTTCCCTTTTCAGCCTTGCTTGAGATTCTGAAAGACTGCAAATATCCGTCCTTATCTTCACGATACCTGAATGTATATACAGGTTCAGTAATCTTGTTAGGCTTGAAATAAAGCTCATCATTGACGACCCAAACCGAACAACCTGCATCTTCAGCAAGCTCTTTGAGAAATACGAGGTCATTCTTTGCGCCCTCACTGAGAAACTCATAAAGCATATCATCTTCAATTTCAACAACTGCGCTGAGATTATGCTTTGAGGCAATATCCTGAACAATCTCAGAGAGCTTCTTATCCTTCCAGCATTGGCGTGAAGCTCTGCCAGTCAGCTTATGTCTCTTGTCGTAAGCGGTAATTTCCATGCGAATTAATCCGTCTTCGCCGAATGAGTAATTAATCTCCTTAATGGTACATGTTCTGATGTCGGACATGTTGCCAATATAGCCCCAGCGAACACGAATCTCTTTGCCTTCCTGAAGCATAGGGTGATCAACATACGACAAGTCTCCCTTCGTGATGGTGATACTAAGCTCGTCCATTTTTTTCTCATTCTCTTCGTAGGCGAAACGTTCAATATGAGCAGAAATATCTTCAGGGAGTGCTTGACCGCCAATCTCGACAATGAATGTCGGAGCATAAGTCTCAATCATGCAATCACCTTCATCTGTATTCTTTCATATGACGGGATTCTCAATGTTGTTCCTGTGGGAATCTCTAACGGGTTGCTGATATTGTTGAACTCAGCGATAACCCACCACAGCCTGACATCTCGATAATACTTCCACGCGATAAGGTCTATGCGCTTGCAGTCAGTGTCAGTAACGACATGAAACGTATCTGAATCATGTTCTCTGAGCTTCAAGGGCTGACGTGTCCCATAAAAATCGCCGTTCTTGCTATCACGATAAAACACAGACCAGTTGTAGCGACTGATATCTGGTAAATCACTCATGCTCTCACCTCATCTGCATCTCTGCTTTGGTCAATGTATTCTGCAAGTTCTATTGATGCTTCTGCAAACGTACAATTCAGTTCTTTATCGAAGCGTTGCCTAGTAACATTGCAAGTCTTCATGACCCATTGTTCATCCGGCCAAGTATCCCCGAACACCAACAATAATCTGGACGGAGCTTTCTTCAAGTGTCCGCCGTCATACTCAGGATACAGCCAAGCCTGAAGAGTTCTTATAGCTTTTGGAACATCATCAGTAGCCCCATAATGCAGATAGATTGTGAAAGACAGAGTTCTTGTACTGCCATTCGTGAACTGCAAGCGAGGATGACTCATGCCAGGTATAGGTATTTCAGCAAACTCAGTGTTCTTACTATCGTCGAAAGAATCAGGATTGATGTCAAAGGTAATTCTTGCGGCACTCTCAGTATCTACTAAAGCACCGAGATTCTCAGTTACATTACTCCTCAAAATTCACTCACTCCGCTTCTGAGATTCTGACGCTCAACCCATCGTAAAGCAGCCGAACCAACTTTTTCTCCGTCAAGCACAATTTCTACTGGCCTGCTCTCAACCTTAACATCAACGTGATTATCAACTTTAACAGGTCTTTCTGTAGATTGAGATTGAGCCTGAACTGTAGCCTGCCCGTTCATAGTTGCCTGATTCTGTGTGTGCTGAATGAGTAACGGTGAACTTGGTGATTGTTGCTGAACTGCTGGCAGTTTGACCTCTATATCCCTACCGACTACAGCTCCTAATTGTTCTTCAATGCCAGTAAGTACACTGCTGAGGCCGCTTATATCTGTTTGTTCCACGCTGACAGTTGAATTCTGAAGAAGCGGGACATTCTGAGAGACATTAACAGCTTGCTTCGCAGGAGGAATGTTCACTACAGGAGTAGCTTGCTTCGCAGGAGGAACGTTCACTACAGGAGTCGCTTGCTTCGCAGGAGGAACGTTCACTATAGGAGCAGGTGGCTTTGTTGATGCCACATTTACAATCGATTCTGGAATATTCACTGTAGGTATATCTAAGTTAAGTCCAGTACGAGCATTCAACTCCTGCATACCTTCTGCCCATTTAGGATTTACCTTCACCGGTTGAGATGTAAACTTTTTAGGCGGTAACAAATTCACAGGTATTTTAGGCTGAACATTAGCAGGGGTAACAGTTTTAGCCGGAGGAATCGATGGAGGCAAATATGTACCTGCATTCTCAGCATTCTTGACTTGATTATCTCCAGCTTTGCCGCCACCTAACCAAGAAGGAAGCTCCCGGTTAAAAGGATTAAGATTAGCGAACAAATCCAGCAACCAATCTTTGAAGTCGATGAAGGGTTGCTTAATCTTAGAACAAAGAGATAAAGCACTGTCATATATTCCAGCGAACACATCAGCAAGTGTCCAGCTATCCCACCAATCAGAGAACTCCTGCCATTTCTGCTTTATCCATTCTGCGGCATTCCGTCCACAATCGGCTATATCATTCCAAAGACCTGCAAACCATTCTGAAATTTCTTCCCAATGGTTATAGAGATAAATTCCAGCAGCAACCAAAGCAACAATAACAGCTATAACGGGATGAGTCATAATTAAGCTGAATACGCTCATAATAGCCTGGCCTAAAGTTCCGAAGATGCCAGAGATAATATTGAAACCCTTAAAAGCTAATATTACGCCACCAATAATTGGAACTAACCTTCCGAAAAGTTGTCCCCATGCCTTCCATGTATCTGCCTGTGTTTTAGTTACAGGCTTTAAAATACCGAGAAACTTCAAGAGTTCCTGCCCACTCTTAATAACTGGAGCAAAAATATCCTTTAGCCATTCAAAGCCCTCTTTGAGAAAGTCTAAACCTTCATTGAAACCTTCAACTAGTCCGTTCCAGAATTGCCGTACTCTGAAAAACACTTTGCCCATAGTTACGGCGAAGTCCCAAATTCCTGCAGCCTTCAGCTTGTTAGCTAATTCTTCATCAACTTCAGCGATACCGTCAGTACTGGCACTAAGAGCCATTTTGAAGCCTTCAGCAACAGCAGTAACCATATCACGAATGCCCCAAAGATTTTTACGCCAAGCATAGAATAGCGCACCAGCAAGAGCAATCAAAGCAACAATGGGAACACTCAGCTTTGTGAATGAAGCTAAAGCTAGACGAACCTGCGTTCTGATATTGGAGAGAGCAGAAATAGCCATAATCTTAAGCAGAGGCCACATCTTAATAAAACCACTAATTGAAGCTAACCCTCCAACGACAAGTAAAGCAGCACCCGACAATCCAATGAGTGCAGCAGTGAAACCAATGACAGCTTTTGCAATAACAGGATGAGCCTCGATTAACTGAGTCAGCCAGCTTTTAAACTGCGCAAGGCCGTCAATAATTCGCGTAACCACAGGCAGAAGGTGATTGCCTATAGCAATGCGCATTCCCTCCGTTGCGCTATCAAGACGTGCTTGCGCTCCCTGTAACGTTGCACTCATTCGGTCATACATCGCCTTAGCCGCATTCTCTGCATTCTGATAAACCTCGATTGACTTGGAGAGTTTCCCACTTTCAAAGCCCGCAAGGACAGCCATCATTCCGGTTGAGGATCGAGCGTCGAATATCTGCCCGAACAATTCCTTTTTCTGGAAACCTGTCATCCCCTGCATCTTCTCGGAGAACTCGCCCATGAGCGTATCAAACGATTTCAGCTCCCCGTTCTTGTCCTTCACGGAAATTCCCAGCTTATCAAGGGCAGCTTGGGCTTTTGTCGTCGGCGATACCAGCCTGTTAAAGGCACCGCGAAGGTAGGCTCCTGCCTGCGAAGCCTTGATGTTAGCATCGCCCATAACACCGACAATCGCCGCAACTTCCTCAATCGACACTTTCAGCATTCGCGCATCAGGAGCAACGTACTTGAAACTTTCGCCGAGTGTGTTAATGCTGGTATTAGTCGTTGCCGAAGCTTTTGCTAGAACATTAGCAACGCGAGCCATCTCTGAGGCCTCAAGCCCGAAGCCCCGCAATGTTCCGACGGCAATATCTGCGGCTCTAGCCATTTCCATACCTTCAGCACCAGCCATGTAGAGCAGGTTTGGCATGGCTGAAATAATCTCATTGGTGATAAAGCCTCCGCGTGCCAGCAATTCTTGAGCATTGGCAACCTGTGAGGCCGAGTATTGAGTGTCGCGCCCCAAATCGCGGGCTTGCTTCGTCAACTTTTCAAAATCCTCGCCAACTGCCCCTGAGACCGCACTAACGCGTGCCATTGCCTGCTCAAAATCTGCGGCGGTTGTTACGGATACACCGAATGTACTCTCAAGAACTCCTAATACTTTCGCACCAGAAACCATTGCCCCAAAACCTGCAATCATCTGTTTTGCACCCTCATCAAAACGCTTCATCATATCCTGCGAAACATCACGTAAGGCTGTCATTTTGTTTCTGATTTTCTCAAGCCCTGCTGAGGCTCTGTCCTGCAACGACAAGATGATTCCGAGACCAATTGCATTATCCATAACTATCACCGTCCTTTCTGAGCTGATTTCAGTGCTTTGTTTTCATCCTCTATGTGCTTGATTAAACGTTCAACATACCAGCGCATAGTCTTCACCGGCATGTTCAGAATTTCCTGATAACCGAAGCCTAATCCCTTAGCGAGAAAGAAAACACGCTCATCTACAGGCCAATACTGTCCGTTGTCATCAAAGGAGTAAAAAAATCAGGAATTCTGTAAATCGGAATCGTGTATGACGTATCGCATTCAAGACAATCAAGCTCAATGAATGGGTCAAGACCGCCTTTGAGATTGTTTCCGACTTTCCTGATTTCGGATATGTCCTTGACGAACATGCTAGCGAATTCTTTGTATTCAGGAGTGTGTCCGTTGAACTTGCTGCACATAGCCATAGCTAAATGAATTCTGTCTGGATTGCCAAGTTCAGCAAGCCATTGTTCAGACCTGCCTGTTGGGTATTCTATTTCAGCAATACCGCTCCTTGTCTCAACTATCAACGGTAAATCTTCACGGTATGGATGAACTTTCAGAGTACCGTTATCGAGCATCTCCTGAAGGTTCATGCTATAGCCTGAAGTCTTGCCGCATTTAGGACATCCATAGTTGAAAGTCATATCAGAGCCGTAGTTGAACATTCTGATTTGCAGGAGCAGCTGAGCCTCCCCATGCCTAAAGGCAGGGGGTTCGCAAGAAGTTTGCTCGTAAAAGCCTTATTCTTACGGGCGTAGCCAGTCCGCCCCTACTGTATAGCCCCAAAAGGGACACAACCATACTTTTTCTGAGTATGTTCAACGCTCCGTTTACATCTGCATTGAACTTAAAACCTGTGCTTGTCTGGTACAATCCGCGATGAATTCGCTTGCCTGAAAATTCATATTTCTGCGGATTATCTGCGTTATATACAGGAAGTTCATCTTTATCCCAGAATGAAGCCTTTGATGTGTAGCTTTCTTCCTGTTCACGATATTCAATTCCGTACAGTTCACAAAGATACGCTAACTTTTGCCGGATTTCTCCATATGGGATATTCACAAAATTTTGATTCGTTACTTTTCCCATATTTGCATCTCTCTGGAATGTTACGTTATATCCGCAAACTAATATCCCTATATTATTCAGAAGGCAGTAATTTATTACTTTCCGACATGCTTTAGAGATATAGTCATTCATTCGCAGTTTTCGTTTCCTTGCAAGCTGTAACAATCTGAATGTTGACTTTTGGCATTTCTGTTTATCTTTTATGCTCTGAAGTCTTGCATTCTCTTTGTTGTACCATTGGTTTATAGCTTTCAGTTTTCTTCCGTCAATGATGAATGTATCGCCTTCACTTGTTGCACAGGTCATCAAATTATTTAATCCGAAATCTATCGCCAGTGCTTTTTGTTTATCTAACTCCCTCTGAACTTCAGGTGCTTCATATGTGTACTGAATTTCAAAGAACCTAGCGTTATTAATCGGGATTATCTTTACGTATTTGACCTTCCTATCTTCAAGTATAGGCGGAACTTTTACCGTAATTTTTGAATGCTCTGCTCCGTATTGCTTTGAATATGGCAGTGTGAATATCTGATTGCGAATCGTGAACTGTTGAATGATAAGCGGAGCATATCCGTCTTTGGGCAAATAACGAGGAATTCTAACAGCTCTGCTATCGTACTGTTTTTTCTTCACTAGTTTTAACATAGCGATGAAAGAAGCAAACATGCCGTCTACTATTTTCATACTCTGCTGTGCCATATTCGAGTTCAATATACGGTAATTCTCAGAAGCCTTCAATATCGCGTAAGTTTTCTCGTAACCTAAATATTTACTTTCATTGAAAAAGTATTGTCGGTTAATATAGATAGCCTCATTCATCAAGTTCTTTGAAGCTCTGGATAACTCACGCAGATTTCTATATTCATCTTTTGACAAATGTTTTAATTTCTGCCTGACCGTAAGATACATTATTTTTATCTCACCTCCTTTTACTGAAATTATATATTATCAGTAAAGGAATATCAAGCAAAAATTCTCAGAAAAATATGTTTCAGTAGGAGGGACAACCCCCTATCTTTAGGCCATTTTAGAGGCCTCGTTCACATTAAGACGCTACTCTTAATGCAGTTCTCTAATGAACTTCTTACGCTTTCACGTAAGCACAGACTATATCTTTTCCATGCCATATTTCTATGGTTTAGGCCAGCACACTTCCACGCGCTTGCGTGTACTTCCCTCGTGAGGAATAGTCGTTGAACCTTCACCTGTTCGGAGCTTGGCTGCTGATTACCCATTATGAAGCACTTAGGATTTAACCTTATGCCATCTATATCATTTTTTCTGCTTTCGCCGCGTTCACGTCTGGCCTTATTTCATGCCTACGTTGTAGCTGATATAGCTTTAGGGTATTCCAGCAATTCATGCCGTTCACTGCATAGTGCAAAAGCTATGACTACACACAGATTTCTCTATGCGCTTACCTTGTAACGCCTTATATCCCCATAGCTAAAGCTAGGGGTTTTACGGCGTATTTGATAATCATACCTCCTAAGCAACAACACCGAGAACCTCTGTGAGGCTCTCGTCAAAGTTAGCATCAAGACGTGTTATAGCAGCATCAATCATTACCCATTTAATGCCTACCATAGGCTTGATGAATATTTGGCATTTGAATTCTCCACGCTGAACACTCTCAGGAATATTCAGTTTTGCATCTTCAAGAGTATCTGCATTCTGATCGCAGAAAATTCTGTAATCATAGAACCACCTCTGAGATTTCCATTCTCTGAATTTAGGTTCAAGACCCCGATAAAATTCATGCCATGTTCTTGGGTCATTGGGCTGGTGAATGTATGCTCTTGCATAAGCCGCGACAGTCTTCTTAACAACTACTAACATGCGGCGCACATTCACTTCACGCAACAGGCTAGCCTGCCTCTGCAAAGTCTGCGCTCCCCAAACTACACTGCCTGTATCAGGGAAAAGGCATACAGGATTAATCTGATTATCACAAATATAATTGCCTTCTCCAAGTCTGCCTTTGCCTCCAACGTTCACATCAACACCGAGTGCATTAAGTACACGCCCTCGCCTTGTTCCTGCTGGGACGTAGCTCTCATTTGCAGTGTAGTCATTGATAGCCATAACTCCGAGAACATCACCGACAGGAGAGATGTAACGTTCCTTTTGCCTTGCCACATCATAGATTTTCAACTTCGGATAATACATAGCTCCGTAGCTGCTAACGAACGCCGCATGTGAGTACACTCCAGAACCTAGCCTGAAATCTACTGCTTCCTGCGGTGTAAGGTCAAACGGAGTTTCTGTAACGAACAGTAAATCACCGCGATTTTCGCAATATGCAAGTCCCGCTGTTATTACTGCCGGTGAAGACACTCCGGGAACGGCTAACTGCAAAGCGTCCGTAATGTCATCGAATACATGAAGTCCTGTTGTGTTCGAGGCACTTCCGATATAATCTGCATCAGTTATGTCTCCACCATTGTCCCCGCCTGTTAATGCATAAGTCCCTGCTTTGGGTAAACCTGTACCAGTTATCTCAAACGCAAGATATGCACTGCCGGAATTCTCAATGTATTTCTCACTGCTTTCACTCAAAGACATATCTTCAAGTCTCTCAACTTCATTGCCGTCCTCAATAACGCTGACGTTGAACAATGTATCAGGCTCAATGCTGTTCTCCGAAATTTTCACCTGAAGATTATTGCCCCATATACCTGGAGAACTCGCTCTTACCTTTAAGACATTTGCAGGAGTACTTGCAGTATTCTTCAGGTCAACACTTGCATTCTTAGCCGTCAATGTATTCTTCTTCGTAATATCCTCATAATGTGCCGCTCTTGATACCCACAACACTGCACCGTAACTCAAGGCACGTTTCACTAACATCGGGAAGTCTGAAGTTCTAAGCTCGCCTCCGAATATCCTCTCATACTGCATCTCAGAACTGATTAACTGAGGTGTACCTATTGGCCCTTTTTCCGTTATTCCGATTACGCACGATATGCCTTTCAGCATCGTATCTACGTAATAGCTAAGGTCTGTCTCTGTAACAATTTCGCGTGGTAAACCAAAACCCATTATTCGCTCGCCTCCTCATCTGGTATCTCCTCTATTGATAAAAGTCCTTTACTCTCTGCAAGCCTCAATGCATCGCTGATATTCTCTGTCTGTATTCGGGCTATACCAGTTGAATGGCTTTTAGAACCAAGATATATGCTGCTGCCATCACTTAATGGATAATCTCTTGGCCCATCGCATAAATTTCTGATTAAGCATTCTTTCATCATTGCACCTCTATTCTGTCTTTGTCTATTCCTATGCTGACCTTCTCAATCAATGGCGAGATTTCTCGTATCCCACTGTAGACCTCAACGTCATACACAATTATTCCCGCACGACCTTGCATAACCTGCGAGATATTGGGAGTTGTAGTTACCTGCAACGGATTTTCCCACCTCCATAGGTATTGGCGTTCACGCTCCTCATTCTTGGCCGTCAACAGCGGGTAATTCTGGTTAAGCCTGCTGAATGCCATAAATAACCCCAGTAAGTCAGTGATGTTCACGCACGTAATATTCACGTCAAATCTCAAGTCATACCATCGAGGGGGTACCTCTCTTACAGCTTGGCCTGCCTCCTCATCTATCACTGTAATTCGTTCAGGATCACGCATGAGTCTTTTCTTCTCAGTGAGCGTAGGGCCGTTTAATACAATTACAGGGAGCGTTGCTATTTCTACGATACTCCCTGCACTTAACACTGTATTTTCTTCAACATATTCACGAAACAGCCTGATTAACTCTCGCGTAGTTTCCTCTATCATGTATGGAACATCCTCTCTATGGCTTGAATGTATATCTCAGCAACCTTAGCTTTGAAATCATCACCTAATAGCACTGGCCTCAAGAATGGTCGCGGTGGAATATGTATGTACTGCGTTGATGCCTTCAGGTGAACTCCCTGATGATGAAGGTATGCCCTCATTTTAGGCGTTACTCCTATTGTGCAGCCGAACTCATGTACTGCCGCGATATTAACCTCTTTACCTTTCTTCACGCCTACAAACACATTGTTGGCATCTATTACCTGATAGGTTACGCTCCCAACTAAATCGCCTTTATCGATAAGCGGCTTGCTTGAACCTTTGCGGGCTATTGTCATTGAGCTTAACGGTACAAAATTCTGGCCTCCTGGTGCCCCGCTGACAATCCCTTTCTTGACTTCGCTAGCTCCGTAGCTTCCGACTTTTGAAGCTGCCTGTTTCACCCCCGCCGCTATTCGTGAAGGGTTAAGAATGGTCTCTAGCTTGCCCCAATCTCCTGATAGTTTGCTCATCTTGTCCGCTTCCTCGAAAAATATACATGAACGTGATAATGCTTCCCGTGATAATGCGCTGCTGGTCTGACCTCGATTATGATTAACCGTGAGCTATCTTCTAGTTCGAGCTCATCTCCCACAACTCCACCTGTTTCATGCCAATCATCAGAGTAAAACACTATGTGTCCGTCATTCACTGGGTCGTTGCCATTGTCGACAGGTGTTAGTTGCTCGAACTTTTCATATTTCACTTGTCCGAATAGCTCTATTGGTTCAGACCATTCTATTTTTCCCGTTGCCCCGAACTCTGGGTCAATTTCCGTTTCTTTACGTCTGTGAAGTATCACTTTCACGGGATGAATTACTTTCGGTCTCATACTATCGCCATCCTGAATTTTGAACGCATGTAGCTCTTGAGTATTTGGTCTACTTCTGTATCTCCCGTTATCGCTCCTGTATATGCTTCTGACACTGCATCTTCGGAAAGTTCGTAGCTATGCCCGTCTGTTGTCTCGGAAGTCAGCAACCCTCGAATAGCATTCTCCTCTTGAGCTTCAGTATCAGTTAGTGCCGGGAAGTTATACAATGCCAGCTTCATTGCCGCGCGCTTTATTGCTGGAGGTGTAGTGCCGTCTTTTTCAACATATCCCCATTGACCGAAGACCTCAACATTCAGTCTTCCTTTAGGCCAGCCTGAACATCTAAATATCTTCGGATACGCTCTGTCCTCCATTCGGTTATACAGTACGTAGTCGTCAATGAGTTCGCAGCCAACCTTCACATAGTCCACTGAAAACGCAAAAACGGGGAGCACTAAATTTTTGCCTCCTCGTCCGTCTAACCTGATTGCCTTTTCACGTAGCTCAAACCATTGCCCTGTTACTCTGTCGATGAACTCACACGAAGTTGCTATCAATCGTTCAAGCTGTGCATCTTCAAAGTGTTCTTCACTTATCCCTTCTGCACGCAAGTCTTCTACTGTACAGTAACTCATATCCTCTCGAACAATCCTGACTTCATTAACTGTTCCGCTCGTGATGCCTCAAGCTCGACTGTCTCATTCTTCCTCAGAATTATTCCCTCATAGTTACAGCTCCCCGCTCTTACAAGTCTCAGCTTCACCTTTTCTGGCTTAGGCTTTGATTTAGGTGTTGGTGCTGGCTGTACTGGAGGCGGTGTTACTTCTTTCACTTCATCCGGCATGGCTAGAACGGGTAGGCAATGACTAAGGCATCATCCCATACTATTTTGCCTGGATCAAGACGCATGTACATCGTGTACTCTGTGAGGTCTTTGCGCTGATTGAATTGTGAATACACCTTCATCGCTCGCTGTACTCCTGAAACAAGATTTAGTCTATGTGTCAGAATTATCACATCATCTGGCATATACTCCACTGGAAATACTTTGATACCCAAAAATTTATCGAACAAGCCTGTCTTCAGAGTATCATCGCCTAAAACCGTTGCCCTGTCTGTTACGCTCAAAATGTAAGTGTCGGCTACACTGCTTGAGCAGTAAATTCGCATATTGTTACGGTCATTCTTAAACTTATTCGGCATGAGTTTTAACATTCCAGGAAATATTGTTCCCTTGTAGTCTGTGCCTGCCAGCTTGTATTTGTGAGTATCTGCGCTGGTCTTCGCCTGCTTTATTATTCCGTCCCCGATTGTCAGGAATGAAACATCTGCTCCTGTCGCTGCTGTGTCTCCATTAAGCATGAGGTCTGCAAGGTCATTTCCAAACTGCTGGGCTAAATCACGTGCTATCCTCTCTGCTGCATTCTGCCTTTCGATATTATCCTCCTGAAATTCGGACGTTATATCTGCTGCAAGTCTTACCTTAACGCTTCGTAATTCCTTACGGCTCGTGTTCGCAGCTGTCAACTCTGTCGGACTTGTCGCTTCTGTTGCTTTCCTAATCAGACGGCTTCCTATTAACAGAAAGTCTAACTGCTTCTCTGGTGCTGCCATTTGCTCAAGACGTGTATCTTTCAGCAAGGCTGTCTTGTCTGTCATGTAGCTAATGAACTTTTTAGCCTGTTCTGGATTCAATAAACCACCTTTGCCTGTACCCGTTAATGTCTCGCCTGAAGTCATTGCATCCTTCATCAACTGTCTGTTACTGCTCATTAAAATATTCCTCCCCAGAAATCATTCTCATTCTTCTTCACTGCACTATCTTCAGGCACTCGGTTGGAGATACCACGAGCATTTTCTATCTTCTCGATACGCTCCATAACTGGAGATAATGCATTCTTCATTGCCTCTTCAACTGTTTTCTGAATTTCTTCCTTTGTCACTTCTTCTGCCTCCTCCGGCGTATCTCCGTTATCATCAAGCTCATTTAATATTTCATTAAGCATGGCCCGAATGTTTTTCAATTTCCCTAATCTGTCGCCGGAAATCTTGCGTCCAGATTTGGTTACATCTGTTTTGCCTATCAAAATTTCTAAAGCTACATTATGAAAGTCTTCTATTGCAGCTACTATCTTTGCAGGGTCAGTTTCAACTTCACTTTTATCATTCATCTCTCCCCACTCATTGAAGCCTAATACCTTCAACAATGCTCTTATCGCCGTATTCAGCTTCACGCATTTATCCTGTGCGTTCGTTATGTCTGCTACTTCTCCCTTTGCTACTGCCTCTTCTCCATTGCCTGTAAAAAAATCCTTCAAGATACGAAAAAGCCCCCGTTCGTCCTTCTTGACTACTTCGGGAGCTTCCAGTTCTTTCTCTGCGCTCTTGAATATCTTGAACTTCTCTCTGTTTGCTGCTTTTGAGACTAGACTTATTGCTTCTACTGTTACGTCTCGCAGTTCTCCGGGCTTATCTGGCTTACTCATTTTGATTCCTCCTCTATTAATTCTCCTGTGCCTTCTATGGAAAATCCTGTGAGCTCTCCGTCTTCTATGCTCTTCCAGATTTTTGCGTCCGGCACATGTACTCCTACTACCCATGAACCCGCAATAAAATCAGGGTCGCCTTCTCGCGCTATGAAACTCTCGACCACACAGCCCTTGTCAGCATTCCCGTCATGTCCTTTGCTAATCTGAGTATTACGGTTATTCGCAAGGAAATCATGAGCCATTTTTTCGATAGTCTCAGCCGTCATAAAATTTCCGTCTGTATCTCTACAGTCGGGTACATACACTTCTCCGAACACTATTTGCTGCTTCGCGTCCGACTTCTTGAATTCTACTATGTGCTCTGTCTTTACTCTTTGCGTCATTTTTACACCTCCAATATGAAACATCCGCCGTCAATCAAGACATCTTTCACAGAATCACTCAATTTGCTTCACTTCTCCTAAAGAAAATACCCAATTCATGAATCTGTCCGTCTGCTGCTTCACTGTTAGCCCACTCCCTTCATGCCATTTTCCACGCCAATATATTTTTTCTACTAAAGCATCTGCTGCTTTTATATCATTCTCAGGATTGAATTCATTGTGCTGGCATAAAAAAAGCACCGCCTCTTTTCCTGCAGTGCTTAATCCGTCTACTATTCGTGT
>CAJOMU010000031.1 GCA_905235735.1 uncultured Synergistales bacterium
GGGGCATCAACCATTGGAGGAGAACTAGTAAGACCATAGTAATATGGCAGGTTTGTAGATGCCAGAATCCACTAGCTTTAGCTATGGGGAGTATGTCAAAGAAGCTATGGGATGGGCTGTAGCAGAAGGGTTCTCGGAAGGAGATAACAAAGAAGGAGGGAATGAAGATGCAGAAGCCCGCAAAATGATAATATTGGGTGTTGCGTGTGTATTGCTGACTGTTATGTGTACTCTTGTTTCTTACGCTCTGCATTATGTGCAAGTGTCCTCACAGTTAGTGATAGTGGATATCATTTCCGGCACAGTCATTGTGATTATCGTTAATGCGTTGGTATATTCAATGTGTCTGAAACACATCACAGAGCTTATGCGGATAGCTCAGGCACTGTTTCCATTAAACTTTATAGCTGCAGTGATTAATATTGCCGTGTCTCTGATATATTTTTTCCAATATAATGCTGAAGCCATTGCGGTGATTAAAGGCCTTAAACCTGATACAGGCTGGGTGAAGCTAATAATCGAAATCACTCCTGCTTTCTGGAATACTACACCTTTACTGAATCGTGGACTCTTCATAGTTGTTTTGTGCTGGTTTGTAGTTCTTGTAGGACATAAATACACAACTAAATAATAGAAATATATACATTCAGCCGGACAGGGTTATTCACACTCTGCCCGGTTATTTTTATGCACTGTGATATTATTCTGTCTGGAGGTTCTGAATGAAACAGATTGAACATGAAGAGATAAAGTTGAAACTAGACGGAATGCTTTTCACTTGGGACGATGAAAAAGAAAAGATTAATATCCGCAAGCACAGTATGGACTTCAAGACTGCAGCATCTGTGTTTGTTGATACTGCATTAGTCGTAGAATATAACTCTGCTGATGATTACACAGGTGAAGAACGATTTGATGCTATAGGTGCTATCGGAGGTAGTACCACAATCTTTGTTGTTTACGTTGAGCGAATCACAATAGATGACAATGATATAATTAAAATCATATCAACAAGAAAGACAACGAAAGAGGAGAGAAGAAGATATGTTAATGGGGATAGATGATGTACTTGCACTCGCAAAGACACCTGAAGAACGCGAAGAAATGAAAGCACGTTTGTTAAGGCTCATGGAAATGAAAGATGAAGATATAGACTTCTCCGACATTCCGAAGATAACAGACTTCTCTCGTTTCAGAAGAGCAAAACCTCATTTTGATGCAATGCGTGAACATAACAAACGTGTAGATGCAGAGCGAGCACATAAACAGGCAATGAATATATCTGCTATGGAGCATTGAATGAAACAGATTGAACATGAAGAGATAAAGTTGAAACTAGACGGAATGCTTTTCACTTGGGACGATGAAAAAGAAAAGATTAACTTCCGCAAACATGGAATACATTTCTCAGCTGCGGCTGGTATCTTTACGGATATTGATGCTGTAATTGAGGAAAATTCTATTGATGAGTTTACTGGTGAGGAACGCATGAATATTATAGGCATGTTATCACGCATTACAATGTTCGTTGTGTACGCTGAACGTGTAACAATAGATGACAATGATATAATCAGAATTATATCAGCAAGAAGAGCGGAAAGGAATGAAATACGTCGTTATGTCTATGGCACTTAGTGAATTTCTTGATATTGTAACAAAAACACCTGAAGAACGTAAAGAAATGCAAGACTCTCTTATAAGATTAATGGAAATGAAAGATGAAGATATAGACTTCTCCGACATTCCGAAGATAACAGACTTCTCTCGTTTCAGAAGAGCAAAACCGCACTTTGATGCAATGCGTGAACATAATAAACGTGTAGATGCAGAGCGAGCACATAAACAGGCAATGAATATATCTGCTATGGAGCATTGAATGAAACGTATTGAACACGAAGAAATAAAATTAGAGTTAGACGGAATGTTATTCACATGGAATGACGAGAAAGAAAAACTTAACATCCGCAAGCATTGGAGTTGATTTTAGAGTTGCAGCCAGAGTATTCCTTGATTGTGATGCACTGCTTGAATTCAATTCCGTTGATGACTTAACCGGCGAAGAACGCTGGAATGCAATAGGTATATTCGAAGCTGGTATTATGTTCGTTGTTTATGTTGAACGCATAACACTCGATGACAATGATGTAATCAGAATAATATCAGCCAGATACGCAGAAAGAGAGGAGAAAAAACGCTATGTCGGAAGGTATTAGACAGTATCTTGCTCTTGCAAAAACACCGCAGGAACGTGAAGAAATGAAAGAACGTCTGCTTAGACTTATGGAAATGCGCGATGAAGATATAGACTTCTCTGATATTCCTAAAATAACTGACTTCTCTCGCTTCGTACGTGCAAAACCCCATTTCGATGCAATACGTGAACATAATCTAAGAGTTAAAGCGGAACGTGCTCATAAACTGTCAATCAATACATTAGAATCAGAATGAAGCATTAAGATATTTTTATGCGTGTGCTACAATCTTGGTAATTCTTTAAAAGGAGGTATATTCCTTATATGGCACTCGCTAATAACGGAAATATTTACGTACCATACGAAAAACGTACTGGCAATGAATCAATCGTATTCTTCACAAGAGATTTATCATCAGAAGGTCTCCTGAAAATTTATGAACGTGTAAGTCAGCCAATAACAGGCAAAGTCGCAATCAAACTTCACACTGGTGAACCTCACGGCCCTAACATAATTCCTCGCGCATGGGTTAAAGACCTCATCACTAAGGACATTCCTGAAGCTCACATCATCGAAACCAACGCTTATTACGAAGGCGGAAGATATACCACAGAACAGCATCGTGAAACTCTCAAGGTCAATGGCTGGACTTTCGCTCCCGTCGATATTCTTGATGAAGATGGCACTGCTATGCTCCCCGTCAAAGGCGGTCATTACTTCAATGAAATATCCATCGGAAGTCATCTCCTCAATTATGATTCACTCTTAGTGCTCACTCACTTCAAGGGACATATTCAGGGAGGCTTCGGAGGTTCAAACAAGAATATTGGAATCGGATGTGCTGACGGCAGAATCGGAAAGGCAATGATTCACACGACACCAGGACAGCCTAATCAATGGGACATAGCAAATGAGGAATTCATGGAGAGAATGAGCGAATCATCAAAGGCAACTGTTGATCACTTTGCACCTCACATATCATTCATCAACGTAATGCGGAACATGTCTGTATCATGCGACTGCGAAGGCGTTGCTGCTGAACCTGTCGTAACTCCTAATGTCGGAATTCTCGCATCACTTGATATTCTCGCAATTGATTCTGCGTCCGTTGATTTAATTTTCGCTCTCCCTGAACATTTCAGAGCTGCTCTCGTTGAACGTATGCAATCCCGTCATGGTTTACGTCAGCTATCGTACATGAAGGAACTCGGAATGGGTAATGACAAATACACCCTGATTGACATCGATAACGGAGACGCAAAGATTTCACTCAAAGATGCTGTGAAGGACGTGAAACCCTTCAAGGCGTGAACTACCCCCGCTTATAGAAGCGGGAGCTTCCTAATTCATCGAGGCCGCGCTCCATTCTTGTTGACTGAAGTCGTCTTACGTCCTCTCCATAGGCGTTACTTCCCGTAGTCCCTACGGTAGTTATTCGTTTTCCTTCTTCTCGAATATTTATTGCTGCGTTTATATCCCTGTCGTGTTCGGCTCCGCATGAGGGACATTCCCAGCTCCTTATAGACAAATCTTTGACTTGTGCATTCTTGTAACCGCACACACTGCAAAGCTGGCTTGACGGGAACCATTTATCTACAATGATTAGCTTTTTGCCTCGAAAATATAATTTATAGCTCAACATTTCACGTATTTTACCGAAGCTGTTATCCGCTACTGACTTTCCGAAGTGTAACTGCCGACTCATTGCACGCATATTCAAGTCTTCTATACATACTGCATCATACTTTTCTGATAGTTCATATGATTTCTTGTGCAGGTAGTCTAATCTCTGATTCGTTATTTTTTCGTATACAAGACATACTTTATGTCTTAATCTTTCGCGGTTCTTGCTCCCCTTTTGCGTCTTTGAATGCTTACGGCACAAACGCGCTAATTTCCTTTCAAAACGGCGTAAGAATCTGGGATAATTTGCCTGTTCACCTTCGGAAGTTACAAACAAGTCGTGCATTGAGAAATCTATTCCAATAAATTTTATAAGCTCTACTTCGGCTACTTGGCTTTCGTATTCCACAAGTATGCTTGCATAATATTTATTTGTCGGAGTTTTCTCGATTGTTACACTCTTGATTTTCCCTATTATTGCACGGTGCTGAACTATCTTTACGAAACCTGCTTTAGGCAGCTTTATTCTGCCGTTTTCAATTCTTATGCTCCCATTCTGGTTGTTAGTTGTATAGCTCATTCGACTCTTCTTCTTACTCTTGAATTTAGGGAAGCATGAGTTTCTTCTGAAAAAATTTTGATACGCTGACTGCAAATGTAATTGGGCATTCGCTAGAGCAAGACTGTCTACTTCCTTCAGCCACTCAAACGCTGCTTTATACTGCGCAGGTGTTGTGAAGAGTGTTTTTCCTGTTTCTCTGTAACACGCTATCTTATCCGCAAGCATTCGGTTATAGATAAATCTCACACAACCAAATGTTTTTGCGAATAGAACTCTTTGCTCTTTATTGGGATATATTCGGAATTTATATGCCCTGTTCATTGCATTATTCCCTGTTTCTCTATGTATTGCCTGACTATTTCTATCGGTGCTCCGCCTGTCGTTAGTAAACAAAAACTTCTCGACCAGAACATTTCCTTCCATAGCTTTTTACGAACAGCAGGGTATTTTTTCTTTATAAGTCGTGATGATGCACTTTTATAAGCATTTATGAATTTGGACATTTCAGTATTAGGGTGAGCGCGAAACATAATATGAACATGGTCTTTATCGTGATTCCATTGTTAAATTTACAGAATAGCAAGGGGAGACTGTGGCTTGTTCATGGCCTCCCTTTTTATTTATCTTTTTTATCTTTACTTCTTATCGGAAAATGAATCCTGCACAAAACATACTACCTTCATTGGTAGTTCTATCTTCTTGTCCGCTGGAGGATTCACTTCGGAGTTCCATTCTGATACTGGTACCTTCTTCGCATTCATGCTGTCTGGTGGCGTTATCACTGCTACCGGGAATGCACCTTCACTTTTGCAGTATTCGAACATCTCCCCTATCGTCCTACCCTCGTAATCATATGACACATCAAACGAGGCAAAACTGTAACCATTATCTGCCGCCGATAATACATCCCGGATAAATGCTGAGATACCTTCGTTGTGTGTACACATAGCTGTTATGTCCGCTATTAAACTGTCGGAATACAGAATGTCATCTACTCTCGCATATCTCGCATATCTTTCATTATCGGGATTGTGAAGTTCCATTACCGTATACACATTCGGCGATAAATCCTCTATTGCTAATGCCGTCAGAATTGAATGCGAATCATCTGCTCCGAAGTTAGGATCTCCCAGTATTATTGCTCCCTGTGCCTTCAGTATTCCTCCTCTGATTAACGTATCCCGTTCCGAAGGATTCCCCTGCACAAAGAACACTTCACTGTCTAAATCCTCTGGTCTCTCTTTCGCTATTAATGCTACCTGCCGATCCGTCGCTTTTAGTTCACGCACTAAGTACGGCCCTCTTCCATTCCAGCCGCAGATTATTACGTGTCCTTCATATTTGCACGTGTTTATCCCCATCATCTCCCCGATCATCGTCTTTATCTTGCTGTTTATCAGCCTCTGCAGTACTTCCGCAAATACTACTCCGAATACCGCTACTCCAAATACTGATAGCAGGAATACTATCAGTCGCCCCCAAAATGTTCTAGGCGATGCGGCAAATTCACCTTGACCTATTAGCGTGAACATCACAGACCATAGTGCATCAAAATATGAACCTGCAAAGTTCCTCTCCTGCCACCATACTAACAACGCGCTTCCCAGCAGTAGTGCAAGAAGTAGACATATCGCTCCGAAAAGACTATGCTTTATCTTCTTTGAAAACGATATTCCCCGTCTCGCTCCCTTCACTGTCTTTATGAAACTGCTTCCCGCCATTACAGCCCTCCTTAATCAAGAAAGTCCTTCAGTCTCTTGCTCGGTTGCCTGAGTTTTCGTAGTGCCTTCGCCTCTATCTGTCGTATCCTCTCTCGCGTTACGTTGAATTTCTTCCCGACTTCTTCTAACGTGTAGGAATGCCCGTCCTCTAATCCAAATCGGAAATGCAATACTTCCCGTTCCCTCTCAGATAACGTGCTAAGCATATCCTCTATCTGTTCATGCAATAAATGCCCCGCTGCTGCTTCATCTGGACTTGGTAATTCATGATCCTCTATGAAATCTCCTAACTGCGAATCCTCCTCCTCACCTATCGGCGTTTCAAGCGATACAGGCAGTTGTGATATTCGTCGTATCTCCTCTACCCTCGATGGTTCTATCCCCATCTTCTTCGCTATCTCTTCGTCTGACGGTTCACGGCCAAGTTCCTGCACCAGCAATCTCGATACCCTCACCATTTTGTTTATCGTCTCCACCATGTGTACAGGCACTCGTATCGTTCTAGCCTGGTCTGCTATTGCACGCGTTATCGCCTGACGTATCCACCACGTTGCATATGTGCTGAACTTGAAGCCCCGCCGGTAATCGAATTTCTCTACTGCCCGGATTAGTCCGAGATTGCCCTCCTGTATCAAATCAAGAAACAGCATTCCTCGTCCTATGTACTTTTTCGCTATACTCACTACTAATCTTAGGTTCGCATCTATTAAACGCTTCTTCGCCTCTATATCTCCCTCTTCCATCCTCTGCGCTAGTTCCACTTCCTCCGATGCCGTTAGTAGTGATACCTTCCCTATCTCCCTTAGATACATTCTCACTGGGTCAGTTAATGGTATGTCGTCCAGCTTCGTTAGTTCACTGTCCACTGACGGGATAAATTCCTCTCGTTCCTCTTGCGCAGTCGGTATCTTCCCTATGTTCGCCTTGTCGACTACATCTATTCCCATCTCCTGAAGGTTCGTGAATATCCTGTCCAGTGTATCCGCATCCCATGAGTCTGAAGGTATATGACGCTCTATATCCCCTGACGTTACGTATCCTCTGTCCTGTCCTTCGTCTAGTAGTTCCTGCTCTCCTTCCTCCATTTCTTTATCCTCTGATACATTCTCATCATAATCCGTCTCATTTTCTTCTTCTTCGTCCTCATCTACCTGCTCTTCAAATTCCTCTTCTATAGGGTCAGGTAGTTCTATTATATCTTTCGTCTTCTTCTTCCTCGCCAATATTATTACTCCCTTCTTTCTATTACTCTCGATGACATCATCGGTATCGTCATTCCCAAAAATTCAGGAAATTCCTCTACTGATGAACCTCCTGTTAGCTCCTTTGTCGTCTCAGTCTCAAATTCTGATAGCAGTTCACTTATTCGTATATCAAAAGGTCTGTCCCCTTCCCATTTCATAAAGAACCTGTCATATCCGAATTTCTCCGCATAGTACGAAGCGTTCCATGTTTCCGTCATGAAACTTGCCTCTTCCAGAAATTTCGATAGACCTCTCAGATAATCGCTGCTCTCATAAAATGGGTCATCGCTAGCTATCACTATCACTTTTGTGCTTCCCTCATAGATTCCCCGACTCCAAAATGTACATGACGTTATTCCCGCTGACAATCCCTGCGATTCTTTCAGTAGTCCAAGTGAGGCTATTATTACCTTCTCGAATATCTCCGAAAATCCAAACGTCATTATAAATCCTAGATTCAACATTCTATCGGGCACGTATTTGAAAAACCTCTCTCGTGATAGATTCCCTACACACCCAGTATCCGGAGTGGCCATGAAGAAAAATTCACTCCCCAGATTAAATGAGTACTCCGATATTCGTCGCAGCGTCTCATCATGAAATCTGTTAAGTGATACAGGCTTATAATCCCTCCCAAATGGAAACCATGACGACATTTCTACGTATAACTCGGAATTCCAGTTTGGCAGTATCAATTTTTAAACCGCTTCCTCCGCTTCTTTTTGCTGCCTCTCTCGTATCACCTTCACTACGCATTCTACAAGCATCGTTATCTCTGGCTTCGTTACCTGATAGTTCGCTCCTACACTTGCCGCCTTATTCTTGATGTCGTTCGCCATTATCGATGAGAATACTATTACCGGAATATTCTTCGTCTCCGGGTTCTCTTTTATCCTTCGCGTAAGTGTAAGTCCGTCCAGTCTCGGCATCTCTACGTCCGTAATCAGAAGGTCGCAGTGTTCTCCTTCACGCACTATTGAATCATACGCAACCTTTCCGTCCGGGCATATATGAAGGTCAGTGAATCCGCTCGCCATTAACGCATCTTCAACCTGCTTTCGAATCAACGGTGAGTCTTCCGCAACGATAATATGATAATCGCCTGGATGACCAACACCTTCCATCATTGCAACTGCCTTTCCTGGATCTCCTGAATGCTGAATCACTAACTGCGGGCTTATCGTCTGCACTATAGCTTCGTAGTCGAGGAGAAGGACATTCCGTGAGTCTCTTTTGATGACGTACAGTATCCAGTCGCCTAAATATTTTCCGGTCATGCTTGCGTCTAAATCTTCGGATTTGATTCTGTAGATTCGTTCTACTGCATCGACAACAAAACCTAGCTTCACTTCATTGAACTCTGCTATGATAACCTTGCTCTGCTCCATCGGTGTGATTGGAGGAATACCGAGAAATATTCGCAGGTCAACCATAGGAAGCACTTCACCGCGAACTGATGTTATGCCAATTAACGCAACGGGAGCATCCGGGATTGAACGTACACCTGGCCAACGTAAAATCTCTCGTGTCTTATCTACATTGATAGCGAAAGACTGATCACCGAGAACAAAAACTACTAACTGCCATTCATTTGTTCCCACTTCAGTCGTTACTTTTTTGACTTCCTGCATTCTTCTAACAGCCTCCGCTTAAAATGACATGTGTGGTATATCTTATCATATTTACCCGTATTCTCATTTCTTTGGGCGTTGTACGTGAATTTATTTCGTGATAATCTTTCTTGTCATTACTGATTCAATTCGTATAGGAGGAAAAATTTTTTACAATATGATCTTTGACAGCATAAAGAAAGCTCTCGGTCTTGACCCGAATGATAGAGCACTGAAGAAATATACATCTTTGGTCGAAATCATCAACTCATACTCAGAAGACGTTCATGCAAAATCAGATGATGAAATCAAATCACGATTCAATGAATTAAAATCAAATGTGCAAGATGATTCTGATTCACTCGATGACATTCTGCCTGAAGTGTTCGCAATCGTAAGGGAAATCAGCGAACGTACAATAGGACTTCGGCATTATGATGTTCAGTTAATCGGTGGTATGGCACTTCATGACGGACGCATTGCTGAAATGAAAACGGGTGAAGGAAAAACTCTCGTTGCAACTCTGGCTGTAGTTCTGAATGCTATGAAAGGTGAAGGTGTTCATCTCGTTACTGTGAATGATTATCTCGCTAAACGTGATGCAGAATGGATGAAACCTATCTACAATTTTCTTGGCCTCTCTGTAGGTGTGATTTATCCCTACATGCCCAATGATGAAAGATACAGCGCATACATGTCAGACATAACATACGGAACTAACAGCGAGTTCGGATTCGATTATCTCCGCGACAATATGGTCATGACATCTCAGGATATGGTTCAAAGAGGGCACAGCTATTGCATAGTTGACGAGGTAGATTCAATTCTCATTGATGAAGCAAGAACTCCGTTAATCATATCAGGCCCTTCAGACGATGATGCTGACCTCTACGTGAAAGCTGACAATGCCGCACGAATTCTGAAAGAAGGAAGCGATTACGAGAAAGACGAGAAAGAACGAAGTATCTCAATGACAGAATCAGGTATCCAGAAATGCGAAGATTATCTCAAAATACCCGGACTGTTCTCTGATGCCGCTCATTCTGATTTAGCTCATAGAGTTGTGCAGTCATTGAAGGCTCATAGGCTCTACAAGCGAGACACGGATTATGTCGTTAAAGACGGAGAAGTAATCATTGTCGATGAGTTCACCGGAAGATTGATGATTGGACGAAGATATTCTGACGGACTTCATCAGGCAATAGAGGCAAAAGAACGCGTGAAAGTTGGACGTGAAAGTCAGACACTTGCGACGATAACACTTCAGAATTACTTCAGAATGTATAAGAAGCTCGCAGGCATGACAGGTACAGCATCAACTGAAGCTGAAGAGTTCAAAGAGATTTACGGCCTTCAGGTTGTAACGATACCAACGCACAAGAAGATGATTCGAACTGATAATCCTGATGTGATTTACGCAACAGAACGCGAGAAGTTCAGTGCAGTATCAGATGAAGTTGAAGAATGTCATAAACGAGGTCAGCCTGTACTCGTCGGAACAACATCAATCGAAAATTCCGAACGTGTAAGCAAACTCCTGAAAGCAAGACAAGTACCTCATCACGTCTTGAACGCTAAGTATCACGAGAAGGAAGCGTACATTGTCGCTCAGGCAGGCAGAGAAGGTGCTGTTACTGTCGCTACGAACATGGCCGGTCGTGGAACAGATATTATGCTTGGCGGTAATCCTGAATTCCTCGCAAAGGATAAAACACAAAACGCTGAAGACCCAGCAGAGTATGAACGTTATCTGAAGGAGTTCACTGAAATATGCAAAGCTGAACATGAACGTGTAGTTGAACATGGTGGTCTCGCAATCATCGGAACAGAACGCCACGAATCAAGACGAATCGATAATCAGCTCAGAGGGCGTTCAGGCCGTCAGGGTGATCCTGGAATGTCGAGGTTCTACTTGTCGCTTGAAGATAATCTGCTCCGTCTGTTCGGTTCTGAGAAGATACAGCCGTTGATGGGTAAACTAGGAATGAAGGACGGAGAAGCAATTGAATCATCAATGCTGAGCAAGATAATCGAGAACTCTCAGAAAAAGGTTGAGGAAATGCATTTCGATATCAGAAAGCAATTACTCGCCTACGATAACGTGATGAATCAGCAGAGAGAAGCGATATACTCAGAACGTAGTGCAATTCTGACGACACCAGATGATGAAATGCCTGCTTATGGTTGGGATATAGTCGAAGGAGTAATCAACGCAATACTCAACAAGTATTTCCCAGAGGATAAATCAGCAGAAGTTGAACCTGATCGTGCGGCCTCAAGATTAAAAACGTTATTCGGAACTGGAGCTGAATGCGGAATAGCGAAAGTAGATAACCGTCTCGATATGGAGGGAATGCGTCAGGAAATTATTGATACTGTGAAGATACGTTATGATTCAAAGATGTCTGAACTCAATGCAAACCCTGAAGCAAAAGTTGCAGGAAGTATAATCAGGCATATTCTGCTGAATACGTTAGACTCTGCATGGAGAGATCACCTTTTGGGAATGGATGAACTCAGACGCGGTATTGGACTTCGAGCAATCGGACAGAAAGACCCATTGATAGAATATCAGTTTGAATCGTTCAATTTGTTTCAGGATATGACATCGAGAGTCAAAGATACATTCACTGAGCAGATATTCAGAGTGCGTATACTGAGTGAGAGTACGAGACGTGAACGCAAAATGAATCTGGAGAAGCAAGAGTTTCTAAATGCATCACAGAGACAGGAACATAATCCGCATGAACCAATAAGGAAAGTTCAGAAGGTAGGACGAAATGATCCATGCCCATGCGGAAGCGGAAAGAAATACAAATATTGTCATGGAAGAGGACTTTAAATGAAGAGGAATATTTTTGCGGTAATATTGAGTTTCCTGCTTGTATCTTCTGTTTATGCTGATGATTTAATTGACAGTTCCGCTCTCAACATGAGACCTGTTGAATCCCTTAACATGGGAGAAATTGTACTGCCCTCACATGCACGGACAGGTTCATTAAGTCAGTCAGACGCTCCAGAGTACAGCATTCAGAGAATGATACGAATGAACCCTGACTTTACGACTTACCCTGATTCTAACGGTATAATCTGGCTGAAGCATGTAACGTTCACTGAATCTCCGAACGGAGGGATTGAAATCACGAGGCTTTATGTCATTCTAGGCAGGCAGGGACTGAGCAGCAAATGGCTAAACTGGAATATACAGATACCGAATAAAGGAAGTGTTGAAGTTCTTGAAGCAGAGATTTATGATTACCCGACCGCCTCAAGTGTAACGAGCGTAACAGCTGAAGAGGATACGAGTGCTGGAATTAAGACGGTGAAATTTATGGGAATGCCTGACGTTTTCATTCTTGCAATTGCGTGGCGTGAACATCTTCAAGATCAGTTATCGCTTGAAGGTTTATGTTGGACTCAGGAAGATTTAAGGGTTTGGGAATCAATAGTAGAGATACATTCATCACAGACATTAGCGTACAAAACATTTCCTGATTTCAGAACCCCAGAGATTGACAGAAACACTAAAGAGACCGTTTACACCTGGAGGAGAGTGAACATAGACCCTTATGACGAGTCAGGAGGTCTGGCGAGATTGCAGAGGTCAGGTGTAGTATTCAGTTCAAGACGAGGGAATTCAGGATTAACAGGCATAATGAAAGACGCTGAAAGTGTGAATATTCCTGCACCGTCAGATGCAATGCAGAGGTATAAACGTTCAGGAGCATCAGGGTTGATTGACTGGCTGAGAGCACAACCAGAGATAGAACTTTCAGAGGGAACTCCGAGAAAAATTCCTGCATCGGGTGCCTGGACGAATACAGAAAAGATTATGCTGGCAAAATCATGGATAACAGGTGCGTCATTGAACTGGCAGTTACCTTTTGACCCTGACGACAATACTCCAATATGTACAGCAATGTTCAGCGAACCAGTTCTTGAGGTCGGGAAGAATTTCTACAGCATGAATAACTCGAAAATCTTAGCAGGAACGAAAATATTCAGTGCGTCGAATGAAGGAAGGTTAATATCACGGCGAATACCGTCAGGGAAATCATCGGAGAATAGACTTTCTGCAATAATGGATTTGAGGCTGAATGAACATGGAATGCTGAGCGGAAAGATACGAATGATACTGCGTGGAGCATGGGGAACTTTTATGCTTGGGAATAATCCTACGAACGGAACAGCCAGAGGTGCAATACTCTCAATGTTTCCAGGACTGAACAACATAAAAGACGTAAAATATAAAGACCTCAAAGGAGCACATGAAATAACCTTCACGATAGAGAATAAGCCAGGCATAGGCGGAGCAGGTAAAGGAGTGTTAGCGTTACTGCCGTCATTTGAGCCTGCATCACTGCGTGCACTTGGTGGATATGATGCACCAATTGAGATAAGATTTCCGTTTGTGATTGACCAGAATATAACGCTTGGTTTCCCGAAGAACGCAAAAGAAGCATTAGTATCAGGGAAGACGGAGAGAAATCCCGATAAGATAAATTATTCGGACAGTTACCAGAATAGAAGGCACAGATTGATTGCAGATGCGAGGTTTGAATTGAATATGCAGACTGTAAGTGTTGGGAACATGGCCTTACTTAGGAAATGTCTTGATCAATGGCATGTGTTTTCATCGCGTCAGATACCAGTGAGATAGGAGAGATGAGATTGAACGGAAAGAATACAGCGGTCGAAAGATTGAACGAATCATTGAGGGAATCAGTGAGTGCACTCGGAGTGAATGACATTGAGTGTGAATTCGAGAGACCAAAGCATGAAGGACATGGAGACAGAGCGGCGAATGTTGCGATGAGATTAGCGCGTCCATTGAGAATGAATCCGAGAGACATAGCCCAGAAGATAGCGGGAAACCTGAACTCTGATGTCATAGAGAGAACTGAAATAGCAGGGCCAGGCTTCGTGAATGTATTTCTGTCGGGTAAGTTTTATGCTGAAGTTATATCGGATATTCTCGAACAGGGAGCAACTTACGGAGCAGTGAATCTAGGAAACGGTCGAAAGGTTCAGGTAGAGTTCGTGAGTGCGAATCCTACAGGGCCGTTGCATATAGGTCATGGAAGAGGTGCGGCAGTAGGAGATTCTGTTGCACGTATACTGAAGTTTACGGGCTGGGACGTTCAGAGGGAATACTACGTGAATGATTCAGGATTGCAGATTGATACGTTAGGACGTTCTGTGCAGGCGAGGTACTTTGAGCTTCTGAATCACGAATCAAATTTCCCGGAGAATGGCTACAAGGGAACATACATCTATGACCTAGCAAAGGAGATAATTGATTCTGAAGGCAGAAAGTTTCTTGATGTTCCAGAGGAAGAGAGCTTAGATTATTTCAGGAAGTATGCGTCAGGAAAAATAATGTCTGGAATAAAATCAGACCTTGAAGAATTCCGTGTGAGATTCGATAACTTTTTCCCAGAGGGTTATCTTCATCAGAACGGACTAGTAAAATCCGCAATGGAAGACCTCAAAGCACGAGGCTATGCATATGAACAGGACGGTGCTTTATGGTTCAGGACAGAGGACACAATCGGCGATGATAAAGACAGAGTTCTAATTCGTGCAAATGGAATTCCAACATACTTTGCGTCAGATATTGCGTATCACAGGAATAAATTCATCACGCGTGAATTTGAGAGAGTGATAGATGTCTGGGGAGCGGATCATCACGGGTACATAGCGAGAGTGAAGGCGGCAATAAAAGCTATGGGTAAGAACCCTGATGACTTTGAAGTATTACTGATACAGCTTGTGAATCTCATTCGTGATGGAAAGATTGTAACGATGTCAACGAGAGCAGGAGAGTTTATCACACTGCGTGATGTACTTGATGAGGCAGGAATAGATGCAACACGTTTCTTCTTTCTGATGAGACGTTCGGACAGCCAGTTAGATTTTGATTTGGACTTGGCCAAGAAACAAGGCAATGATAACCCCGTGTTCTACGTTCAGTATGCACACGCAAGAATAGCGGGTGTGTTACGTGAATATCAGAACAGAGGCGGCAATATCGAAAGCATTAACCCGAAAGACATTCCAGAAGAGATATTTGAAGACAGGAATGCAAGAGAATTAGCGGATGCATTATCGTACTATCCTGAAGAAGTAATGCAGGCTTCACGTGAATTAGCACCTCAGACGATAACGGGATATGTTCTGAACTTAGCCGGAATATTTCACGCATTCTATAACACGAACAGGATACTAGATGAACCAGACGAAAAGGTATCACTGGGACGAATAAATCTCATCATGGCCACGAGGAATGTAATAGCTTCATGTCTTGAACTTCTGGGAGTAAGTTCACCGGAGAGAATGTGAAATGCCATCATTGAGACGGATAATACTCATAGCATTTGGGGTAGCGATATTTGCGATTGTAGTGAGTTATTATCGTTTTGAACTGGATCGCATAGCGCAGATACGAGAGGCAATAGTGAAGAGTGAGGCGTTACTGAAGGAGAAGCAGAAAAGTGTGCGAGATTACAAGGAGCAGGTAGCGTTCTACAAGACGGAGGAAGGGATACAACATTTAGCGCGGGAACAGTACAATCTTTTAGGAGAGGGAGAACGAGTAATCCTGCTGAAGAGTCCTGATGCTGAATTGAGAGATGACGATGAACCTGCAACCTTGAATCAAAGATAGAAAAATCCCCCTTATGAATTAAATCACGAGGGGGAAAAATTTTTGTGTTAGTGTGTTGCTTTGAGATACTGCAGATCTCCGTACCAGTATGAGGCCGTAGTGCCTCCGTCAATCAGGAAATCACTTCCTGTAATCCAGCGTCCCCTACTGCTCATCAGGAACTCAGCAAGATCACCAACTTCATCAGGAGTTCCTGCTCTGCCTGCCGGACATAAACGAAGCATTTTAAGATAACCTTCTGCTCTTGGGCCATGAAGTTCATCGTTAGCGAGAGGAGTGATAATTATTCCCGGACTGATTGAATTGATTGTTGCGCCGCGTTTACCCCAGCGAGTTGCTTCATACATTACACGAAGGACATTACAGCGTTTTGAATATTGATATGCTTTCAGTGTATCAGTGATTGACGTGATGAACGGCAAGCTCAATAACTCTTCTGTCGGAGAAGTTGCAAGCAGTTCATTCTGTTCTTCGGGTAAAGCAGGAAGGCGATGACCTGACTGAGAGGAGATAACTACACCTGAGCCTGATTCAGCGATAATCTTTCCGAATTCTTCAAGCAATACTGCGGTTCCGTAAAGGTCAACTCTCAGAATATCTTCAACTGATGCCTGAGAAGGTGAAACACCAGCGGCATTGATGAGATTCATGACACGTCCGAATTTTTGTGAATTTTCAATGAGCGCAAGAATATCATCACGTGAACCAAGATTTACGGCTATTGTGCTAGTCTCGAAACCTGCATCTTCGAGAATTTTTGCGGCACGTTCAGCGTTTTCCTCTTTGAGGTCAGCAAGAACTAAATGTTTACCTGCACCTACTCTTCGTGCTATTGCCTGACCTATAGAGCCAGTTCCTAAAAGCACAACTACATCTTTATTCATAATCTCACATCTCCTTTGACGATTTTTGAAAATGTAATTTTAACATAATCGCGCAAAAAGTCTCCCGCCTCTAAGCGTAGTGTAGGCGGCGAGATGAATTGCGCTAACTTAGCTTAGTTTTTATGATATAATCTCAAACACCGGAACATAGTGCAGACTACAAAAACTACATATTCTGCATACTCCAGTCTACCGCAGGTGCTGCGGGAAGTAACGCCTTTGGAGAGGGTGTAAGACGTAT
>CAJOMU010000032.1 GCA_905235735.1 uncultured Synergistales bacterium
ATAACAGTTCGCTTACTGAGTTTACCCTTTTCCCGTTCTTATCCATGTTTAAATTTCTTAAATTGTTTAATAATTTCATAGTCTATAAGTTACCCTGTTTATGTTGGAGTGCCGGAACGCTTTTTCATAGGCAGGGTATATTGATACAAATCTTCGGGAGCCTGTCCCAAAAAATTTATATCAAGAAAGGAATGGTGGTTTTGCCATGAAAAAATTTTCGTGGTTGGTGTTGTTTTGCACACTCATGGTAGTGTTTGCTCCTCCGTTGTGGGCGGAACAACGTTGGAACAGTGTTGATACCAAGACAATTGGTTTTCTGTTGGTGAGCGGAGGTGATTTCCATGAAAGTCCTGATAACACGATAAAAGAATCTAATGGTTTCTCATTAGATTGCACAGTTACTAGTGGTAATAATACTGTAACTGTAGAGTATTCTAATGGGCATCTCCATTATGTAGACTGGAATAAAGATAATACAGTAAGACCTTCGAGTAGTTTTTGGGGTGTTATAAGAGTTCAATCTAACGATGTGAACGCTACTAAGATTTTTCGTCGCAGGTACGTTTCTGATGATGTTAAATCAAATGATTGGAAGGAGGTCTCACTTGTAAACTCTGATGATTTTTGGTTCCCGATTGATCCCTACCAAGTCAAAGCTGCTCTATCATCAGACAAAAAGGAGATCGCTTACGTTTATGAGTTTGTGAGCATAGATAGCTCGCCTACTTCAACTGAGAATGTAAAAGGCACAAATAGCATGATTACCGTTTATGCAGTTCTTAGTCTGGACAATATTACGTTGCTCGATAACAAATCATGCGATTTAAATTCAGAAGATCGTATTATTCTCAAAGTAGAGAATGGTAGTATCACGAAAGATAACTCCGGACGATACTTCTGGACAATGACAAGTCATGACTTCCCTATAATGTATAAGGAGGTTACTACTGGACAACCACGTGCTAATTATGAGGGTTACAGCTTCGATATTGTCAGCCTCGATGATGGTGGAAGAACTCTGACATACGGTAATGGCACAATGCTCTTTGTGCCGGAAAGTAAAGATGGTGTTGCAGGTCGTGGTGTAGATGCTTGGTGGTTTGCAGCAGAATTCACTCCTCCTACAGATATTGATGGCAATTATCAGATAGCTTTTGGTGCAAATCCTTCAAGCTGGGAATTTTTCAACAAAGATCAGGATAAAATCCAATGGTTTGGCATTACAGAGGAGAAGTTGAAAAATGCACTCAAGAGGTCAGATGACCTTTACGGGAAAGTACGGTATACCGTTAACTTCAGGGAATCAAATGATACAAATGCACCAAAAACAACTTTCAGGGTAGCTGTCGATGTAAGAAACATTGACCTGGCAGTTTCTTACGATGTAGCGTCTCAAGACTCCTATGATAAAGCCGTAAGTATCAAAACAGAGAATGGCAAGATCGTTTTCGAACACGGAGTAATGGTGCCAAGCATATCAAAAGATATATGGTATACGTATCTGGGACTCACATCAGGAGAAATCACTCTTGCCAGCGTGGATTGTAGGGTAGTCAGTAGCGATGACTTTGGAATACATGGCACATATCGATTGAGTTTTGACGAAGAATCGTCTGTTGGAACAAGCAAGAAGGCTCATCTGATATTTGACCCATCTGATGATGAAGATGGTTGTTACATCCTATATAACACTGTTTCCGTTGATGTTACTATTGATGTTAAAAATGTAGCACCTTCATTCGACATCAACGTTTCTTCCAGCAAGATTGAATCAGAACTAATAACTCTGCAACAGGGACAAAAAGGCGTTAGTATAACCATAAGTGCGGATAACATATCGGGAGACCAAAACAAAATAACGTGGACAATCAGCGACAACCTTCCATTAGGATTGAAGAGTGCCTCAGAAGATAAGGACGGTGTACCTACATTCAGCATCAGCGGAGATGTGTCAGAAGATGCGGAATCAAAAGACTACATAGTAACCATCACGGCGAGTAATGATATAAACAAAGTAAGTCGAAACATCACGATCAAAGTTGTATCCGCAGAGATAGAGCTTTCAGCAGACAAGACTACTTTGAATCTTCAGCAAGGCGCAAAAGGTACATTCACGGTAAGTGCTGATAGTGGTTACGTAACCAGCTGGACAACATCAGTGACACCAAGTAATGGACTAACAGCTGAAGCCTCGCAAAGCAACAAGAAGAGCACGGTTATTTCAGTTTCGGTATCTCCGGATGCAAAGGGAGAATATAGCATTGTAGTGTCAGGTTCAAACGGAGCGATAAGTAACAAAACCGAACTTAAAGTTAAAGTTACTGTCACTAAAGCAGGTTTCGAACAAAAAGATGATTCCTACAAGGGTTACGATGTAAAGGGTGGCATTGTAACGATAAGCCCTGACGCAATTCTTCCTGGTTCTTCTGATCTGTTTGTGGTATCGAAGGATGTCCCCACCACTGGTGAAGGCGGCAAGGTTACGAGGGTAACGTCGACAACTACAACAGTCTTCAAGAACTCAGCGGGTGTAACGGTGTTATCAGCATCAATAGCAATCTCGACAGAATCGACAGACTTTACCGGCAAAGTCGGTGCATCATTCTCGATACCTGTAAGCGTTGATGTGAATGTGCTCGTATTTGATACTTCTTACGATCATTACTATTTCTCGATGGACATTCCGAGTTTACCTAAGGGACTTGTTCTCAGTGGAGATACGATCAGTAAAGATGAAAATATGGTTGGCAGTAAATCGTATCAGCATGTGTTAGTGATTTCTGGAGAGCCTTCAGCATCATCTGACGCAGAAATAGTACACCTCAATGCAGTAGTTACGATTTCAGGAGACACGCCTGCTTTACGTGCAACTGCAAGTGCTGATGTGAAAATCAAGATTGACGCAGCAGACGAGCCAACGTTAACGTCGATTGATTTTAAGATTTCCGGCGATACGACATTGACACTCTCAACAGATGTAGGAACTGCAGCAAGCCTTGACCTTGAAGTATCATCAGTTAAAGCAATTTACAGCAATGGTGATAGCAAGGATATTACGGATCCAAAGGTAGAATGGCGCATTGATAGTTCTGATGAGGCACTTACAAAAGCAGGGTTATCGTTCGACAAATCAGGTGGAATCCTCAAAATTGAAACTTCTGCAGGTGTTGGCAACTTCAATTTTGTGGTCAGTGCATCCATCACGAGCGGAAATGTTACAGGTTGGGCAAGCAAAGATGTGAACGTCATCATCAATAACGTCAACGTTGCACCAGTTTTGTCATCAACTGATATGTCTATAAGCGTCAAACAGGGTGGCTCAGTCGATATTACTGTGAAAGCTACAGAGGGCAACAATTTGACGTGGACATACTCATGGATAAGTGCCAACTCACTCGCAAATTTGAACATCACGAGCGGTGACACTACCATAAGGGTAAGCGGCGATGTTGAGAAGACAACAACAATTGGCGAATATAAGCTCAAAGTAACAGCGTCAAATGATATGGGCAGTGCAGATGCGACGATCACAATCACTGTAGACTCATCAAGTTCAGGCGGCACGACACCGACGTTGAGCGGACCATATAAGAGGATAATGCGTAAAGGTGAACCTGACTCATATACAATTTCGTTGAGCGGAGGAACGAATGTTACCTGGAACGTTGAAAATTTACCTAATGAATTGGAGGTCAGTGATTCTTCGGATACAGTGCTAACGATAAGCGGAACACCTTCAAAAATTGGTTCAACTGATGTAACAATATCGGCTACAAACGCAGGAGGCGGCACGGCAACTACAACGCTGACAATAATAGTTGCTCCGGAAGAAATAATTGATAATACAGTGAGCCCTGATGCAATAGACAGCGGAGAAGTGGTATCAACAGAAACATCCACAGGTGAGTATGGAAACAGCGTAACGACGACGACGTATTTCTATGATCCATCTGATCCCACCAAGTTGATAATGTCAGCAGAGGTATCAATAACGACGGAATCAACGGATTTCACTGTTCAGTCAAATGGCCAACTTGATATACCTGTGAGCGTTGATGTGAAACTCTTGCTGAATGATCCTGACTATGTAGAGTACCTGTACTCTATAGATGTAACACCTCCAGCAGGAATGGTAGTATCAGGAGAGCTTGAGAGCTGGGATATACTTGGAGAGGCGAAGACGTATGAATTCAAGCATGCGTTCACAATCTCAGGAAAACCAACCTCAACAGGCAAGGCATCGTTGAATGCAACGATACAGGTAGCACATTGGGATTGGGAAAACGAGCCGACACTTCAGGCAACAGCCAGCAAGGATGTAACAATTACTGTTAACGTACCGTCAGATTCAGGGTCAGATTCATCAGACTCATCAGGGTCAGATTCATCAGAACCAGAAGAACCTACTACACCAGTAGAGAGTCAAGACGTATCACCAGATGTCAGTCCCGATGTATCGCCTGACGTGAGTCCTGATGTATCACCAGATGTCAGTCCTGATGTTCCAGTTACGCCGACAAGTCCAGATATTGGACCTGATGAACCGGTTACGCCGACAAGCCCAGATATTGGACCTGATGATGAACCAGTTACACCGACAAGCCCAGATGTCAGCCCTGATGTTCCAGTTACGCCGACAAGCCCAGATGTCAGCCCTGATGTTCCAGTTACGCCGACAAGCCCAGATGTCAGCCCTGATGTTCCAGCCCAGATGTCAGTCCTGATGTCCCAAGTGGCGGCGGCACGAGTCCTGATGTACCAGGCACAACAAGCTCGGATACACCAGCAGTAGACCCAGACAGCGGGCAGACTGGTTCAGGGAATGCAACAATTTCAACGACAACAGAACAGAAAGTAGTAACTGATGTTGTGGTTATCGTGGAAGACGCTCTGAAGGAAATAACTGCGGCTACTATGAAGCAGTCAGTTGTGGAAAGCATAACAGAAAGCCTTAAAACTGCTGCAGAAGACACTGGAATGAGCGAAGAAAGAATAGCTTACTGGCAGACACAGATGACGGCTATATCAGCAGCAATTGATACAGCAGTGAACAACCTGATATCGGCAGTAGCAGGAAGGTTCGCAGGAGCGGAAGTACAGGATAACCAGGAGCTTGAAGTAGAGGAGCAAACGAAGGCTCTGACAGATTTGATAGCAGAGGCTTCAGCAAAACTTCAGGAACTTGGCGAAGAGCAGACAGCAGCAGCAGTTCTTCCTCCTACGAAACCGAATAAATCAGGCGTTTACAAAATATCGATACCGATATTCAAGAGGGCAATGTTCGGAATGCCAATACGTTATCATGCCAATAAGAAGGGCGGCGGTACAGTCAGACGCAGCAGTGTTGAGGCATCGGCCAGTGATACCGAAGGAGTATTCCTCAACAGTATGGGTAAGCCGGTAACGAATGTTCCAGATGAGAGCAGCAATGATGTAATGCCTGGATTCGTAACGTTAGCGGCCTACATGGAAGCAGGAGAGACCTATGAACCTATCATTGCAACGACGATAGAGGCAACCGAAGAGAACACTGAGCTTGAAACCGAGACGAAAGAAAGTGTAACCTACACGGAAGAGAAACTGATTGCATCAACAGCAACATTCTCAACTAATGTAGATGAAGCTCTTCTTGCGGGAACAAGGTATAACATCATTCCAGCCAGCGCAGTAGAATTGAAAGGTTGGGAAGATAATGCAAATGAAGCAGCTGCCAAAGTTGCCAATAAGAGCTTTGACATATATACGCTTCTTGCTCTGCCTTGTATCTATGCGCCTACGGAAACGACATGGTACATAGCGGCAGTATCATTCGACAGGGGAGATAACACATCAGATTATCTCTACAACAATTCAGAGCTTGAGTTCTACCCGAATAACGTTCTTTACACCAAGGGAACAGCACAAGCATTGAAATATGTTGAAGGCGAAGGATTTGTAGAGCTGACAGCGAAGGAGATACTTGATGCTTCAGGACGTTACACGCAGGGTTATCTCGCGTTCCAGCTTGAGGGGAATACACCGGCAACGAGGCCAGTAGTAACGGTGAACTTAAGCAAGGTAATTCCTGATACTCCTGATACTCCTTATAATCCTGAACCAACCCCTGATACACCAACCAGTACACCAGGCAGTTCAGGTGGCGGTGGATGCGATGCAGGATTTGGATTCGGAGCATTTGTGATGATGATGCTCGCGGCGATGATACGCAGAGAAAAACGTTAAACAAAGTGCTTCTTTACATGTAACACAAAAAATCCCCCCTGTTCCGGCAGAGGGGATTTTTATTTCAACTTATTTGAACTCGACTATCGTTACCCCAAATCCTCCTTCTCCCTCACCGCCTAGCCTAAAACTCTTCACGTATTTCAATTTTGAACACAATGCATGTACTTCCCTTCGCAATATTCCTTCTCCTCGTCCATGTATCACCGTCACCATATGATGATTTGAACGATATGCTCTGTCTAAATAACTCTCTACTAATGGCATGGCCTCCGCTACTAGCATTCCTCGTACCATTATTGACGGCGGTACACTCTCAACTTTCGTTAGTGCGCTTGTGTCTGTGGGTGGCATTGCAACTTTCGCTTTCTTGTCCGTTGCTATTAATTGCGAGACTGGCACATCAATATTCAATGGGCCTGCCGTCATGTATGCTCTGCCGTTCTTTATCTCGTTTATCAGTCCTACTATTCCGCTCCCTGCTACCATTGCCGTTACTCCTGGTGCAGGTTCAAATGGCTTCGGACTATTCTCTATTTCTCGTTCAGTTCTCTTCTTGTGTCTGCCTTCTATTATCCCTCGTAATTTGTTCAGTTCCCTTCGTCTCACATCATAACCCTTTCTAGCTGATACTTTCGCCGTCTCTTCAAGCTCCCGAATAATCTCCTTTGATGTCTCCTCTGCCTTTGCGATAAATTTCTCTGCTTTACGGTCTGCCGCCTGCATGATTTTATCTCTCTGGTAGTCTATCTCCGCTACCCTCGCCTTATATGTATCCCTTAATGCTTCTGCCTCTTCAACTGTCCTCTTAAAATCACGTTCTGCTGAATCAAGTGCTGCTTTTCGTTCATTCAGTTCACTCATTATGTCTTCTGCTGTCAGCTCTCGTGAATCAAGATTGCCCTGCGCGAGTTTCAATACGTGTTCAGGCATTCCGTAACGTTTCGCAATGAGCAATGCACTGCTTCGTCCAGGAATTCCCATCAGCAATCTATACGTTGGCTGTAACTTCTCGATGTCGAATTCCATGCTCGCAGTCTCGACACCTTCAGTTGTAAGTGCATATTGCTTTATGGGATTGTGATGTGTCGTTGCGAGTGTGATACATCCTTTCTCCCTCAGCGTTTCAAGAATCGCTACTCCTAATGCTGCTCCTTCATGAGGGTCTGTTCCTGCTCCTAATTCATCAAGAAGTATCAATGATGAAGCCGTTGAATGTTTCAGAATGTGAATTATCTTCCGAAGATGTGAACTGAATGTTGAAAGGTTCTGTTCTATGCTCTGCTCATCGCCTATGTCTGCATATATCTCATCGAATGTTCCTATTACGCTTCCGTCTCGTGCTGGAACTGGAAGTCCCATCCATGCAAGTGCAATTAATACTCCCGCTGTCTTTAAGGTTACGGTCTTGCCGCCAGTGTTCGAGCCCGTGATTATGAGTTCTGAAAACGTCTCGCCACATGATATGTCTATCGGTACTGCCTTATCCTTCAGCAATGGATGACGTGCTCCCGTCAGCCTGAATATTTTTCTGCGTGTAAGTTCAGGGATTACCCATCGCTTTGAACGTATTAAATCATCACATGCACACATCAAATCGAGAGTTCCTATAATTTTTTCCGCGTTCGTTATCGCATTCTCACGGGATAATATGCTCCTCGTTAATGCAAGAAGGATAACACGTTCTTCATCTCGTTCGTCTTTGGTCTTTATGATTAGATTGTTGTTGATGTTCGATAAGGCTTTCGGTTCCATGTACACGGAATTTCCTGAACTCGAACGTTCAACTGCTAGACCTGGAAAACGATTGATGTATTCCTGACGCACAAGCAGTAAGAACCTTCCCTCACGCCATGACAATGAGCGTTCCTGAAGCATATTCGTTACGTCTGAATCTTCAAAGAGTTTTTGTGCTATCCTTCTGCCCGTCTTCTTCAGCGTCTCTATTTCTGAACGAAGATTAAAGAGTTTCGGTGAGGCAGTGTCAGATAATCGACCAGAATCTTCAATGACATTCAGAGCCTCAATCTCTGGACTGAAATCTCCTATACTCTTCCTCATGGCCTCAATGTTAGGATATTTCTCCGTCAGTCCTGCAAGACCTTCGCGTATATTCCTCGCTGATTGCAATACACTTCTGACCTTCAATAGTTCCTCGCCCGATAATATTCCGCTCCTGCGTGCCTCACTGAACATAGGCGATACTGCCTCAAGATTTGCGTTGAACTGAAACTCCCCGTTTCTGTCCGTCATGTCTAACCATTCACGCAGTAGTCCTTCACGTTTCGTGAGTGAATCATAATCTTCAGCAGGTCTCAGTGAATCCAAAATTAACTCCCCTAATCCGCCGCGTAACTTCTCACGGTAGGGGAGCAAACTTTTCTTCAGTTCTAATACTTCTGATATGTTTTCGGATATTCGCATTACATTCCGCCCGTCAGTTTCGTGAAGTCTAAGAGGCCATGTTCCTGAAGCAGATTCCGCACTAGAGGCCACACATATGATGCGCCTTTCATCGTGTAGCTGTCCTTCATCCAGTCTGACGGCAACACTGGCGAGAATGTCTCAGCAATCGCATACACAAACAGAATCACAAAACATGTCTTCAGGATTCCGATTATCATTCCGAAGAAATGATCCGTTAATGACAGGTTCGTAACCCTGACCAGCATTGAGAGTATCCATCCGATTACAGCAAATATCAGCTCCACTATGAAGAATATCGCTACTGCACATACAAGCGATACTGCTGTTTGGTCTATCGATGTGCTTCCTAGATAACGCATCGCTAAATCCGTTGCTGGCTCCATGAATTTCCATGCACAGAATATTCCAGCAAACAATCCTACAAGACCAATTATTTCACCTGAGAAACCCTTCACTAATCCCCTGTACACGAAGAATATGAAGATTACTCCCATAATTACATCAATGACTAGGCCGATTGTTGCATTGTTCATCTATAACACCTCCAAAATTAATTTACTCCCTGTGGAGCACGATAATATGAAATTTCAAGGTTCATGGGGTTAATCGCAGAGTTCATTTTCTCACAGGCAAGTTCACATAACGAATGCATATCTGGTTTCACTCTCATTATTGCTAGTTCTGACAGTGATATTCGCTCCGGGTCATCTGATATTATCTGTACGTCTGGGTTATCCTTCAGCCACCATAGAATATCATCATGCGAATACTCACCCGCTTCAAGAATGCCTTCACACTTTGCATAGACGAAGCCATGACCTGCATACACAATCACAAGAACCTTATCGTTTCTTCCGAATGAATGAGCTAAAACGTCAAGTGATGATACAGTTATCATTCTCGCACATGACGCATAGGCAATCCCTGACGCATAAGACGCTCCTACACGTATTCCCGTAAAGTAGCCTGGCCCGTTCGTTAATGCGACATAATCTATATCATCAAACGATAAATCATGTCTGCGCATTATTCTCTCGGTCATCAACGGAAGTTCATTCGACTGACAGCGGCCTAAATCGTATTGTTCGGAGTCAAAGACATCATCAGTCATAAATGCAACTCCTGTCAGCTTTAGACAACAATCTATTGCAAGCATATTCATAGTCTATGTACGACCTCCTGAGCTTTTTCGCCCCATGCAATGATTATGATTCTGCGTTCTGATTCACTCAATGCATAAAAGAATATTTCAATCACGTTTTCACAATTAATATCAATACCCTTCATGCGTTCCGGCCATTCGATAAATACAATTGAAGCATTATCATCAATGTATTCATGAAGTCCGAGTGTATCATATGAACCGTCATTGAGCCTGTACAAGTCAGCATGTACTATTCTGATGCCGTATCCGGTTTCGTATTCGTTGATGAGTGTGAATGAAGGACTTCGTACTCCAGATATGCCAAATGAATCTCCTACTCCACGAACAAACACCGTCTTCCCTGTTCCCAAATCTCCATGAAGCATTACAGGTATTTCCGGCAATATAACCTCACCGAACCTGCGGCCACGTTCTCGCGTTTCTTCCTCTGACTTGGTCTCAATGTAAAGTATCATCTTTCCGCCTCTTTGAACGATACTTCATCACTGCCCTCAATACAAAACATGAGACGCAGAACATTACCGCCATTAATACCGTTCTGGGTATCTCGATACTTGCACCTGTCGATTTGCTCATCCCTAATATGAATGCGATTGCCATTGCGAAACTAAGCGCACTCATCAGAATTCCCTTGCGCCTTATTCTTTCCGTCTTCTGAATCTCTGCGTCCCAGTCTACACGCTTACGCTTTGAGTTCATGCCTTTATCGTTCCCTCTCGAAGGCCATGTATTACCTTCCGCAACGTATCCGCTATCTCTGACGCAAGTACACCGTCAATCCCTTCAACTGCAAGAATATCACCGGCGAGGCCATGAACATTTGCACCCAGTACAGCAGCATCAAAGGCATCAAGTCCCATTGCGAGGAATGCACCAATTGAACCTGATAATACATCTCCTGATCCGGGAATTGAAAGCTCAGGGCCTCCGTGATTCACCTGCACGAACTTTTCACCAGAGGCAATGAGTGTATGATGTCCCTTCAGAACCACACATCCCCACCTCGATGACAATTCACGTACTGCACCTGCTCTGTCTGCTCTCACATCATCAGGCGTAATCCCTAAGAGCTGTGCTGCTTCCCCTTCATGAGGAGTGAGAACTGAATCATTACGTGCCTTCAGTCCGTCCTTCGATACTGCGAGGCCATGAAGTCCATCACCGTCAACGAGAATTTTTCCCGGCCATTCCTTCCACACACGAGACGTGAATATCTCCGCCGCTATTGTTCGGTCTAATCCCGGCCCAATCACGAGAGCGTCAATGTTCTTCTGTGCAAAGACTATATCCCGCCACCTGAATCTGTCATCTTCTGGACAGTACACAATTTCGGGAAGTCTTGCCGCACATGCATCACACACTTTCTGCAATGACATCAAGGTTACGACACCTGCACCAGACCTCAATGCTCCCAATGCACTCAATGCGGGCGCACCTACATAATGTTCTGAACCTCCTGCAATCAATAAGCGTCCCCTAAAACCTTTGTGCATGTCTTCGGGTCTAGGAGGCAATAAGTCTTTCACATTCATCTTAATCGCACCATGTTCGGAGGTTCATTGCCCTCAATCACTGCCTGAATGTTCCGCACTACCATCAGTCCCATGTTTGTACGCGTATCAAACGTTGCTGTTCCGACATGAGGAGTTAGTGTAACATTCTTCAATCCCTTTAGTGATTCCTCAACTTCGGGTTCTCGTTCATAGACATCAAGACCTGCCGCTGCTATTACGTGTTCCTTCAATGCTTCGGCTAATGCTTTCTCATCAATCACTGGCCCTCTCGATGTGTTTATGAGGATTGCTGTGCGTTTCATCTTTCGGAATTCAGACGCTCCGATTAAGTGCTTGGTTTCAGGTGTCAGGGGTACATGAAGTGAGATGTAATCTGATTCAGCAAAAAGTTCATCAAGGCTTACACGTTTTGCTCCGAGTTCATCAAGTTCTGGTGTATTATGTCTTCCATAATATATAACCCTCATGTTGAACCCCTTGATTGCCTTGCGTCCAAAGTTTGAACCTATCCTGCCTGCTCCGATTATTCCGAGCGTCTTCCCCGTTACATCATAGCCTAGCATATATTCAGGTGCCCATGCAAACGACTCATTGCGGACTATTCTGTCCCCTTCAATTACGCTTCTTGCCGCTCCGAACAGCAAAGTCCAAGCCAAATCCGCAGTTGCATCATTCAATACATCTGGTGTATTAGTAACGTAAATGCCCTTCTGATTTGCGCACTTCACGTCTATGTTGTTGAAGCCTACTCCGTAATTCGAGATTAGTTTTAAGTCCTGGCCTGAATGACTGAGAACATCAGCATCAATTGAATCACTCAGCATTGAGATTATCGCAAAATAATTCTTCACGCCGTTTATAAGTTCATCTCTGGTTGCTGGTCTGTCTTCTGGATTTACATCATACTCGCAGACCTTTCCGAGTGCTTCCATTACTGCTGGAGGAAGTCTCCTTGACACATATACTTTCTGATTCATTGCGTTACTCCTCAATCGTTATCGTTTTTATCACGACATCTTTAACAGGCTTATCATTACGTCCTGTCTTCGTGTGTCCGATTGCCTCAACTACATTCATTCCTTCAATCACATGTCCGAAGATTGCATGATGACCATCAAGCCATGGTGTTGGAACGAGTGTGATGAAGAACTGAGAACCTCCAGTATTTGGGCCTGCATTTGCCATTGAGAGAATTCCGGGTGCATCGTGCTTCAATCCTTTCCCGAACTCATCAGGTATCGTATAACCTGGCCCACCTGTACCATTACCTCTTGGGTCTCCTCCCTGAATCATGAAGGCATCAATCACTCTATGAAAGATTGTGCCGTCATAGAAATTCTTCTTGGCCAAGTCTACGAAGTTCTTCACGGTGTTGGGTGCAAGGTCAGAGTACAATTCGATTCTGAAATCTCCCATTGAGGTCTCGAATTTTGCTACCGGCCTTTTAACTTCGTCTGCTGATGATGGACTTGCAAACATGAACGGAAGGATTGCGGCTCCTAATGAGATGACTGACAAAAATTTTAACATGACGATAATCATCGCTCCTTTTGAAATGAAAAGTGTATTTTAAATCATAGCACACACAAAAAATCTCTCCCCATTAAAAGAGAGAGATTGATTGTTTCATTCAGCTGTATCCTCATTTAACTTTTTTGCGCTATTTTCAAATCTCTACAGGCATTCTTACCCTCGTTATGCTCATTGCAAGACCTGATACTTCATCTAGTTCAAGAACTACGCCGTTGAACATTGGAAGTGCTTCTGAAGGTTCAAACTTCGTCGGTAATCCAGTTAAGAATTTCGGCATTCCACTTTCATACGACACACCTATAATTCCTTCATGTGCACCTGTCATTCCTGCATCACACATGAACGCTGTACCATGAGGCATGATTCTTTCATCTGCGGTCTGAACGTGAGTATGAGTACCGATGACTGCGCTCACACGACCATCGAGATAATATGCGAGTGCCTGCTTCTCACTTGTAGCCTCAGCATGGAAGTCGACGAACACGGGAAGGTTATCACCGCCATTAGCTTTGAGTTCATCAATTGCGTAATCGGCACAATGGAACGGAGAATCAATGACTGGCATGAAAGCCTGACCTAAGAGATTTAATATGCCGAGCTTCTTATTCTTCTTCTCGATTATTCCGAATCCTCTTCCCGGACACGATGAATTATAGTTCGCTGGTCTGAACACTCTCAAGTCAGAATCGAGTATATCAAAGAATGAATCCTTATCCCATATATGATTACCTGAAGTCATGGCATCGACACCAAGAGATATGAATTCATTGAAGATTTTTTCGGTCATACCTTTTCCATGAGCGGCATTTTCGCAGTTCACGATTATGAAGTCGAAATTTCCGAATTCATTTCTGAGAATTGGAAGGGATTTAGCGAAAACTTTTCTTCCAGTTCGCCAAGCGACATCACCTGAAAATAATACTTTAATCATTTTGCGAACTCCGTAGCTCTGGTTTCTCGTGTTACATTCACGCGTATCTGTCCTGGATATTTCATCTCGGCCTCAATCTTCTTTGCGATGTCGAATGCGAGTTTATAGACCGTACCGTCATCAGTCTTGCCTGCATTGAGTATCACTCGTACTTCTCTTCCTGCCTGAATTGCATATGCTCTCGTTACTCCTTTGAATGTCTGAGCAATCTCTTCGAGTTTCTGAAGTCTCTTGATGTAAGCGTCAATGCTTTCACGTCTGGCACCAGGTCTTGAAGCACTGATAGAATCTGCGAGAGCGACAATAACTTCATAAACGGAGCTGACTTCGAGAGTATCATGATGAGCGGCGATACAGCTAACGATTTCGGGACGTTCACCAAGTCTTTTTGCGAGTTCAGCACCAATTGAAGCGTGAGTACCTTCTATCTGATGGTCAACTGCCTTTCCTATGTCGTGAAGCAAGCCTGCACGTCTAGCGATTTCCTCATCAATTCCGAGTTCAGCGGCAATCACTCCGGCAATCTGAGCGACCTCAAGGCTGTGAGCCAGGACGTTCTGACCGTAACTGAATCTGAATTTTAGCTGACCTATAGTGCGAACGAGTTCATTGCTCATGTTCTTAATGCCAAGTTGAAGGATAGCATTTTCGCCGTCAGAAATCATTTCATCGTCAATATCACGAGCGGCTTTTTCGATGAGTTCCTCAATTCTGGCGGGGTGAATTCTACCGTCAACGACGAGACGTTCCATAGCTCTGCGTGCGATTTCTCTGCGGATGGGGTCAAAGGAGGAGAGAGTAACGGCTTCAGGGGTATCATCGATAATGAGGTCAACGCCTGTTAAACTCTCAAAGGCTCGAATGTTTCTTCCTTCACGTCCAATTATGCGGCCTTTCATTTCTTCAGAGGGAAGAGGGACGACACTAACAGTAGAGTCTCCGGAACTTTCAACTGCACATCTCTGCATAGCCTCAATGATAATGTCTCTGGCTTTACGTTCAGATTCTCTCTGAGAGAGTTCTTCAAGCTCTTTAAGTCTGATACCTAGAAGATGTTTAGCGTCTTCTTCAGTTTTACGTAAGAGGATTTCCTGAGCCTGCTCTCTTGTAAGGCCAGCAATCTCTTGAAGTTTAGCATTTTGTTTCTGAATGGTATCCTCAAGAGCGGCACGTTTTTTATCGATGTCGTCATGTTTTGATTTGAGTTCATCTTCTTTTCGAGTAACTCTGTCAATTTTCTTGTCGAGGTTTTCTTCTTTCTGTTCAAGTTTTCTCTCTGAGCGCTGAAGTTCAATCTTACGTTCTTTGATGTCCTTCTGAGCTTCCATGCGTAAACGATTAATTTCATCACGAGTTTCGGAGATTTTCTGCTGTCTGGACATCTCCGCGTTCTCTTCAGCTTCTTTAAGCATTATGCTTATCCGATTCTTTACGCCGTTTATCTTTGAGTTATCTATTGCTCTCAGTGCTGCATATCCTAACCCTGATCCGGCGATAAAGAAGACCAATGCCAACACAAACTGCATAATAATTTCTTTATCCTTTCTGCTATATTCAGTAATGGTGCTATAATCTATATTCCCAAAAAATGAGGGCAGCTGAATGATTAAAATTCTAATCCCGAAAAATTTGGGCAGATGATAAAATTTTACATTTTGATTCATTCTTTAACAAGCAAAATTTTTCCACAATCGATTTATAGTGTTGTCATCTGCGATTAATAATCATATAATTTACACGAAAAATTTTTAGGAGGTGCTCTTGCGAAATGAAGAACTACAATAGGTTTTTTGCATTGATGACATTTATGTGTGTCTTCAGTGCGTTTTTGTCCAGCGGAGTTACTGAAGGGGCTGTTACCATTAAGGGCAAGGCACTATCAGAGATTTCCGACGTAGTAGCTACGGCGACAGGCTCAAAGTTCCCTGAGATTCGCAAGCATTCATTGATGTATGTGGAGAGAGTTCCGGACGGCGACAAAAACAGCTTCGTTGGACCTCGCATATTCACGATCAGCTCTGACGGTTCACGAGTAGGGGAATATACTTTAGGGGGGATCACGAACTCAGGTCAAATGGCGGTGAGTCATAAAGAAACCATAGTTAAAATGATAAAGGTTGCAGTTTCCGGCCCTTCAGGAACAAAAAATACAACTGCATATTTTGTGGCGGGTGGTGAGACAAACACCACAGTTGGGTATGGTTCTCAGTCAATAGATTTCCAGAACGGAAAAATAAACGACGAAATAAATGCTGGAGACTACCTGAATGAAAAACTTATCTGGGGACTTGATACTATGACCTTCAGAAGTGCTCCAGACAAGGAATATTTTATTTCAGCAGTTACAAACGAAATGGCAGTAACAGGAGCTGTGAGGTTAGGACTGTTCGAGAAGGATAATTCTTCAGGTCAAATGGTTTCCAAAAATGATGCGTGGTATGGAGACGTTCTGACTTTCAAGAATGGAATTCGAGGTGTAGGAATAGCGACAGGAGATTTTGACGGCGACGGATACCAAAATGACCTGGCAGTATGCTTAAATGACGACTCCGATGTGAGGCTTCATGTTTACACATTTACGCGCAAGGGAGCAAAAGATTTCAGTTTTGAAGAAAAATTGAACTTTCTCATTCATACTGGTTCCAAAGCTTATAGTGCAGCCTTTGACAAGCAAGCGTGCGTGAATGTGATGACAGGAGATTTTGATGGAGACGGAAAGACGGAAATAGCGACAGTGAACAGAGTATTTCCGGGTAGCGAAAGTAATAATCGCCTAAGAATAATGATCTTCAAGTATGATGCGAATTCCAAAAACTGGAAAGAAGGACATGAAGATTTAGGAGGTACGCAGGGGCCATGCAAGGCAACGCGTGCAGATTTGGATGGAGACGGTAAAGATGAGATTGCGCTTCTTCGTTTCATATATAAAGATGGAACTGGCGGATATTGGGCACAACTCGAAAGGTGGTACTGCGATTACAATACCATAAAACCGAAGCAGGATACAACTAATTACTTAGGCGGAAAAGACAGCAATGCAATCTTAGGCGGAGTACTTGGAGGGGCGTACCTGAATACGTATTATTATGTCGGAGAGACAATATCGATAACTGCAGGCCCTCTAACCGGCCAGAGAGGCGGAGCGAAACTTGCCGATGATGTAGCGATCAGTTGGACGGACACAAACCGAAGGGTGTATGTATTCCCTACGAAATTAGATGACAGGAGACAGTTTGCAGGTTTTGAAGCGCGGAAGACGATTTTTGATCAGCCGGTAGGAGGAAGCGGGAAATATGCGAGGGGAACAGTAATCACGGCAGATTTTTGCGATGAAGGCTTACGTCTGGGCAAACCAGTTCACACGGTTGATGATACTGATATGAGTTATATCCTGGCGCTTCAGGCAATGCCGTACCATGTCGATAATGTTCCAATAACAGGAGACACACTTTTTCCTGCTCCAGTCAACTATTCATTCAGCGGATTTCTTGGAGATGAAGGAAACGGACAGATGAGCATAACGTATTCAAAGAAGGTCTCAACGTCAAGTGATAACAACGTATCAGCTAACATGGCTTCAACGACTGAAACGATAGGGGTACTTGGACCTGCAGGGCCATATGTTCAAGGGTATCTGAAATTCCAGGCTACAGCGGCCAATATAGCGGGGAATTTTGATAAGAGAATAGCGGCAGCGGCAGATGCAATGAATTCCGTGATGGATTTAGTAACCGACAAGATAGATAAGACAACGGACGAATCAACGAAAACTGCATATTCATCATCGATCACGGAGGATATAACTGCACTTGACCTTGATAGATTGTACACTTACGATGCGAAACAGCATATATGGCGTTACCAGATTCTGAATAATCCGTTGCCGAAATGGTTTGTCGAAGGGCAAAGGACAGGAATGGATAACAGCAAGGCAACCCGGAACAGTCCGCATTACCTGACATTCACGATGTACGACACCCCAAAGCCGTTAATATCAACATCACTGACACTATCAGCGTATCAGCCTCGACACGAAGAGGGGAATTTATTCTCATATCCAACGACGGTAGAAGCGGGTGAAGGATATAATATAAACGGCGCATTGATGGACAGCCCGTATGCAATAGCGTGGTCGAAAAGCCCAAGTTCAAAGCGATTAGAGTTTACGAAAGCGAAGACGATAAAGAAGGATACTGATGAGGAAGTTACGCCGAGCGCATTGACGAAGGTAATATCAGCGATTACGACATTATTAAGTGTAGATTCTCCTGTTTCATTACCGCCGTATACCACACATAATGAGACATTCTCACAGACGCATTCGACTACTGACGAGATTGATATGAAGTTTCAAGGCAGGAGCACGCTGCCGGCGAGTGAAATTGCAGGACATACATTGTATATGATGCCATATGTAGCAAGAGAGGGAACATTAACACTCGGAACAGCGGTACAGATTGACACGGATTTATCGCAAACATTATGGAGCAGCAGTCTTTACGCGAAATATCCTGATCCTGCATTAGTATTGCCGTCAAAATTCTGGCGTAACGGAGCAACTTTCGCGGCACAGACCAATGATATAGCGGCGATGAAAGTTCGAGGAATGAGATTCTCTGTTCCAGAACTGGGAATACTGAATTCTGATTCAAAACTTCTCGCGGGACTTACATATCACATCAAGTTACCGATATACAATGCAAGTTTTGTTGATACGGGCAGTTTTGACGTGAAACTTTCATACGTTAAAAGGGTAGACCGGCGTAATCCAATGCACTCAGAAGGATTGCAGGAGATAGGCAGGGATACGTTATCATTGGGGAAATGGAATAACATCATAAGCAATAATAATAAAGGCTGGGCAGAATTTGACTGGAAAGTTCCAGATGTGGCGGAATCGGGACAATATTATTTCCTTATTCAGATTGACCCTGATATTAAATTGAGGGAAGTGCATGATGCAAGATTAAGTGCGGACGGTACAGTCCAGGATGTAGGCGGAAACAATGACGGTTATTTCCCCTTCGATATAATATCGGCTAAGGATGCGGAAAACGTCATAGCCAAACGCAGTGCACCATCGTCAGTTAAGGCTTCATCAGAGAGGAAGAAGACAAGCCCGATAGCATATTTCTCAGCGTACAGGGAATCGAGCGGAGAGCTTCAGAATACGAACGTGAGACCTTCATACTACATGATAGATCAAACATTGTCGCTGTTTGTTCATATCACCTTCATGGTACCCGGCTTTGAGAACGGCACAGAATCACTTCAAGATGTATACGATTATTTGCAGACGCAATCAGATGACTCGATAGTTCCGATAGGCTGTAAGGTAACGTATGAATCTTCGCAGAATGCAGAATTTGAAGGCAGAGTATTTCCTGAGGTACTTTTGTACGGATACAATTTAAAGCCTGGTACATATGAAGAAGTAGGCAGGAACGCCCGTAAGCTGCTGGAAGAGAATATAGCTACTGCATTTATGCGTTATGAGATTTCACTCTTCCCTGACGAGGATTTATATCTGACATTCTATGTGAGGCCGAGCGATGTAGACTGGGTAAATGGAACGGAATTTGTGCTTTACGTTCCTGAACTCGATGATGAGTATGATGACGATGACGATAATGACGATGACGATGATGATGTATCAGAAAGTGATTACTGGGGAGAATACATCGAAGACGCATATGAATACGATGAAAGCGAATATGATGACAGAGACGGAGAATCAGGCGGCGCGGTAATTCCGGGTTCATCAGGAGGAGGCTGTGCTATGGGCTTCAGTGTATTAACGTTAATCATGCTTTCAGGTTTAGCGTTGAAGATTCGCAAAGGTAAATAGTATTCACGAAACGAATTTTTGCAGGGGAGATTCAGAAAATAGAATCTCTCTTTTTTTTTTGTCCTCATTCCCTGTTGTAATATTGATATTTGCAAACTGCATGTAATATAATTTATCCAAAAATCAAAAAGGAGGGATTTGCTATGAAACGGCAAATTCAATTCATTGCACTTATGGCCATTGTGTGTGTACTCAGTACATTTTTGTTCTGCGTAACCGCATATGGAGATGTTCAGATTAAGGGGAAGACTCTGGGATCAATCTCAGATATTGTGAAGGAGGCGACAGGTTCAGAGTTCCCGGAGATTCAGAAGCATTCAATTCTGCTTTATGAGCGTTACACGAAGGACTCAAACACTCTGGTTTTCCAGCCCCGAATATTTACGATAGGCACGGACGGCTCAATGAGGAAGCAGAGCGTATTAGAGGGTGATGAAGGGGAGTACAAAGCCTTGAGTCCAACCGAAAATATGGTGCAGAAAATGAGCCTCGCAATTTCAGACAAGCCGTTCGGACAAAGGCGCAATGTAATGTACGCCATACCGGGATCAAATCTCAACAACACCAGCTACAACGATTATAACTTCAAGACATTCGAGACCAGCGGCACAGATGACAGCGCGAATATATCAGAAATTGGAGCGGATTATGCGGATTATCCGAGTTCTCGTCAGTATTTTCCGGAGCGCATAATATGGAACAATGCTCATATGACAGTCAAAGGCATGGAGGACAAAGACGTTTTTGTTTTTCTTCACACACCCCGGCTGAGCCAGAATGGCGAGATATTTTTCAAGTTTTACACGGTCAGCAGGAATGAGACAGGCAGTGTTGAATGGAATAATCTTAACGTTGAAGGCGGAGAACCCAATAACTATAGCTCTGACTACGGCTTTCAAATCCGGCACTACGGCAACGGCATACGAGCATGCGATATAGCAGCCGGAGATTTTGACGGCGACGGCTACAAAGACGACTTTATTGTGGCCTGGAATAACGATGACGGAGTTTATGCTTATGGATACAAGTTAGCGAGTACAGACGGAAAGACATTAAGCATAATACATACTCTGCCTGAAAATGTTGTTCATGGCGGCACGCAGACATGGGGCATTGACTATGACAAGCAATCATCTCTTGCAACATTAGCGGGAGATTTTGACGGTGATGGAGTAGATGAAGCAGCAGTTGTAACCCGAACCAACGGAGTCTACTTGAACGATATCATAGTAAAAGTCTTCAAGTACAACAAGGGTTCTAATAGCTGGGAAAGTGATGAGCTTAGTGCTTTTTACGACTACCTTGGAACAATGAAGGCAACGAAGGCAGATTTGGACGGAGACGGACAGGATGAGATTGTGCTGCTTGTCATTCATGATCGTAATGGAGAGCTTTATCCCTATCTTGATTTATGGAGATTCTCTAGAGGTTCAGGTTCAATAAAACCGCTGCTAAGTAGTAAGTACAGAAAGGGAGACGTTCTGGGATACTCAATAGCAGGCAACGAGTATAGCCAGTACTACAAAACTGCTGAGGACTTCTGCATAACTGCCGGGCCTATAACAGGCACAATGGGAAAAGCAAAGCTAGCTGATGACATTGCGATAAGTCATGTGAATTCTGATTGGAGCAGGGTATTTGTGATTCCCACGCAACTCGACGGCAATAAAAATTTCGCGCGTTTTGGGGACACAAAGAGGGTATACGATTACGTAGGCTATAACGAAGGCAGAAGGGGTGCGATTATTACGGCGGACTTTGCGAATGAAGGCCTGCTGCTCGACAAGCCTACGCACACATTTGATGATCATGATATGAGTTACACGGTGGTACTTCAGGCGATGCCCTATCACATCGACAACATAGACATCAACGGAAATCTGACGCAATACCCGATAAACTACACGTTCAGTGGATTTGAGGGGGATGAAGGCAACGGAAAAATGAAAGTCGCCTACTCGAAAGCAAGCAGTATCTCAAATACCAAAGATGTATCATTCGGAATGGCCTCAACGACAGAGACAATATCGGTTCTTGGAGATGCAGGAGAATTCGTTCACGGTTATCTGAAGTTCCAGACAATGGGAGCTAATATCGCAGGAAACTTCGATCCGAAGGCCAAAACTGTAGCAGGTGCCATGAATAGCATAATGGATTTTGTCACAGATAAGATTGATGAGACGACGACGAACGCAACGCAGGAAAGTAATCAGACAATGGTAGCCGAAACAATGGATGCACTTATCTGGGACAGACTGCTATCGTATTCAGCGAGGCAGCATATCTGGCGTTACAAGATTCTGAATAATACACTGCCGTCATGGTATCAGACAGGGCCTAAAGCAGATAACTCAACGAAAGAACTTAAAGCTGAGAGTAAAGAGCATTATATTACGTTCTCAATTTATGACACAGTAACACCGAGTGAGACACCGTCAGACAGGAATAACACGTATCAGGCCAGACATGAAGAAGGTAATCTTTTTTCATATCCTTCATCGCTTGAGGAGATTGAAGGCTACAACAGTAGCGGAGAACTTGCAAGCAATCCGGCATGGATAACGTGGACGAAGGGCGGCGAATCATCGAGAACAATTAGGTTTGAACAGTCGAAGATAGAAACGCAGAAGTTTGAAGAGGAAGTGCACAAGAGTGAACTCACAAAGACTATATCAGCAATAAAATCATTCTTTGGAGCTGAAGACTCTGCGCCTCCGTATACATCACATAGTGAGACGTTCCAGAAGAGCCTTTCGGAAGCGGAACAGATAGACATTGAACTTTACGGCAGAAGTACGATACCCGGAGAGGAAGCAGGGCATGCAATCAGGACAATGCCGTTCATAGCGCGTGAGGGAACTCTGAAAGTTGCACATGCAGTACGTCTTGATGACAGTATAAGCATGAGGAACATATCACGTTTATGGGGAGATAACAGCATATACAGAAAGTACGCAGATCCAGCATTAGTGCTGCCCATGAAATTCAACCGCAGCGGAGCAACTCTTATTTCCACCAATAATAACGCTTCAGCAATGATGGTTCGAGGACTGAGATTTTATGTTCCTGCGCTTGATCTCGATTCAGATACTAATCTGGTAGCCGGTCTGACCTATGAGATACGTGTTCCGATTTACAATGCGAGCTTCAAGGACACAGGAAATTTCTCAATGAAACTGTCATATGCGCTTGCAGATGAATTCAACACGATTAATCCTGAAAAGACAATGAATGTCCTGAAAGAGATTCAGACGCTCAATAATGTATCGTTAAAGGGCTGGGCAGACAATAAGGACTGGGCAGTCTTTACATGGAAAATTCCTGAAAGTATGGCGACAGGAAATTATATTTTCTTTGTGCAGATAGACCCAGAAGGCAAATTAGAGGAAGTTCACGAGTCCAGAATTGATTATTCGACGGGCAATACGATAGATGTCGGAGGCAACAATGAAGGCTATTTCCATTTCAACGTTACATCTCTTTCAGATGTCGAGAATAAGCACAGCACAAGAGCCGCAATAATGGCAGGGTCAGTCAAACCGGAACATTCAAACGGGATACTGTTCAGTTCTATATACAGAAAGGGACAGGGAGCAGTAAACGGCAGTACAGTGAGGCCAGCAGTTGAGATTGAAGACAGGGAAGGCAAGATAAAAGCAGACATAAAATTTGCAGACCTTGAAAGTGATGAAGATAATGTGAGCTTCATAATGCTGTTAGGTC
>CAJOMU010000033.1 GCA_905235735.1 uncultured Synergistales bacterium
GTTAAATAGGCCAGAAGTGTAAGTGCAGTGATGTATTGAGCTGACTGGTACTAAAAATTGAAAAATCTTTCTTTCTTTCATGGTTGCTTTTTGAGATTTGAGATTTATTCAGGGAAATAAATAAATTATTGGTGGCAAATGCAGCAGGGCAACACCCGGACACATGCCGAACCCGGCAGTTAAGCCTGCGAGCGTCGATGGTACTGTGTGGGGTACATACGGGAGAGCAGACCGTTGCCAGTTAAAGAATACAAGAGGAGGAAGTTCATGATTATGGGCTTCCTCTTTTTGCTATGAAAAATAATGATATAATTCATTCAGTCAGTTTACTTTTCACAAAGGAGGACGAAAATTTTTTTGCTATGTTGCAACTGATAGCGATAAAGAAGAATTCAAAAATATATTGCTCACAGGTGAAGCTCCAAAAGAATTAGTGAGCCGTTATGCCGTAAACTACAGATTCTTTCAGGAAAAGATCAAGAAATTCATTGAGGAAACTCCCGCTTATTTTCCTTACATGCCCACAAGAATACTCAAAAATTGTATTTTGCTCCCCATTGAAGCCGAATCACAGGATACAGCTCTCCGCATTTTTTCAACCCTTAATGACAGAGGCAAACCGTTATCTGATTCAGATATATTCAAGGCACAGTTATATAAAGCATTTTCCGATGACGGCATGAAAGATGAGTTTATCGAACAATGGAAGGAACTCGAAAATACATGCGAAAAAATCTTCAAGTCAAATACAGATAACCCTGTCGATGAGATTTTTACCCGCTACATGTACTTTGAAAGAGCTAAACGAGGTAATAAAAACTCAACTCTTGAAAGACTGAGAAAATTTTATGAGGCTGAGAATTATAAACTCCTGCGCGAGAATCATAAACAGACTTTTGCAAATTTAATTACGCTCGCTAATTTCTGGAATGACATCGCTAATCAGGACAAAACAAAATTCTCTGAACGAATCCTGCGAAAACTCTTCGTTCTCAATTACGCTCCTAACGGCATGTGGACATACATAGTTTCTGTGTACTTCATGCAGAACAAAGACGAGAATAACAATCTCGATGAAGAAAAATTCTTTGCGTTCCTTAATGTAATTACGGCATTCATATGGGCATTCACAATTATCAGACCAGGCGTTAATATTCTTCGTACTCCCGTCTTCAGTGAAATGCTTAATATCGTAAGGGGAAAAGAGGTTACATTCTCTGAGTTCAGCTTTAATGCCGCAGAACTTGAAACAACTTTGCGCAATTATACATTCTCCAATAACAGGCCGATAACTCGCTCCATTTTGGCATGGTACGCTTTCAGTTATGAGAATCAAGAACTCGTTCCGATTGAAACAATCTTCGAGATTGAACACATTTACGCAAGAAACAGATACCCTTTGCCTCCAAATATCGAGGCTATAGGAAATAAATCTCTGCTTGAGAAGAAAATTAACATTAGAGCCTCTGACTATAGATTTCAGGATAAAGCTAAATATTATCTCGGCAAGATTACAGGCAGACCAGGCACAAAAATTTATGAGCTCGTCGATATGGCAAATACAAGGCAGGACTTTTGTGAATATGATATTTCCATTCGCAATGAAGAAATTATCAAACGTTTCATGGAATTCATTCGTGAAAATAATTTAGCAAGATAAGATAAAAATTACAGCAGGTTGTTCGCAAATCGGACAGCCTGTTTTTTTATGCTTGCTGTTATAATTGCTGTTTAATATTCTTTCTCAGGAGATGATTCACTCTATGAACTTCCTTAATGATCCTATCACTCAAATATTAGGCTCTTGGGCTTCCGGCATGAATTTTTATGCTGTCGTCTTCCGCATATGCATCTCTGTCCTCTTCGCCGCTATCATCGGATGTGAACGTTCAAGCAAAAGACATTCCGCTGGTCTTCGCACATTCATTCTCGTGTCTATGGCTTCATGCGTATCCTCAATGATTGATTCATGCATAATATCGCATACTTCTCAGGGCTTCCCGATAATATCTGCTGCTTCCGTCATATCAGTTGCAATGATAAGCGGCAATTCAATTCTCTTCAGCTCACGAAGTCAAATCAAAGGTCTCACTACTTCCGCAGGTCTTTGGGCTTGCGGCATAATCGGACTCGCTACAGGTGCAGGTCTCTACACAATAACGTTAGTCGCTTTCATCGCATTAATCTTCTGCATATCGCAATTACCGTTCATCGAGACGATTCTAAAAGACAGATCTAATCACTTTGAGGTTCATCTCGAACTCAAGAACAGCTATAACCTTCAGGACTTCGTCGTCATCATTCGCAAACTTGGCCTCAAAATTGATGACATCGAATCAAATCCGGCTTATGCAAACTCAGGATTAAGCGTGTACTCCGTATCAATCACAATAAGCGAACGGGACTTCAAGAAATACAAGAAGCATAAAGATATTATTGAAGCATTACGCTCACTAGATTATATTCACTATATCGAGGAAATGAATTAAAATATAGTATTCGTTTACACTTTCAGCAAAGGAGAAATGTAGTTAAATGCACATCACAATCTCAAAGAATCCCAATCCTGGAACTTTGCCTCCAAGCGATAAATTAGGCTTCGGAACAATCTTCTCGGATCACATGTTCATCATGGATTACAATGACGCAGAAAAATGGCATAACCCCCGCATCGTTCCTTATGGCCCGCTTTCACTCATGCCCTCAGGAGACGGTATACAGTACGCAAATACAGTCTTCGAGGGAATGAAAGCATATCGGTGGTCAGACGGAAGCGTTCATCTGTTCAGGGCAATTGAGAACGCAAAACGAATCAACGTATCAGCAGAGAGAATCGGACTTCCTGAAGTTCCAAACGAAATATTCCTTGAGGCCGTTCATGAACTCGTTAAACTCGATTCATCATGGGTTCCAACTGGAAACGGTACATCACTGTATATTCGTCCGTTCATCTTCGCAACTGATGAGGAGCTTGCACTTCACGGAATTCATAAGGCTATATTCGTCATCATCACTTCACCAAGCGGAAGCTATTTCGCTGAAGGCATAAAACCCGTCAAGATTATGCTTGAGACTGAAGACGTTCGTGCAGTCAGAGGCGGTACAGGTTACACGAAATGCGGAGGAAATTACGCGGCATCAAACAGAGCAGGAGACAGAGCACTTGCAAAAGGATATTCTCAAGTTCTATGGCTTGACGGCGTTCACAGGAAATACATTGAGGAAGTCGGCGCAATGAACGTTATGTTCAAGATTGACGGAACAGTCGTAACTCCTTCACTCGAAAACGGCTCTATTCTCGGCGGTATCACACGAAAATCATGCCTTGAGGTTCTACACAGCTGGGGCATTCCCGCTGAAGAAAGATTACTCAGCGTCGATGAGCTTATCTCAGCAGCAGAGAACGGAAAACTTGAAGAGGCTTTCGGAACAGGTACAGCAGCAGTGATTTCACCTATCGGAGAATTGGTGTACAAGGACAAAAAATACACGGTCAATGACTTCAAAATCGGGCCGGTCGCACAGAAATTATACGATGAACTGACCGGCATTCAGTGGGGTACAAGACCAGATAAATTCGGCTGGACTGAATGCGTGTAATTCTTCCCTGCTTAGCTAAGTTAAATCTCTCTCTGAGAGTCATAAACAAGAGGACAGACGGTTATCATAATATCGTCTCCGCATTCATCGGAATCAATTCTGGCGATGTCCTGTATATCTCAGAATCGAATTCAAGAGCTGACGTTGTAACATGCAATCTTCATATTCAAGGTGAAAACATAGTTGCGAAGGCTCTCAGGATTGCACGTGAAGAAGGATTCAAGATTCCATACTTCAACATCAAGATTCATAAGAGCATTCCTCCGGGATCAGGTTTAGGTGCTGGTTCAGGCAATGCTGCGGCTGTACTTCAATGGCTCGGTGCTGAACGTCTCGCTCCTAAAGTCGGTGCTGATGTCGCATTCCTGTGTTCGGGCATGAAGACCGCTATCGTATCGGGTATAGGCGACAGAATCGAAAAGGTTAATGCGCAGGATGTTCACGGCGTAATTGCAATACCTAACTGGGAGACGAATACGAAGACTGCATACGCTGAACTTGATTCAATGGGATATGACGTTGATATTATGCTTGCACGCAAAGAATTGATTGACGTGTATCATGCGAATGCAAGTGCAGGAAAAAAGATAGGACTTCTTCCGAATGATTTCCTGAAGGTTCTGTTGCGTACACATCCGAAATATAATGAACTGTTCAGGATTTTCCAGAATGCAAATGCTGAAGCGTGGGGCGTTACCGGTTCAGGAAGTGCAGTATTTGGGCTTATGAGTCGTCCTGCGATACTGAAATGGCCTGAGTATATCAAGCACGTGTTATATTTCTAGCCATATTGAATTAATAATCTTTACCCATAAGACACAAAGTCTTATGGGATATTTTTTATTACCTGTTTCAACCTTATGAATTTTTCTTGCGTAAACCAAAAAGCTATGTTATTGTGGCAACACCTCAAAAAATCATATACAAGCTTAATCAAGTTCTTTTTCTTGGGAATATTAGGGTAAGTGTAAACATCATATTGTTCTGTTTCTATATTATGTTTGTGAATATACACATTAAACAGTCTTTCGGCCATAAATCCAAATACACGCTTCTGAAAAGCATTGTAATGCTGATACGGCACGAGAGGTTCAACTTCTGATAACACAGCAAACAGCCATTCGCAATATTTCACAAAATCTTCATACTTCATTATAAACATATTATAAAAAGATATTTTATTGTTTTTTTCCATTACTGTTATGAAAGCATCGTAATAATCTTGAAATTTTTCTTTGATTATTCTGCATAACATTCTATAGTCTTCACTCATATGACCTACAGAGTATTGTATCCTCAGTGAATATCTAAGTATAGATTTTTGAGCAATTATTATTTTTCCAGATTCAAGAGTTCTGATAACTTGATTTTCATCAAAATCGAAAAATCTTCTGTAATGAAATAATCCTATATACCTGACATTAGGACATAGCTTCTTCAAATTCTTCCATGCCCAATATAATGCTGTCAGTTCACAATAACTTTCATTTTTCGCACTTATGTTATCACATGGTTGTCCCATTACTGAATCGTCTGTCTGCATATGAAGGTCTAAATCTGATATTGCTTTACCCACGTGAATCGGCAAAAATACTTTCTCGTCAGGAGGTAGCATATAAGGCTTATGATAACACACAAGTATTTTTAGTGCATTATCTTGGCTCTTGGCTCTTGGCTCTTGGCTCTTGGCTCTTGGCAATGATAATCGCTCATTTTGATCTTGTCAAGCCTTCTTTCTCATAAATTTTTACAAATTATATCACACTCAATTCATGCTATACTCACATTATCCACACGCACACATACATAAATTTTTTCGGATGAATCAGGCGAAGAAATTGAAACTGTACCTGAGAGCCATAATATAACGGTTGAAGTGTGGCTCAATGAAGGAGTGATTTACGAACCGTCCGTAGCAGTGAAAAGAAAACGATAGACACAAAAATTCCCGGAAGCCAATATCAATGAAAGCCTCCGGGATTTATTTTTGTCTTATCCGCGCATAACCTCAAGTGCTCCGCTCCACATATCCCGCCCTGTCGTAACAACACTCAGATTCGCTTCATATGCCCTGCTCGCAACAAGCATATCTGTCATCTCACGCACAAGATTCACGTTTGGGTACGCAACATAACCTTCTTCATTTGCATCAGGGTGATCCGGCTGATATGTCATTCTCGGTGCTCCGTTATCCTCAGTGATTCCGATTACTCGTACTCCTCCGATGTCATTGTATCCTCCTATAGTGCTGTCCAACATCTCCGCGAATACTGGAACTCTGCGTTTATACGGCCCTCCTGCTTTGGTTCTGGTCGTATTGATGTTCGCAAGGTTCGATGATATTGTATCCATCCATAGACGATGTGCAGTTAATGAACTTCCAGCTATCTCCATGCTGTCAAAGATTTTCATGCTAAATCACTCCTTCTATCTGTTTAGCGTCCGGCTATTACGCTTCTCAATGTCGCAAGTTTACTCGATGCTATCCTCATGAAGCCCGTATACATCATTCGTGTCTCCGCTAACACTGCCATTTCCCTCTCAGGGTCTACGTTGTTCAAATCTAATCTGTACTGCTCATCCATTATCTTGAAGTCTGCCGCATGTACATCCTTTATCTTCAATGGGTGCGAGGGTATGTGTGCACTGTCCGTAACTGTCATGTGAAGATGACTGCCCTGTTCCATAACCTCGCGCATCTGGTCTTCGAATGATACATTATGACGAGCGTAACCAGGTGTATTTGCGTTCGCTATGTTCTTAGTTACGGCTTTGAATCTCTGTGCAAGACATTCTGATTCTTTATCTATAACGTCCCATGTGTAATCCCCAAGCATTTTTATTCTTTCACTCCCTTACGTTTTCATGTAATATTATATCTCAACGAACAGCTTTAAGCAGGAGGCGTTATGCATGAAAGATATATTAACAGCTCCTTTCATGATTGAGATGATTAGAACGTGTACGAACATGTACGCACATGGCTGGGACGAGAGGAACGGAGGCAACATATCTCTTATGCTTGATGAATCTGTTGTGTCTGAATACGCAGATGTCAGAAGGGTACTCAGGAATATTCCGACGGGATTCAGTGCACCGTCTCTGAATGGAAAATATTTTCTCGTAACGGGAACAGGAAAGTACTTCAAGAACGTACAGTATGAACCAGATGTTAATCTTGGCCTCGTGAAACTCACAGATGAAGGAACGAATGCACAATTATTATGGGGATTAACAGACGGAGGAAAATTTACGTCAGAGTTCCCTGCACACATGATGAGTCATGCAGTTAGAATCACCGTGAACCCTTTGAACAAAGTCATAATGCATTGTCATCCTACTAACCTATTGGCCATGACATATGTACATTCACTCGATGAACGTGAATTCACACGCACTCTCTGGCAGATGTGCACAGAATGCATTATAGTATTTCCTGACGGCGTAAACGTTCTGCGCTGGATGCTCTGCGGTACGAATGAGATAGGCGAGGCTACAGCAGAGAAAATGAAGACAGCGAGGTTAGTTGTGTGGGCACAGCATGGCCTTTATGGTGCAGGTGTTGATTTAGATGAAGCATTCGGATTGATTGAGACTGCGGAGAAGGCAGCAGAGATTTACATGAAGATTGCACATTTGCCGTTAGTGAACACAATAACTGATGAACAGATGCATATGCTTGAAGGAAGATTCGGTGTGAAAGCACGCGAAGGATATTTAGCATAAAATCACAAAGGAGGAATTATTATCATGGCAAGTCGTATCGTACTCAACAATATTTCGTATCACGGAAAGGGAGCAATCGAGAATATTGCACCTGAACTCAAACGCAGAGGAAAGAAGAAGGTTTTTGTCTGCACAGATAATAGCCTGATTAAATTCGGAGTTGCACAGAAGGTTACAGCTCTCCTTGAGAAAGACGGAATCGCATACGAGATTTTCAGCGATGTTAAGCCCAATCCGACAATCAAAAACGTTCAGGACGGAGTAGCGGCATTCAAGAAGGCAGGAGCAGATTCAATTGTGGCAATCGGCGGAGGTTCAGCAATGGATACGGCGAAGGCAGTCGGAATCATCATCAATAACCCTGAGTTCGCAGATGTACGTTCACTTGAAGGAGTTGCACCGACAAAGAATCATGCGGTCTTCACTATTGCAGTTCCAACTACGGCAGGTACAGCCGCAGAAGTTACAATCAACTATGTCATCACGGATGTCGAGAAGAAGCGTAAGTTTGTGTGCGTTGATACGAATGACATTCCTGATGTAGCAGTAGTTGACCCAGACATGATGAGTTCAATGCCCAAAGGATTAACGGCCTCAACGGGTATGGACGCTCTGACACATGCAATTGAAGGATACATCACGAAGGGTGCATGTGAAATCTCTGACATGTTCCACCTTGAAGCAATTCGTCTCATCAGCCTTAGCCTGCGTGATGCAGTAGCCGGAAAAGATTCAGGACGTAACGGAATGGCACTCGGTCAGTACATCGCCGGAATGGGATTCTCGAATGTCGGACTTGGAATAGTTCACAGCATGGCACACGGACTTTCAGCACTCTATGATACGCCTCACGGAATAGCATGTGCAATCATTCTTCCGTATGGACTCGAATACAATGCTCCTGCGGCAGGCAAACGCTATCGTGCAGTGGGCAAGGCAATGGGAGTTGAAGGAATTGATTCGATGAGTGATGATGATGCAGCGAAGGCAATGATTGCGGCAGTGAAGAAATTATCTCAGGACGTAGGAATACCCGCTGACCTCAAAGGCATTCTCAAAGAGGAAGATATACAGTTCCTCAGTGAAAGTGCATTTGCTGATGCATGCTGTCCAGGCAATCCGAGAGATACGAACGTTGAAGAGATAAAAACGTTGTACAGAAGCATGATGTAATTGCGATTGAACCTATTAACGGCCTCGTGAACAAAGCGGGGTCATTTTATTTCACTCATGAACAACATAAAAATCAATTTCTGTGTCTCAATGTTCTTCTCACTTCTCATTATATACTTTACCGCTTACTTCACCGCTTTTAAAGGCTTGGATATTCTTGCGGATATTTTCGGTGGTTCTGCACTTACTGTGTGGCTGATTACTATTGCAGCAGGTGGAATCAGTGCATTTATGATTCGCAAAAGACTATGGAAGGCTGAACTTTCGACAGCAATAATTCTTCTCATACTGTATTCTGTTGTATCGGGCATACTGTTTTCGGTGTTCTTTCTTGGTGATGATATTCTAATAGGCATAATAATTGTCGCAGTGATATTCATTTTGTCAGCACTCTACAATTCTGTTCAGGCATTAAAGATGAAGGATTCAGTGAGTGCGGGTGTGAAATGGTCATTATCAGTATATGTTGGGGTGTTAATCACGATTTCATTATGGGTATTAATTTGGGGAGCATGGGACACAACGAAACGAAAATACAGCAGAACAAGAAAATGAAAGAAGCCCCGTGAAATAAACTCGCGGGGTTTTCTTTTTACTTACTCTGCTTTAACTGTTCCGATTTCTTTCTGCGAGGCTCCTCTGCGTATCTTCCATGTGTGAGATGTAAACTCTACCTCTACTTTGTATTTCTTGAGATATATTATGTCCTCAAACCCAAATCCCCTCATAATTTTTTTGAAAGTTCTTTCAATCCATTTTTTTGCGCTGTCTTCTGTCTTTGCCGCCATGTTATTGTCCTTGATGAACTTTCGCACTTCCTCTGGACTTTTCTTATCAAAATGTTCGTTGATTTCTTCAATCGTGTAAGGGTCTCTGAAAACTCCTGCATGGTTTATCTCATTCTTTATATCAGACGGATCGAAATTCACTTGAAAATATCCTGCTGGAATGGATATCTTAACAAGCATATGGTCAAAAGAGCTGATGTTAGTACGGTAAATGCGCACTTTTGCAGCGTTCATATCGACTCGGCCTTCAATTGAACCAGTCCAGTCTCCCACATAGCTTCGTTCTGTAACCTGATGACTCAGCAACTCGAAATATAGAGTATCGTGTCCTTCTCTGACGAAAACATGAAGAGTAAGATTATTTTTCTGGAACAGCATTTCATGTTTTTCTGTCAATTTATCTTTTAATTTCTTTATAAGCGATTTGAATCTCTCTTCTTTTTCTCTAAGAGACTTCAATTCCTCTTCTTTTTCTTTAAGGGACTTCAATTCTTCTTCTTTCTCTTTAAGCGATTTCAATTTCTCTTCTAATTTTGAAATCAATTCTGATTCTTTTCTTTCTCTTGATTTCAATTGCCCTTCAAGCAATTTCACTTTCTCTTCAGCTTTTTTGCCCGACAACGTGAATTCGGTTAGCTTCCTGAAACAAAAACGAAGGAATAGGCCAACACCAATTGCTACGATAAGAAGGAAGAAAATTTCTGCAACAACAGCATTATCAACTATTCCGAGATATTTAACGAAACGTAGAATCCAATTTTCTGTCTTGCTGATAGCTTCTGCTATTGCCAATATTGCTCCTACGTGAGCTATTAGGTACAAGAAATTTTTGAATCCCTTGCCTTTCTTGGAGATTATTCTGGAGATATCCTCGATTATTCCGAAGAGATCCTTGAAGACAATTATTCCCCCAAGAACAAGAACTATTAACATGACGATTTTTCCAGACATTAAGGTTATGCCGAGCTTACCCATGATGAGATGAAAATACTCATGCATCTTTTCCAACAACACGAACATTTGCTCCATTACTGAATGTACCTCCTGAAAAAAATAAATATGTGCTTTATTCTAACTGGGGGGGGGGCAAAGTTGTCAAACTAAGTCATTATACCTATATTTATTAATATTAGTTTTTCTGCTCATATAGAACTTGATTACGGAAACAGGAGCACAATCGAAATTGATTCGAGTATTCTTTCTTGAATTCGGTAATATAATTTGTAGACAAAATTTTTCACGGGAGGTTTTTATATTCTCATGAACACTAACACACGTTCAATAGCACGCAATTATTTCTTTCTCATGATTTTACTCGCGGCAATGATACTCGGAGCTATCACAGGCTATGTTAATCCAGAGTTCTCCGGCAGCATTGCATTCTTGGGTACGATTTTCATTCGCATGATGTTCTGCATCGTCGTTCCTATGGTATTCGCATCAATTGCAGGAGCAGTAGCAGGCGCAAAGAATCTCCGCAGGTCAGGACGCATATTGTGGACGACAGTAATAACATTCATAATCACAGGAGCATTCGCGGCAGTAATATATTTCTGTCTAATCATGATTTTCCCTCCTGTGTTATCCGCATGGACGAACGCGGCAACTGAATCAATCGGTGATCACGCGAGCATGACTCAGATGGTCGTAAACTTCTTCACAGTTGAGGACTTCGTTGCATTGTTATCGAGACGTGCGATGTTACCCTTAATCGTATTCTCAGTTCTGTTTGGTTTCTCAGTGAATCTTTCAGGAGAAGCAGGAGAACCAGTGCGTAAATTCCTTGAGAGCCTTACGAGCGTAATGTTGAAGTTCGTGAATCTAGTTACGTATTATGCACCGATAGCATTCTTCGCTATATTTGCAGATCTAGTTGCGACATACGGGCCGCAGATTTCAGAGGCATATGCACGTGCGCTTCTGCTGTATTACCCTGTATGTTTCATCTATATTTTCACTGCATTCCCGATAATGGCATGGATAGGAGCAGGCAATGAAGGAGTGCGTGAAATGTTCAGGCATATTCTGAAGCCTGCAATCGTTTCGCTGGGAACATGTTCATCAATAGCAACGATACCCACGAACATGGAAGCGGCAGCAGACACAGGAATATCACGAGATGTATCCGATATAGTTCTTCCATTGGGAGCTACGATGCATATGGACGGTTCATGTTTTTCATGCGTCTTGAAGATTGCATTTGTTCTCGGAGTTCTGGGAAAGCCTGTAACGTTTGCCGATCTGCCGTTTATTGTTCTGATTGCGGTCTTCTCATCAGTAGGAATGAGCGGAGTACCTGGAGGCGGATACATAGGTGAATATATAATCTGCACATTATTCTTCCCTGATCATATGGAACTTGCATTCCCGATTCTTGTTGCAATTGGGAATCTCGTTGATCCACCGGCTACGATGATTAATGCGGCAGGTGATTATGTAGTGTCATTCATAGTGTCGAGATTTGTTGACGGCAAAGACTGGCTGACGAAAGCGAAAGCAGCAGCATAACGGAACATGAAAACATAACCCCTCGTGATATTATTGCGGGGGGTTATATATCTCAGCACGATATATATTCTTCAAACTCAGGCAGATAAAGGGAACGTATTTTCTCGATGGCGTTTATCATGGAATGCAGAATGTTTTTGTCGTAGAGAGCAGGATTTTTCACGATTCGCTTTGCGTGTAAATCTGCCGCAAATAGGGTGATAAGTTTCTGCACACGGCAGCGGCTTTTATCTCGAACGGAAAATGTTTTTCAGTTGTAGAAATTTGCCCCGTAGCAAACAGGACACATAGGATAAATGTAGCATTCCTCAAAGCATTTATTATCGATGAAAAGCTCATCATTGCTGAAGTCTGTTGACAGTATGACCTGCAAATCATCCTGCGAAAATGTCATCGGCGTTATGAATGAACACGGGTAACGCTTGCCGTCAGTGTCAAAGAATACGCAGCCTGTTCCAGTATCGCACCATTTCTTGCGATCCCTCGTTTTACTTTCACAGATATATAGTTTCTTATCAAGCATCTGATTCAATGTCAGAGTTTCATTCTCAACATAGAAGTCTGCAAGCTCTTGAAGCTGAGGGATAAGAATCTTGATGTAATCTTCCTTGCTCCAGTCAAAATTTCCTTCAGCGAGATTAACGCCTGTGATGTGCTTGAAGCCGAGACTGTGAACGAACTTGATATTTTCTGCCAAATGATGAAGTGAGTACTCAGAGAGAGTCATGTTCACGCCTTGATCCGGCCATGTCTTGAGGAAAAAATCAAGGTCAATGGCATCGAATGAGCCGCTTCTGTTGAAATCGTGAGTTTCTTTTGCGCCGTCAAGACTCAATCCCAGCATGAAACACTTTCTGTGAGCGGAAAACCATTCCTTCATCTCATCATTCAGCAGTGTACCGTTAGTTGTGGCGTAGAAGATATGCGCAATATCAGGGTATGTGCGGCAGGTGTAGGAGAAAATCTGCTTGAGCAGGTCAAATTCCATCAGAGGTTCGCCGCCAATGAAACCCATTTCGACACCGTCAGTCGCATAGTCTGGAATGTTGTGGAATATCCAGTCAATGCATTTCTTTGCTGTGTCGAAGCTCATGCGCCGCTGTTCATCATGATGCTGGTAGCAGTACACGCAGTTCAAGTTGCACCTGTGAGTAACGCAGAGTGAGGGGTTGAAACGCATTTTTTGACGTTCTTTTTCGCTCACGATTTTCTCCTCACTACCAAACCTCAATCGCTAAATGCCACACAGCTAGCAGAACAATTGCTAAAGCAACCGCCCGTACACCCAGCTTCACAATCACCTCTGCAGTTACCGGAGCAATCACCAGAGCAACCGCCACCACACCCTTCAGAGCACCTACCAGAGCATCCATCGGAGCAAGAGCCTGAACAAGAATCGCTGCAACTGCCAGAACAACTGCCCCAACACCCAAGCGAATAGTAAATGTTCATTCCTCTGGCAGATTCCACATAAGCAGGCTGAAGTCTTCCACGAAGCTCCTGCAGCATACCCATCAACGCATTATCCAGAATACCCATGATTACAACCTCCCTGAGAAATCAAACTTTACTGTGCAATATCTGCTCTCTTTCTTCCAACCTATTGCGCAATTCAACCATTTCAGCCTTCGATGGAGTGTCGCCGTATTGAGGAAGAATGTTATCCATTTCCCCGATTGCACGGTTCACTTCAGCAATAACGTCTTTCAGGTTTTTGATGAGGTAATAAAGTATTTTCTTGCCATCCTCATTAACGCCGCTAACGTACTTTTCTGTTTCACTTAAAACTTTCAACGCACGCTTTTTTGCTTGTTGAGCACTGTTCAGCATATTTGCCACCCTAGTAAACAACCTCCTTCATAAAATTCAGATAAAGCACATTATACNCCCCAACAAAGAGTTGTTTTGTCAACTAAAAAAGACATTCCCCGATAAGATTTCGAGAAATGCCTTAAATTAGCTAAATTATATTTCTAAACTGGCTAAAATTTAAGCCGAGAGTTATCCTAGTGGAGGCGGAGCGCAAGCCTAGAAACTCACGACTTAATCATACTAAAACTCAAAATTTGCCTGTATTCATCAATGATTATAAGTAAAATCAATATAATTGTGAGTATAAATTCGGTTGCTCCCTCTTAACTTGCATATCCTCCAAACTCAATTCTGCGTATCATTTGTATCATGGTTTGATTGTCATCTGGAACTTGTGATATTTGGTAAAAACCGTTATTAAGGTAAAATTGTATTAACTTTTTATTGTTACGGCATTCTACAAGAATATTTCTACCTCCTACTAATTTTACTGCTTCACCTATAGTTTTATAAGCAAAATTTAGTAGCTCTACTCCGCTAATACTCTCCTTTGGCACATTCGAATTTCTTGCAAGCTGACCAATTAAGTAACACGGAAAATTAGATATTTGCTTTCCATGCTCCTTTGCGCTGAAGCCGTCTAATTGTTGCCTCTGCCGGTTTGATGTCGTTTCAGAGACTGTGAAAACTTTTACCGCTAACGAAATATAGCCGTATATTGTAATTTCATCAAACATAACTTTAGGATTTCTAAATTCTTCATCACTTACGACTAAGTACGTTCTTGACTTAGACAACCTTTCAAACTCGATAGCTCTATTATGTAGGAAGTTTTGAATATCCTCATCATAGATACATGAAAAAGAAGATAATATGCTTTTTAGTGCTTCATCTTCTAATTCGTTCATCATTTCTTCTAACGAGAGTGTGCGTTTCTTACCTTCTGCCTGAATAATTCTGCACATTCGTCCATCTCTCTTATAAAATTTCTGTCTACATAAATCGGCTGAGGTTTAGCAGTATTCATAACTTCCCAAAAACGTTGAATATCCTCGTCCTTCTCAAGTACTAACGGCCTATCAAATGTACTTGTCGCCATTCTCTTTTACTCCTTTCAATCAATCTTATTTGTAATTTTATCATAGGCGGATTTAATCATTCTTCAAATAAAT
>CAJOMU010000034.1 GCA_905235735.1 uncultured Synergistales bacterium
CGTAACCCCTGAATGATGAGTTGTCCAGTGAACGCGGATTTTTCAGCAATGATACTGCCGCCTCGATTTCGTTCTCCTCTACCTTGTTCAATTCGGCTACTTTCTCCTGCGGCAATGTCTTTATGCCCTTTAAGCAACGGCTTCGCACTCGGTCAGCTTCCTCGATTTCTTTCTGCGACGCTCCTCGCGCATACATTCTTCGGATTACCTGTTGCCAATCCTCTTGGTATTTGGCGACTTCTTCGGGTGTCCATTCACGATTACGATTTTCCTCAAGAGCTTGGCAGGATTGTGGCTCTTGTTCCCATCTGCCATTTGATTGATGATTGTTGTATATCTCGTTGCCTTTACTGTCGCGGATTACTACTGCATCCGCTAATTTTTCGTCCTCTATCCTTTGGAGAGCGTCCGGCATTTTTTTGTATATATCATCATGCTCTGTAACGTTTGGTTTATCTCCGATCCCTCGTGTAGCAACCTGACCTTCATATTTCTGGTAGAGACTCAAAAGACTTTCGCTCTCATGCGCTGAGACTACGTAAACGCTGGTTGTATAACCGTTCTCTCGAAGTTTTTTCAATACTTCACCACTCGGAAGCGTATCCTTCATTACTATGTTGAATTTTCCACGCAACGCCTCATCAAAAAGCCTCTGGCTATGGCCTTGTGTCTGGGCTTCATCTATCGATACTGCTCCGCTATCCGAAAATTCCTGCATGACTGTCGGGATTTGTGTGCTTCTACCACTTCCCGGCTGGCCGCACAAGATTATTGCTCTCGGCTTCACTGATGGTCTACGCCCTGAAATCTGCTGTCGCTTCAACTCCTCAAATATTCGCCGATGTTCCTCGTGGAACTGGCTTAAATTTTCATTGTCGTCTGGCATGGTTATTACTCCTTTCTATTTGCGTCCTCGTGTCCGCGTCTGACTCTGGGTTTCCTGAATGGATAACGTCGCTTTCTGTCCTTCTTCATGGGGATATGAAAGTTTCAGGCTTTCTCCGACTTCTGGCGTTCTCTCCAACTTGTCAAGGCTGTGGACAAATAAGCTGTGCTTTCCGCTCAACTGCACGCAATATCCCTGTTCTTTGTCCACGTGCAAGATTGTCCCCTTGTACTGCTGGCCGTCCGTTCTCGGCTTCAGATATATCACGGGGTCGTCTACCAGTTTCATATCTCGGATCGTCTGCTCTGATAATGGCGGTTTGGCCTCCGGGATACCAAAAAGAAGTGTGTCCTCCGACTCAGGCACTCCTTTGAAGTTCACCGCTTCTCCCATTTCGGGAATAATTGGACTTAAATTTGAAGGCTCATTTTCTACCTTTGGCGTTTCAGCGGGTTCTACGCTTGGTTAAGCTTCCTGTACGGGCGGCTGAGGCTGTTCTTGTATCGTCAGCTCCGCATTTAATTTCGCCAGACGTTCCATTTTCTCTTTCAGCTCGTCCGCATGGGCAAATGGCCGCTGTATTTCTTCTTCCGCAGCCTTCACCTGATTATGGTAATTCTCTAATTCCCCTCGCGTCGTCTCTATTCTCTGTGGGATTCCATTTATCGCGTTCTCTATCCTTGTCAGATTTCCCAATGCGCTCGTTCCCAGTTCTACGTTGTGCGTCGTTGCTCCTTGAAGATTCAGGTACACCTTACCTGTGGCTTGCTCCATGTAGAAACTCATCTTAAATCCTCGATATTACCCGATTGTTCCTTGATTATTTCCAAACGTTTGCGCCGCCGCTAAAAGGGCTTCTCCGGCCTCATGCTTTCGCGGATTCCCGTCCGCGTCTAATCCGAACGCATGACCCATTATCGTCATACTGAAGTCCGCACCCTTCGTCCTCTCGGCTGTTCTTAAATCTCGCTCTAACCGTTCGATTTTTTCTTCCGTCGCTGAGATTGACGCGGGTAACGTTTTCCTTAACTTGTCCTGCAACGTGTAATGCTGATTCTTGAAACTCGCTTCCAACATTTTCGGGTCTGTCAAGTAAACTGTGTAAGGTAGTTTTTCTACACCACTTGGGGAAAACGCTCCGCGTATCTCACATAGAAGTGGCTTAACGCTTTCGACCAATTGTTTATCGGCATCGTCCATTTCTTCGATGCATTCGATATTGCTATCCAGACCAGTTTTAGCGCACCTTCATCTCTGCCTAGTTTTCGCTTCGCCTTCAGGCGGCTTCTAACTACTCCATTGAGTGACTCTATCGCGTTGGTCGTGTATATCACTCGTCTTATCTCTGACGGATATGTGAATATTGTTATTATGTTCTCCCAGTTACGTTCCCAGAGTGCGTAGATTGCAGGCGATTTCTCATTCCGTTTTTCTCCTAGTCTGAGCAATGCTGCTTCTGCTCCCTCCAGTGTTCCGGCATGGTAAATTTCCTTAAGATCTCGCGCTAATTCCTTACGGTATTTCCAGCTCACATATTTCAGGCTGTTCCGGACTAGGTGCACTATGCACAACTGGATATCCGATTTAGGAAATACTCCCTTTATCGCATCGGGAAACCCCGTAAGGCCATCCACACAAAACACAAATACGTCTTTCACTCCTCTGTTGTTCAGCTCCGTAAGTACCTGAGCCCAGAATGACGCTCCTTCATGCTTCCATATCAATATCCCAAGTAACTCCTTATACCCCTCCATGTTGATAGCCAGAGCCAAGTATATTGTTTTGTTGAGCACCTGATGATCGTGATGAACTTTAACGACGAAGCCATCAAGCCAGACAACAGGGTAAACAGCCTCTAAAGGTCTGTCGCGCCACTGCTCAACTTCTTCATTTACCACATCTGTAACCTTTGAAATAAGGGAAGGGGACACATCAACATGGTACAAATCCTGCAATGCAGCCTGAATATCCCTTACAGTCATACCTTTAGCATATAAGGAGAGGATAGCCTCTTCAAGGATGGCAGTTTTAGCGGAACGCTTTGGTATGATCTGAGGCTCGAAAGTACTATGTCTGTCTCTTGGAGTTGACAGCTCCATTGAGCCGAAATTGCTCTTGAGAGTTTTATTGCCGTAGCCGTTGCGACTGTTACCTGCGATGCGCCCCGCCTTAGTGCATTGAGATGGAAATCCATCTCAGCATTAAGGATACGTTCGAGCAGAGCCTTGTTCGAGTGAGTGATGATGCCCTCTTTGCCCCATAAATCATCCTGAGTTTTTACCCCAACGAGCATGGCATCAAGCAAATCATTGCTAATCTTGAGTTTTTCCCGTCTGTCATCTTTCATAGTGCTAACCTCCTGTACTTTTTCTTTTTACACACTTCATTGTACAGTCTCATCATCGCCCTAATATCACCCGTATCAATATATCTATGCATTCATTATGACCAACGAAGCATTTGCTCATCAGTACATCGTCCATCAGACACAAATCCCTCAGTCGGTCATAATCTGCTCGCGTAAATCTGCGTTTCCTCACTTCATTACGCTCTCTGAAAACTTATCGAATGCCGCAATTCCTTCCGCATTCCTCTTGTATACCCCGCTGTCTGATAGTACCTGCGAGAATACATGCCCTACTTCATCCCGAAGCATTCTCTTCACTTCCGATTCTCCTTTCAGGCCGTTGTACTTCCTCCTGAGTGTCTCATACCATACTTCATGAGCTTGAAGTTCTTCAGGTAATCTTTCATGGCCTGCATTCCATTCCTGATTGATGAGTTCAAGTGCTCTCTTCAATCTCGCTGGTAATACCGCAAGTCCCATTACCTCAATCAACCCAATATTCTCCTTTTTGATGTGATGTACCTCCGCATGTGGGTGGAATATTCCCAATGGATGCTCTTCACTCGTTCGGTTGTTCCGCAGAACTAAATCTAGTTCGTATGCCTCTCCCTTTCGTCTCGCAATCGGAGTGATTGTGTTGTGAGGTTCTCCATCTGAATACGCTAGTACTCCTACACTCTCATCTGTCCATTCCCGCCATGCACTCAGTATCCTATCTGCCAATACCGTCAATTTCTCTGGCTTGCATGACTGAAGTCGTATCGCTGACATCGGCCATGCTATCCGTCCGGCTTTGATGTCGGGGTCATGAACGTCATACATCTTCTCATATGGTGCATTGTCCATAGCAAACACGTATCGTCCTCCCTGATAATGGTCATGCGAGAGAATAGAACCTCCTACAATCGGCAAATCCGCGTTTGAACCGGCAAAATAATGAGGGAACTGTTCAATGAAGGCAAACAAATTCTCGAATGTCTCACGTGATATGAGCATCGGCACATGATTTTCATCAAGCACTATGCAATGCTCGTTGTAGTAGCTGTACGGGGAATACTGGAAGTACCATGTTCTGCCGTTGAGGTTCAGAGGAATTAATCTTATGTTCTGTCTGGCTGGATGTGCATGATGTCCGTAAAACCCTTCGTTCTCCTTGCACAATAAGCATTTCGGATAGCCCGTTGATTTCATTGCTCGTGCCTTTGCTATGTCGCGTGGGTCTTTCTCAGGCTTTGACATGTTGATTGTTATGTCAAGCTCGCCGAATTCCGTTGATGTCTTCCAGCAGATATTTTTTGCTGTTCGTTCGGAACGTATGTAGTTCGATGATACTCCCAGTGAATAGAAGTAATCTGTCGCGTCTACTGGTGATTGTCCCCTCAGTTCCTCAAACTTCCTTATCACTTCTGACGGTCGCGGCGTTAATACTCCCATTAGCTTGGTGTCCAGCAAATCACGTTCCGTCTCCGTGTCCTCAATGAGGCCATGTTCCACTGACCAGTCTAATATCCTCGATAGTATGCTGTCCGGTGATTTCGGAAACTTTCCTGCATCTCTTATGTCTTCAAACTCGAATGTGTTCACTCCGAGTACTCCGATTAGCATGTTCGATGCCCACACTTTATCCTCTTCCGTGATGAGCCTGTGATGAAGTGCAAATCTGATGAGTTCATTGATGTCGTGATTGAGCATGTTATTATAACACTCTCCTTTGTAATATATTCTGTTCTTCATGGGAATATTTATTGAGATTATACATTAATACATGAAAGGTAAAAAATTTATGTGTGTTCAATCGTTTAGACTTCACAAAAATATTAATCTGGACATCATATCAGATACAGGTTTATATGCAGGAACAGCATCCGGAAGTTTCACCCCTACAGATAAAACTCGCTTCCGCATCAGCAGCATCAACATACTTCCCGAATACATCAATGATACGGTCATAAGGCAGGCACTTCTTGAACTCATCTCAACAGCACAGGACGAAGGAGCAAAATCATTTAGCTGGCGTTACCGTGAACCTGAAAATGCATATTACACTGACGAGAACAATGACCCTTATATCAGGATAATGCGTTCGGTTAGCTTCTTCTTTCCTGAGTGTAAACAACTCACGACTAAAGTCGCGAGCTTTCAGTGAAGTTTGGCTGTTACACCCTTATTCGCTGGGGCTCGTTTACTAGCCTCTATCCGGTAAAGGTGGTTACACCTTATCCGATTACATTTTTGCTGCATTTGTACTTCTTCCGTACCTCGTCGTTGATCGAAACTCTGCCGTTAACGCTGGAGAGAGAGCGAGTACTACTCTTAAAGCTAAACGGCTCTAAGACCGTTGGTTATTTTATCCGTTTTTACAGAACGCCTAACTGTTGAAGTAATTATACAAAGTAAAGCTAAATAGCGCAATTCCTCACACGATTAAAATCGCGTGTGTCCTTGCGGGGTTAATGAAATGCAAGAATGCGGATGAACTTCTTGAACTTGCAAAAACAGAGGGCGTTGAACTCACACGTGAACAGGCTGAAGAGTACATCACAATTCTGGGAACGCGTGAACTCACCGAAGAGGAACTCAGGCAGGTTGCAGGCGGAATCCCAAAAGAGTTGATGTGTCCCCATGAAGGAAGCGCATGCCCTGACTACTGCAAAAAAGAAGTTTATCGCTCAGACAATGAAGTTAAGTAAATATGAAACATTATTATCATTAATTAATTCTGATGGCATTGCATCAGGCGAATTTGCTTTAATCAATGGTCTCTATGGTGCAGTCGATATGATTTCTCCTGATGAAGCCAACATAATATCACGCGCAATGAATGACCCTTCTATGCTTGAATCTCTCAATCCCTCAAGAATTACACTTCTGGCTGAACGCGGACATATTACACTGAATGAAGCACGTGAAGATGAAGACCTGCGGATAATCTCACGTCTCAATACCATGCTTCAGAAACGTAACGGCGTGGGGATTGTCCTTCTGCCTACGTACAACTGCAACTTCAGATGCACTTACTGCTACGAACGCCACAGGCTCGAACGCGGCAATGAATGGCTTGAACGTTCAATGAGCAGAAAACTCGTTGATGCAATCTTCTCACAGCTCAGGAACTACAAACAGCGAGGCTTCATATTAACAAGCTGTACCCTCTTCGGAGGTGAACCCTTGCTCGCAGGAAACGAAGAACTCATCAGGTATATATGCGGGAAATGCCGCGAACTCAATATGTCCGTATCTGCAATCACAAACGGATATTATCTCGATAAATTCATTGACATCATCACTGAGTATAAATTCACTTCGCTTCAGATTACGATTGACGGCACTGAAGATGTCCATAATCGAATGAGACCTCTTGCAGGAGGCGGAAAAAGTTACGCTAAAATCATGGAGAACGTGAAACTTGCACTTGAACATGACGTGAGAATATCCATACGCGTAAATGTGAACAGAACAAATCTCTCAGGCATAAGAGCTTTCATTGACGAGCTGAAATCAACAGGTCTGACTGAATACAAAAATTTCTCGTTCTATTTCAAGTCAGCATTTGAATATTATATGCCTTCCGGGAAAAATATCGTTCGTGATTCAGAAATAGTGAATGAACTGGTCAGAACAGGTTCAAGCTACATGGGGGCCGTAAGACTTGAGAGCGCATATTCCTCCGTTGCTGCTAAAATTGCAGGCTGGCTGAACAAACGAGCATGGCCATCAATGAACACTACTTTCTGCGGTGCTGAAGGCGGAATGAACGTTATCGATGCTAATGGGTTGATTTATCCGTGCTGGAACATCGTCGCAAGAGATGATAAAGCAATTGGATTCGTTGAAGATGATGCTGATGACGGAAGATTTATGTACGATTTCTCGATGTCCAAATGGCGCACAAGAACTGTCGATAGAATGCACCCTTGCAGGACATGCCCGGTGCTTATGCTCTGCGGTGGAGGATGCGCGGCTGAAAATTCCGATAACCTGAACGAAGGAACTTGTGAGGACTTCAAAGAGATATATGCAGAAGTTGCACCCAGATTAATCTGGAAGGTCAGGCATGAAAGACTTAATTTTGATGATAGTGCCGCAAAAGAAGCAGACAAACCTGATAACGTGAATATATCTGAATCATTGAAGGTGCGCTCTAAGTTTGCTGATTATGATGAATGCTTATCGCTCAGTCTCAGAGAAGTTCTTTCTGAATTCACTGCTGATGAACGTAAGGTGCTGATGTCAACGAATAATGAACGTGATGTATTCGATATTCTGAAGGCTCATGAATTCTTTGCGTCTTCAACCTCCCTTTCAAGCATAAATATCTCTTCAAACTTCATCGGACGGCCAAAGTAATATCCCTGCGCCTTGTCGAACCCTATCGACTGCAAATATTCAAGCTGTTCTGCATTCTCGACACCTTCAGCTAATGCCTGCATTCCCATTAAACGCGCCATTGAAAGATTTGAACTTATGATATATTTCGCCTTTTCGGACTTGTTGATGTCAAAGCCGCGAAGAAATTTCATGTCGAATTTTATCGTGTCAAAGTTATAATCCTTAAGCACATTCAACGATGAATAGCCTGAACCGAAATCATCCATCCATACCTCATAACCCATTGCACGGAATTTCTCTATGCCCAGATTTAATATCGCTACGTCATCATCATTCACGCTCTCCGTTATCTCAATGCGTATCATTTCACGTGATATATCGTTCGTCATTACTGCTAGTTCAACTTCCTGAAAAATATTGCAGAGTTCAAAGTCCAGTCTCGACAAATTCACTGATACAGGCACTACCGAAAGACCTTGCTCTATTCTTGTCCGGTAATCTTTGCATACCTGATTTAATGAATGTATATCCAGCTTGTGAATTTCCCGGTACTGCTCAAGTGTCGGTATGAATTCGGCTGGTGATATTGCTCCGAGTTCAGGGTCAGTCCAACGTGTTAAGGCTTCCGTCTCACATATCTTTCCAGTCGATAAGCGCACTATTGGCTGATATAACACCTGTATCCTGTTCTGATTTATCGCAAGTCCTAATGTGTCAAGTATGTATTGCTGTAACGCTAGTTTCCGGCTCATTCCCTCATGAAACATGCATGAGTTCATACTATGGTTCTTTCGGATACTATCACACGCTAATTTCGCTCGGTCGCATGATGATCGTATATCCTCATTCTTTGACGGGAAATATATTCCAGCTCTAAGTCTCAGTGATACATCTTCACGGTACTCATAGAGATATTGCTGTATCATCTCAGTGTTCATCTCCACACTCGTCCAGTCCGTCAGTATCACAAAATTATCATCACTGAATCTTGCCCTCATACTCTTTTCTGAATATATTGTGCTGATTATTCCCGCTGTATCCTTCAGTAATTCATCGCCCTTCTCAAAGCCAAATCTTTTGTTGTACATCTTGAAGTTATCCAGATTTAGCCATACTATCGCAAGGTTCTCTTCTGAATTTAATATTTTTCCGGCCCGCTCCTGAAATGTCTTGCGGGTGAGCAGACCGGTTAATTCATCAGTCATCAGTCAACGAACTCAAACAGATTTAACCCGATTTCTTCACTGTATTTCCGTTCTACTGTACCCTCTGATACTTCCACTATCATCTCACATGTCGCACTCACTAACGCACGGTTCAAATGCCCTCCGTATACATGGCCTTCTCCGTCCCCTGCGCTCATGTGAATATGAAGGTATACATCACCATTCATCGTTGTTACTGTTCCCCAAAGACTTACGATTTCCGCGTCAAACTGGAAAGTATTTGAATGATACTTTTTCTCTTTTGTGTTGAACAGTCCAACAGTGAAATCATTCACTGCTCCCAATGCTTTCACTTCAGCTAACGTTATTCTTTCTGCCTCACAGAATGCCTTCAGCGTTGCAATTATTTCTTCGCCTCTGTCCATTCTTACATAATACTTCTTTCCAAATTTTCTATACTGCATTTTCATTCCTCCTGATTTCTTTTCATTATACTCGCCTTACCCATCCTTTTCCGTCTCCCGGAAATCCCTCAGTACATGTATCCATATTGTCAAAAAAACCGGGCTGTTACACCCGGCTTCCTCTGAATCTATTACTGCGAGTTTTTACTTCGCTGGGGCTGGTTGCGCTCCAATCTCCGCTAACGTCTTGTACGTCTCGTAACGCTCTCTTGCTTCCGCCGCATTCCTGTCAAACAGTTCCTCCGCTATGTCAGGGAAACCTCTCTTCAGTGATGAGTATCTCACTTCTCCCATCAGGAACTCCTTATAGGCCTTCAGGAATTCCTCCGCATTGTCGAACTGCTTCGGTGCCTTGCTGTCCAGTGTGAACGGGTTCTTGCCTGCCTCTACATCCGGATTGTACCTGTACAGATGCCAGTATCCTTTTTCGACCGCAAGTTTCGTTCTCTCCTGCGTCTTGCCCATTCCCGCACGGATACCATGATTGATGCATGGTGCATACGCAATAATCAATGACGGGCCTTTGTGCGCTTCAGCTTCCTTGAGTGCCTTCAAGAGCTGGTTCTTATCTGCTCCCATTCCTACCTGTGCTACGTATACCGTTCCGTAGGTCATGGCCATGCGTCCCAAATCCTTCTTGCGGGTACGCTTTCCTGATGCCGCAAATTGTGCTATTGCCGCTGTCGGTGTTGACTTCGATGACTGGCCGCCTGTGTTGGAGTAAACTTCGGTGTCAAGAACGAGGACGTTCACATCTTCACCGCTTCCAAGTACATGGTCTAATCCGCCGTAGCCAATGTCATAGCCCCAGCCGTCTCCTCCGAATATCCATACGGATTTCTTCACGAGATAATCCTTGTATTCGCAGAGCGTGCAGAATTCCTTCTGTGCTTCTGGGCTGAAATCATCGAATGACTTTCCGCATTCCTCACAGCCACAGCATAACTTGTCGAGGCATTCCTCTACTTTTGCCGCCGCCGCTACACTCGCTTCTCCGTCCTCATGAACATCAAGCCAGTTCTGTAATGCTTCCTTCATTGGTGCAGGCACTTCGTCCATCTTCACAAGGTTACTTGCCGCTGTCGTCAGATAATTCACCATGACGTTCAATGAGAGTTTCATTCCCATTCCATACTCTGCCGCATCCTCGAATAATGAGTTACCCCATGCTGGGCCATGTCCGTTTGCATCCGTTGTGTATGGCATTGAAGGCGCTGAACCTCCCCAAATTGACGAACATCCTGTTGCATTCGCTACTATCATTCGAGTGCCGAATAACTGCGTGATGAGTTTCGCATACGGTGTTTCGCCACATCCTGCACATGCTCCGCTGAATTCAAATAATGGCCTCTGGAACTGCGAACCTTTCACCGTAAACTTATCGCCCGCATTCGTCTTGTCCGTTACGTTCTCAAATGCATATGTCCAGTTCGGGATTTCCCCACTCTGTGTTGCAATTGGCTTCATCTCAAGTGCCTTCACAGGGCAAATGTCCGCACAGTTCCCGCATCCTAAGCAGTCAAGTACATCTACCTGCATCTTGTACTTGCTTTCACTGGCTTTCGGCTTCGTGTCTACCGCTCCAAATCCTGCCGGTGCTGTCGCCTGCTCTTCCGCATTCAACAGGAATGGACGTATTGCCGCATGAGGACATACCATTGAACACTGGTTACACTGAATGCATTTCGCTCCGTTCCATTCTGGTACATTCACCGCTACTCCACGCTTCTCATACTTTGACGTTCCTGCCGGGAAATGTCCGTCTTCATAGCCGTCAACAAATGCACTTGAAGGAAGTGTATTACCCTTCTGACCGTTGATTGTGTCTACCTGATATGAAATGAATTCAGGAATTTCTGTAGGCAATCCTGGACGTTTGGTGATTTTGTCTTCGGCTGTCTTCCATGCTTCTGGGACTTCAATCTGTTTCAGTCCGGCAAGCCCTGCGTCAACTGCGGCGTAATTCATCTTTACGATGTCTTCACCTTTTGCTCCGTATGACTTCACGATTGCTTCCTTCATGTACTTCACTGCGTCATCGATTGGGAGTATTTCGGCCAGTTTGAAGAATGCTGACTGCATGATTGTGTTGGTGCGTGAACCTAATCCGAGTTTCTGTGCTTCGTCAACAGCGTTAATGACGTAGAATTTGCATCCAAGTCCGGCAATCTTTCTCTTGAGGCTTGCGGGTAAATGTTCCTCTAATGCCTCAAGCGTCATCCACTGCGTATTGAGCAGGAATGTTCCGCCTTCTTTCATGCCCTGCAATAAGTCATACTGATTCACGTATTCCTGTTTGTGGCAGGCGATGAAGTCAGCGTGGTCAATGAGGTATGTTGACTTAATCGGGGATTTTCCGAAGCGAAGGTGAGACATTGTTATGCCGCCGGATTTCTTGCTGTCGTAATCGAAGTAACCCTGTGCGTACATGTCCGTATGGTCGCCGATGATTTTAATTGAGTTCTTGTTCGCTCCTACTGTTCCGTCTGAACCAAGTCCCCAGAATTTGCATGAGGTTGTTCCTTCGGGGGCTGCATTGATGAGTTCATCAGGGATTAATGAACTGTCATTGACATCATCTACTATTCCAAGTGTGAAATTATCGCGCGGTTCAAAGAGCTTCAGGTTGTCGAAACATGCTTTGAGGTCTGAAGGTGTCGTATCCTTTGAACCTAAACCATAACGTCCGCCTACAATCTTCGGTGCTTTCTTCATGCCTACGAATAATGAGCATACATCTTCGTATAACGGCCCGCCTAATGCTCCTACTTCCTTCACTCGGTCAATAACTGCAATTGCCTTCACTGTTCTAGGAAGTGCTCTGAAGAAATACTTCGGTGAGAATGGCCTGTACAGATGTACCTCGATTACTCCGACTTTCTCGCCTCTCGCGTTCAGATAATCTACTGTCTCTTCAATTGCCTGGCATACTGAACCCATTGCTACAATAACTCTGTCTGCATCTGGCGCACCATAATAATTGAACGGGTGATATTCACGTCCGCAGATACCCTTGATGTCCTTCATGTATCCTGCTACTATGTCGGGGACTTTGTCGTAGAATGGCTGTGATGCTTCTTTAGCCTGGAAGAATATATCAGGGTTCTGTGCTGTACCTTTCGTATAGGGCTTCTCAGGTCTCATTGAACGATCTCTGAATGCCCCTATTGCATCATAGTCTACGAGTTTCGCAAGGTCTGCATAATCGAATGCATCAACCTTCTGAATCTCATGTGATGTTCTGAATCCATCAAAGAAATTCAATACGGGTACACTCGATTTGATTGCTGAAAGGTGTGCTACTGCTGCCATGTCGTGAGCTTCCTGTACACTTCCGCCTGCAAGCATTGTGAAGCCCGTCATACGTGTTGACATTACATCTGAATGATCTCCGAAGATTGAGAGTGCATGCATTGCTATTGCTCTTGCTGTTACGTGGAATACTCCGGGCAATAACTCTCCTGCAATCTTGTACATGTTCGGAATCATGAGAAGTAATCCCTGTGATGCCGTGTATGTGCTTGCGAGTGCTCCTGCCGATAATGCTCCATGACATGCACCTGCTGCTCCTGCTTCACTCTGCATTTCTGTTACTTTCACTGTATGACCGAAAATATTCTTGCGGCCATGTGCTGCCCATTCATCAATGTGTTCGGGCATAGGTGATGATGGTGTGATTGGGTAAATCGTCGCCATCTCAGAGAAGGCATATGCTACGTGTGCAACTGCCTCGTTTCCGTCCATCGTTTTCCAATTACGTTTGAAAGCCATAAAAGAAAAACCCTCCCTCTATTAAATTTATGGATGAATTAAAAAGTAATGAGTTGAGACTGATTTTACTACAAAAATTTAAATCATGAAATAAAATATACTGCATAAAAATTTTTTTCATAACAGGAGGCTTAGCAACAGCTACACAAAAATTATAAAAATATGATAAATTGCTCTAAAATTTATACTTTTAAGAAAGGGGGAAGCCGCTTACAGATAAATTTATAAATCAGCTTTACCTGTATTAATTGTTCGGATATAATTTCTCTTATTGGTGTATATAGCCTTTGATTTTTGAACATTTGGGCTGTTGGACGGAAAAACACGAAGCGAGAACCAAGCATAAAGGTTTCGTCTGTAAAATGTTCA
>CAJOMU010000035.1 GCA_905235735.1 uncultured Synergistales bacterium
CGATTTGATAATGGTTCACCCGTCAGACGCAAACGCCGTTGAAGACATCTGCGCTGAAGCACGCAATTTCGGAATCAAAGTTATGTGCTGGGATGACCCGATGACCAACACCGATGCAAACTGGCTTATCAATAATACGAATCTCGGAATCGCAATCGGTGAGCTTGCAGGAGATTTCATCAGCAAACATTACAGCACTTCAAAGAAAGCTGAAGTAACAGTAATTGGCTATCCTCAGACAAAGATACTCCTTGCGCGTGAGAATGGAATCAAAATCGGTCTCAAGAATAAGGCTGACGGCAAATATGAAATCGTAGCTACACAGGCAGCAATCGAAGCTAACCTTGCACAGAACGCAATGGAGACAATCCTTCAGGCACATCCTGATTGCAGAGTAGTAACAGGTATCGGTGCAGGCGCAATGATCGGAGCAGACGAGGCACTCAAACGTTACACAGGTGGTAACATTCCGAGTGATATGGGCGTTTTCACGGCTGATGTAACAAAATGGCAGTTAGGACAGCTCGCAGATCCCGCTTATCCCGCAAAGGGAATAATCGGATTCGAGGGTTCAGACGAGGATACCGGCAAGGCATGCGCGGCAATGTTCGCATTGATACTTGAGGAGAAACTTAAAACCCAAAATGTATTTCGAGGCTTAACTCCTATAACAACATCGAACGTCTACAGGATTATGCAAGGAATGAAGTAATAGAGAATAGAGGTGATTGTTATGGTTGCTGTATTGAGCGGCGCAAAAAAGACTGTACCGTTTTCTACATTCAATGAAGATGTATTAAGCGAAGTAAAGAATTCAGGTGCTGCATATCTTGTTGACAGTGATGGTGAAGAGTATGTGCTCATGTCAAAAGAAGAGTACAACGACAGGATCAATGAAGCTGTACTGATTGGGGTTGCAGATGAACGTCTGAGCCATTTTGATCCGTCAAAATTGATTCCTGCTGAAGAATTCTACAAAGAATTTGGAATCACACAGGAAGAAATCGATGCTATGCCTGAGGTTGAACTAGAATGAACTGGTCTCTTGAATTCTTACCTGAAACACGAAAGGATATGCGTAAACTTGATGGAAGTCAGAGCCGTAAAGTTGCAAAAGCAATAGATAAGACACGAACAAATCCTCTCCCCAGAAGTGAAGGCGGCTACGGAATCGAACTAGGCAACAAGGGAGGAATTAATCTAGCTGGCTGCTGTGAAATCAAATTACGCGGTGAAGGTCTTCGTGTAATCTACAAGCTCATGTGCATAGAAACAAAAATGATCGTAATCGTCATTGGAGTACGTGAAGACGAAGATGTATACAATGAAGCAAGTAAACGAATGAAGAAATACAGACTTTAACCGTGAGACATTACCGCCTCCTCCAATCATAAACGGAGGAGGTTATTTTTTTGACGAACGCTATAAAATATTCAAATGAATTTTTCCTGAGAAGGTGAACTAACTAATTGAGAAATAAAAAAGTTCTCGAATATTTTACGATTGAAGGCACTCCAGGAGGTAATCAGGACTGGCTCATCGAATGGGATATGAATCGCGGTGGTTGTGCCGCTGTTACTGCTTGTGATTTATGTATGCTTCTATCAAGGCAAAAGAGATTCAGAAAGTTATATCCGTTTGACCCAAATAATATTTCAAGGGACGACTTCATCCGATTCTCTTCAATCATGAAACCATATCTTTATCCCCGCTATCATGGAATTGATTTCCTCGAAACATATATATGCGGATTAAATGATTATCTTCGAAGTGTACACAGCAATGAACTTCTCATTGAAGGCTTATCAGGAAATGTGAACTATGAAATTTTTTCTCAGGCAGTCATAAATCAAATTGACAATAATTTTCCTGTTCCTTTCCTCCTATTGCATCATCATGATGCCGAACTCGAAGATTTCTTCTGGCACTGGTTCAACCTCGCTGGTTATGACCAATCTGAAGACGGATTGAACGTCCTCACAGTAACATACGGAGAATATAAATGGTTCAATCTTCATAGACTTTGGGACACGCATAATAATCGTAAGGGCGGAATCATCCGAATTTTTGAACGTACTGTGATATGATTTGATGAAAACTTTGCGTAACGGAGGGGAATTCATTTAATGAATGAGAGACATAACCCGCGAAGACCAGATGATGATAACAGAAGATTCCGAATAGATCCCGAAGATTTATTGTTCAGGCCAATATCGAGACCTAAACCTCGGAATCATAATGCAAAACGCCTGATGAAAACGTCAGAGCATAATGCACCACTGAAGAAAAAACTGAAACCCAAAAAGAAAAAGCACTTCTCGATTCTCAAGATATTATTCATGTCCGTGTTTCTCGTGATTATCATGGCCGCAGGTGCATTGAGCGCAGGTGTCGCATGGTACGTCGTGAAACTCTCCGAAGACCTTCCCAGCATGGTCGAATTGGCTAACCCTAAAAACAGTCTGCCTTCAATCATGTATGACAGGAACGGTGAAGTCATTGCAAGACTATTCATTGAGAACAGAACTCCTCTTGAACTTCATGAAATGTCGCCTTCAGTTGTGAGGGCAGTACTTGCGGCTGAAGATTCAGCGTTCTATCAGCATGGAGGAATCAGAATCGGATCAATAGTTCGTGCATTATGGACTGACATAGTTGAAGGAGGAAAGGTTCAGGGTGCAAGCACGATAACACAGCAGTTAGCGAGGAATTTATTCCTGTCGCATGAGAAGAGCATTACGCGTAAGGCCAAAGAGATAATAATCGCAATGAGGCTCGAAAAGTTATTCCCGAAAGATAAAATTCTTGAACTCTATATGAATACAATAAATTTCGGTCATGGTGCATGGGGAGTAGAGACAGCCGCAAAGACATACTTCAATAAGTCAGCAAGAGATTTGAATCTTGCAGAGTCGGCAGTGCTTGCAGGACTAATTGCGAATCCAGGAAACTATAACCCTCTAAGCAACATGAATAACGCTAAAACACGACAGAATTACGTCCTCTCACGAATGGAGACGCTCGGATGGATTACGTCTGAGCAAAGGCAGGAAGCATACAGTCAGGAACTCGTGCTCAATAGGAAGGGCGTGAACAGAATCGAAGAGTACAACATGGCACCGTATTTTGTATCACACCTGCTCTTCAATGATTTGCTTCCCAAATACGGAAAGGATGAAGTCTACAGCGGAGGCTTGCAGATATATACGACATTGGATTTGAAGTTACAGGATAAGGCGCGTGAATGCATTCAGGGTTTGAACAAAAACGTAATGGGAGCATTAGTGTGCATAGAAGCAGAAACAGGAGAAGTTCTCGCACTAATGGGAGGAAAGGACTTCAAAGAGAGCAAGTTTAACCGTGCAACACAGGCAGTGCGTCAGCCAGGTTCGAGCTTCAAGCCTATCGTTTATGCCGCCGCAATGGAAGAAGACATAATGCCCAGCGATCATTTTCTTGATGCACCGATAACGTTCAAGAAGAAAGGTTCAAGCGGAAAAGGATGGTCTCCGCATAATTCAAGCAAAGGTTACGCAGGAGAGGTTACGCTTCAGAGAGCATTGACGAATTCGTATAACACAGTTGCAGTTCGTGTAGCCGCATACATAGGAACAGATTCGATTGTTCAGATGGCACGCAATATGGGAATTGAGACGAAATACCTGCCGAATGACTTATCCGTTGCGTTAGGTTCTGCAAGTTTAACGCCTCTTGAAATGGCTGTAGCTTTCAATTGCTTCAACAACGGAGGAAAAAGAATCGTGCCTCTGATGATTCGCGAGATTAAAGACAGAGACGGAAATGTAATCGAACAAAGAGACACAGCAGTAACTCAGGCAATGCGACCAGAGACGGCATATTCGATTCGTTCAATGCTTCAGGATGCAGTACGTGCAGGAACAGGAAAACCTGCGGCAATATCGAAATATAATGTGTTCGGTAAAACAGGAACGTCAAATGATTTCATTGATGCATGGTTCTGCGGAGGAGTTCCGGGTTTAACTACAGCGGTTTATGTTGGCCGTGATGATCATAAATCAATGGGCAGGCATGGTTTCGGCGGAACAATGGCAGCACCAGTATGGAAGAAGTTCATGCAGTATGCAGTTCAGGAAATGAATACACCCGAAAACTTTGAAGCTCCACCTTCATGGGTAGAGGTCGATAAGGTTTCGATATGCAGGTCTACAGGTTATCTTGCAAGGGGAGGATGTCAATCAGTACCGTTATTCTTCCCAAAGGGTAAAGCTCCAACGGCATCATGTCCTTCACACGGAGGAAGCTACAAGGCCGCGAATGATGATCCGAGAGGGCCGAGATTATTTCTAGTTGAGCAGGATGATACGTACTATGCGAGAATGCAGAGCGGTGGAAGCGAATCTTCAACATCTGATTCATCGTCAGGTTCATCATCAGAACGTGAAACTGCATCTGCTACGTCTCAGCAGGTTACAGCACCGTCAACGCAGGCGGCAATACCGAGACCATCACAGCCAGCACCGCGAAGACAGGAGCCGAAAGTTAGTGAAGTTGAGCAGCGTTATCAGCAGTTGCTCAGGGAATACGGTCTGAACTAGTAAGCGGTTCCCTCCTGAACAATTTGGGAGGGAATTTTTTTGCGCATTATAATTTTTCGATTGGGAAAGTGAGAATCAAATTATGAATGACGAAATAAAATATATGTGGCACAGCATTAATTTTACGTGGGATGATGCAAAAGCCGCTGAGAATTTCCGCAAGCATAATGTAACTTTTGAACTTGCCGCAGAAGTCTTCTCCGATGAATATTCTGTTGTATTATACGATGCGCTGCATGATGAAGATGAAGCACGCTTTCAGATAATTGGAACTACAGAAGGCCCTGTGAGAGTATTATTCGTTGTGTACGTTGAACGAGTAAGTGATGCTGTAGAATTAATACGTATAATTTCAGCAAGAGATGCAAACGAAAAGGAGATGAAGATTTATGGCATGGGTTTACCAGAAGGATTATCCGAAGACGAGAGAAGAAGCTATAAGGCGCGCCATGTCGGTAAGAGAAGAAGACATTGATTATTCAGACATACCGCCTCTTGAACTTAGAGAAGGAATAAGAATGATGCGTGCAGGGAACAAGTTCAAAGAAATGGGAAAACGAAACCTTGCAGCGTTAAACAAACTTCTGCATGAAAGTCATGAAAGTGAAGATAGAAGAGCAACGCAGAATAATCGCACGAATGAACAAATTTAGTATATAATCATCCCCAATACTAATTCATAAAGATAGAATCGTAATCTTCAAGAGGAGGTTTATATTTCGTGGCATTATTTGCACAGGATAAAAATTTAGCTATGGAATTAGTTCGTTCTGCTGAAGCTGCAGTTATGGCATCAGGTCGCTGGTTCGGTCTCGGCAACAAAAATGAAGTTGACCGTGCGGCAGTCGAAGCCATGCGTTATGTCCTTCATGGTGTAGCAATGAAAGGCGTAGTCGTTATCGGTGAAGGCGAGAAAGATGAAGCTCCCATGCTCTACAATGGTGAGGAAGTCGGAACAGGTGAAGGCCCTGAAGTTGATATTGCAGTTGATCCGATTGACGGAACACGTTTAATGGCGCAAGGTCAGGACGGAGCAATAAGCATAATTGCCGCCGCACCTAGAGGCTCAATGTTCAGCCCCGATAATTTATTCTATCTAAATAAAATCGTAACAGGCCCTGAAGCAGCAGGTTATATCGACATTCAAGCACCAGTAGAATTTAATGTGCGGATAGTCGCGAAAGCTAAAGGAAAAAAGATTGAAGAGACAACTGTAGTAATGCTCGACAGACCTAGAAATCAGGAGATACTTCAGAAAGTCCGTGCAATGGGAGCAAGAATAAGATTAATCGGTGATGGTGATGTTGCAGGTGCATTAATGACTTCACTGCCCGGACATGAATCAGCTGACCTTCTTCTTGGTATCGGAGGTTCACCCGAAGCCGTAATCACTGCCTGCGCTATGAAATCTCTTGATGCAAACATGCAGTGTCAGCCGTACTTCCGCAATGAAGAGGACGAAGCGAAAGCCAAAGCACGAGGACTCACAAAGGATACTCTCTTAACGATTGATGATTTAGTGAAAAGCGATAATGTCTTCTTTGCGGCCGCTGGAGGTTCAGACGGTGATTTATTGAGGGGCGTACATTATCACGGCGCACATATTGAGACTAGTTCATTATGCATGAGGAGCAGTTCAGGAACAATTCGATTCTTGTCGGCGATCCATTCACAGAAGAAACTTCAGGAGATGGGCGGAAACATAGCATATGATCCATCAGTAAAGGAGGAACTTGGCCTCTAATGCATATATTAAGCGCACTTACATCATGGCTCGTTGATGTCATAGGAAGCATGGGTTACACTGGTATAGTCTCGCTTATGTTTCTTGAATCGTCGTTCTTTCCTTTTCCAAGTGAAGTTGTCATGCCTCCCGCAGGTTATCTCGCATGGAAAGGTGAAATGTCTTTGCCTCTCGTTCTCATTGCAGGAATTGCAGGAAGTCTTTTAGGTGCACTGTTCAATTACTGGCTAGCTGTAAAACTTGGCCGGCCATTGTTGATAAAATACGGCAAATACTTTTTCATATCTCAGGAAACGATTGACAAAGCAGATAGATTCTTCCAAAAGCACGGACATATAAGTACGTTTGTTTGCAGGTTATTACCTGGTATTCGTCAATATGTATCACTTCCTGCAGGACTTGCAAGAATGCCCATGAAACAATTTTGCTTATACACTGGCTTAGGTGCCGGCATATGGGTATTCGTTCTCACAATTGCAGGTTATCTTTTAGGTGAACATCAGGAACTTCTGAAGGAATATCTTCACGTCATAACAATCGGATGTATAGTGCTTGCGTGTCTGATTGCCGGAGGATACTATTTGATTCTCAGAAGACGGAAGAATAAATCATGAAAGGTATTCCAGGTGTAACATTAAGAGGAATTGAAGCCCTTCCGGTTGAAGTTGAGGTTGAAATCACTGGGGGGCTTTTTGCAATTTCAATCGTGGGAATGCCCGACGTAGCTGTTCGTGAATCAAAAGAAAGAGTTCGAGCTGCATTGCGTTCATTGGGATTGAATCTCAAAGGCAGAATATCAGTTAATCTTGCACCCGCAGACATTCCAAAAGAAGGAGCACTCTTAGACCTTCCCATTGCACTCGGAATGATTGTGTCTATGGGAGCGTTAAATGATTGCCCAAGAGCATTATACATGGGTGAACTCGCATTAGACGGAAGGCTTAGACGCGTAAGAGGTGCAGTACCCGCCGCAATACTGGCACGTAAGATGAATATTCCGCTTTACGTTCCAAGTGAGAACGCAGAAGAGGTTGCACTCGTTAAGGGAGTTGAAGCGTATTGTGCAGACAGTCTTGCAGAACTCATAATGCAATTGACAGGTGAAGAACAGCCAAGACATTTACCTCCCTCATTTATCTCTGAGTTATCATCGAACGCTGATACAGATTTCGCCGACATCAAAGGACAGGCACAGGCCAAACGTGCCGCAGAAATTGCCGCCGCAGGTCATCATAATCTTCTTCTTGTAGGTTCACCTGGAAGTGGAAAGACGATGATCGCAAAAGCAATCGCAGGAATCTTACCGCCCCTCACTGATGATGAACTGGTCGAGACATTGCTTGTACGAAGCACATTAGGCATTGAGACGAAACCAACAAGAGAACGTCCATTCAGGCTTGTGCATTTCACAGCGAGCACAGTATCGATATGCGGAGGAGGAAGCAATCTCAGGCCAGGTGAAGTGTCATTAGCTCACAGAGGAGTGTTGTTCCTTGATGAGTATACGGAATTCCGAAGAGATTTAACAGAGAGTTTGCGTGCTCCTATTGAGGATGGATGTATAACAGTGAGCCGAGTTGCAGGAAGTGTAACGTATCCTTCAAGAGTTCTCTTAGTGCTTGCCGCTAATCCATGTGCATGTGGTTACTATGGTGATGTCATGCATGAATGCAAATGTTCAGCATATGAGATTGAACGTTACAGACGAAAGTTATCCGGGCCTATCATGGACAGAATAGATCTTCAGGTTCATGTGCCAAGACTTACGCCCGAAGAATTGTTATCTCTCAATAAATCGAACAATGAGACCAGCGAATCGATTCGTGAACGCGTGATTAAAGCCAGAGAGATTCAACAGGAGAGATGGCATGAATACGGCTTAACATGCAACGCGGAGATACCTGAAAAGTTAGTGCGTGAGAAAATAATTCTGTCTGATGAACTGCGTGCTTATCTCGCGAAAATGGCTGAGAAATTTAATTTGTCTGGAAGAGGTTTAAGCCGCGTTCTGAAAGTCTCAAGGACGATTGCAGATTTAGCCGGAGAAGAGAACATCACGAAGAAACATTTATCAGAGTCATTAATGTACCGCCAGAATAAATAAAAGCTCCCCATGTTATTTGGAGAGCCTTACCGTTTCTAATCATATCTAATCATCATCATCGTAATCTTCATTATCATTATGTGCGTATCGTCTCTGTTTTTTAACCGCCTTCAGATGTTCAAACAGGAATGCAAGAAATATTCCAAGACATCCGCCTGCACCAGTTCCTATGATGCATATTCTTCCGCGTCTGGGAAGATATTTATAGTCTGGAGGAGTTGCATGATCAATGATTGATATTGTAGAGAGGTCATTAGCTTCACTCAGTCTCGCATTCTCATACTGTCTGAGCATTAACTCATACTTGGCCGTCGCAAATCTCAACTGTCTGACGTAACGCTGATATTCGATTCCAAGTTCGGGAATCTGTCCTATAGATGACAACATATCTCCTGAGATAATTCTCTTGTTTCTTGATGAATCCACTTGCATCTGTTCTTCTTCAAGTCTCCTAAGTTCTTTGTTCATTGCTTCAAGTTCTGACTTCGCAAGTCTGAGTTTAGGATTATCGGAACGTGCATAGCTTTGCATTGATGAAATCTGAACGTTCTTTGCGGCAATCTGGTTCTTGAGGCTTGATATTGATGACAGAAGAGACTGTGCCTGTGATTCAAACGCAATAATTCCACTGTCCTTCTGATAGTTTTTCATTACGTCTTCTGCTTCGGTCAATTCCTGTTGTGCCTGTATAAGCTGATTCTCGAAGAAAGTTCGTCTTTGCGTTGCATCTGTAACCGAGAGTTCCTGAAGTTTTTTCTGAAGTTCATCAACAAAAGCATTGGCCAGGTCAGCTGCCTTCTGCGGATCTTTATCCAGATATGCCACAGTGATTATTCCGCTCTTTGTGTCCTCTTGAGCTTCAAGATTTCCTAACACGGCTGCCCGTGCATTAAGCCTTATGTCCATACTCAGCTCTTCCATGAGATTGAATTTGTCTATTATGGCATCAACTACGCTGTCGCCCTGCAGTATTCCTACGAGAACTTGTCCTGTTGTTGCTCTGGTCGGAAGTCCAATGAAATCAGCAAGCCCTCCAAGCTGTGCCGCGAAGCCTGCAATACCTCCTGAATTCCCTGAAGGCGGCATGATTCTGCATTGTGCTCTGTATATGAACGGAGCAGTGAACGCGTATATCAATGAACCAGCAGCGAATATAACCGTAAGAAAAATAATCAGAAGTTTTCTGTGCCATAAAACATTAAACACATCAAGCAAAGATAATTCTTCTTCTTCATTTTCGTAAGGCATTCTATTAAATCAATTCCTTTCACAAAATTTTTTTATGCAAGTATATCATCACATATCTTGACATACTCCCAATAGCTAAAGCTAGGGGATTCTGGCATCTACAAACCTGCCATATTACTATGGTCTTACTAGCTCTCCTCCACAATGGTTGATGCCCCAACCATCTTTTA
>CAJOMU010000036.1 GCA_905235735.1 uncultured Synergistales bacterium
CTCCGCCCAAATATTTTCTTCACGTGCCGCCCCGTATATCTGGTTTACTTGAGCATTTTTGAAATTATAGCAAAACTAAACTATATAGCGCAATTCATCACCCACTTATAGAAGTGGGAGTCTTCTTGCGGATTATGATAAAATCATTTGCAAACTTTTTTTTTTTGAAAGGAGTTTTTATTTCACATGAGAATATTATTCATCTCGGTATTAATCTTCGCATTCTTCCCATTAACATCAGCATTTGCCGCCTTACCTCCATTGATTAGCATGGAAGACTTCTTCCGTAATCCTGAGAGAGCTGCATTCTCAATCTCACCCGACGGAACTAAACTCGCCTTCGCAAAACCATGGGAACATCGAATGAATGTATATGTCCGTGATATATCGACAGGCAATGAGAAAAGAATAACATCAGCAACAGAACGAGATATAGCAGGATTCTTCTGGAAAGGAAATGACAAAATAGTTTTCGTTCAGGATTCAGGTGGCGATGAAAACTATCACGTATACATAACTGACATAACAGGAAGAGAGGCAAAAGACTTAACACCTTTCGAGAACGTGAAAGCAGGTATACTTGATGACCTTGAAGATGATGCTAATCACATGCTTCTCGAAATGAATCAGCGTAACCCTGAAGTCTTTGATGTTTTCAGGTGCAGATTAGACACAGGTGAACTTGAACTTATCGCAGAGAATCCCGGCAATATAACAGGATGGATGACAGATCATGACGGAAAATTGAGAGCTGCATATTCAACTGACGGTGTGAATGGGAGCTTTCTGTACCGCACCAATGAGAGCGAAGATTTCAGGATACTCTTAACGACAAACTTCAAGGAGACATTTGCACCTGCAATGTTCGCGTATGATAACAAGCTGATGTATGTTGCAAGCAATTTGAGCCGCGATAAGACAGCGATATTCACATTTGATCCTGAAGAGAACAAGACAATTGATTTAGTCTTTGAACATGATGAAGTTGATGCAGGAGGAATATTGCACTCAAAGAAAAAGAAAAAGATAACAGGAGTAACATACATGACGGATAAGAGGCATTATGTATTCTTTGACAGTGAACGCGAAGAGATTCAGAAATCACTTGAGGCATTCTTTCCGGGATATGAAGTGAGCATAGCAGATGTAGATGATGAAGAACGAAAATTCATCGTGAGGACATACAGCGACAGGACGAGAGGAACATATTATCTTTATGACAGCAGCAATAATTCGATGTCGAAACTTGCAGATTTATCATCATGGCTGAAAGAATCAAACATGGCCTCAATGACACCGATTGAATACACTGCAAGAGACGGCTTGAAGATTCACGGATACTTAACGCTTCCTGTTGGAATTGAATCGCATGACCTGCCTTTAGTCGTAATTCCTCACGGCGGGCCAAGTGCAAGAGATGCATGGGGATTTGATTCGAATGTACAGTTCTTAGCCAACAGGGGAATAGCTGTACTGCAAGTGAACTTTCGAGGTTCAACGGGATACGGTAAAGAATTCTGGCAGTCAGGGTTCAAGCAATGGGGAAGAAAGATGCAGGATGATGTTACTGATGGCGTTCTATGGGCAGTGGAGCAGGGTATAGCGGACAAGAATCGGCTTGCGATTTACGGAGGAAGTTACGGGGGATATTCTGCGCTCGCAGGTGCGGCATTCACTCCAGACCTTTACGCGTGTGCAGTGAGTTATGTCGGGCCGTCGAATCTTTTCACTCTGCTTGAGAGTATTCCACCGTACTGGGAACCATATCGTGAAATGGAATATGAGGAGATTGGTCATCCAGTGAACGACAAAGAATTACTTGAAGCAGTCTCTCCTGTGTTTCATGCTGAGAACATAAAGATACCGTTGCTTGTTGCACAGGGAGCTAATGATGTCCGGGTGAAGAAGGCAGAATCAGATCAGATAGTTGAAGCAGTACGCAAGACAGGAAGAGATGTAGTGTACTTAGTGAAGGATAATGAAGGGCATGGTTTCCAAAATGAGGAGAACAGATTTGATTTCTATCGTGCACTTGAAGAATTCTTCCGAAAACATTTAGGCTCACGATAAAAAATAAAAATTAATCCCCTGATTTAAAGTCGGGGGATTTTTCTTTGCTATAGATATTCATAGCTTCCTATGATATTATTCATTCGCAATAAAAACATCAGGACAGGAGGCTAATAATGAAACTAATCACGTTGGAAGAACACTTCCTAGATAAGAGAATATCAGAAGCAAATGATGCCTTTAATCCTCCATCACCGGAACAACCGAAAGAACTTCAGGATTTCTATAAATCACGGATAAGATTCGGTCAGGCACTCTTCGACATCAAAGACAAAAGACTTCCCTACATGGACTCACAGAGAATCTCAATGCAGGTTCTATCGTACACATCTCCGATTTCGGATAAAGTTCCAGCTCACGAAGCAGTGAAGATATGCAGGCAGGCTAATGACATTTTAGCCGAACGAATTGCAGAATACCCCGACAGGTTTGCAGGTTTCGCAACTCTCCCTATGGCAGACCCTAAAGCCGCAGCAGATGAACTTGAACGCTGTGTGAAGGAATATCACTTCTGCGGAACGTTGGTAGCTGGTCAGTATCAGGAACACTTTTACGATGAGCCGCAATTCTTTCCGATATTCGAGCGTGCAGAGAAACTCGATGTACCTGTATCATTTCACCCTGCACTGATTAACCCACGAATTCAGGATTTCTATTTCACGTCGCCTAACTGGGGTCTCGCTGTTGCAGGTCAATTCGCATCAGCAGGTTACGGTTGGCATATGGACGTTGGGATTCACGTTCTGAGAATGATAATGTCAGGGATATTCGACAAACTTCCGGGATTGAAAATAATATCAGGTCATTGGGGTGAACTCGTACCTGCATTCCTTGAGAGATTAGATTATATGTTCTCTCCTGAGATTACGGGCCTGAAGAAGAACATATCGGAATACTACAAGGAGAATGTATACGTAACACCGAGCGGAATATTCTCGTCAATGCAGCTTGAATATCTCGTTAAACTCATGGGAGCTGATCATATACTTTATGCTGTTGATTTCCCCTACATACAGCCTGATAATGTTTATGAGTTCCTCGACGAATCGAATCTTACGCGTGAACAGAAAGAGCTTATTGCTCACGGGAACGCTGAGAGAATTTTACACTTAGGAGGAAATTAATACATGAAGATATTCGTATGTGCACTCGTTATCGTGTCAATCATGGCCGGTTCATGCTTCGCCTACGTCATGAGCGATTATGAAGCCGTGAATAACCTGATAGTCAGTGAGAGGCTATACCGTGTCAGTCATCGAGATAAGGAACTCGCTGAATGTTACGCAGAGGACGCACAGATTCATACGAGCTGGCAGAGCGGTGGAACAAATACATTTGTTGGACGTTCATCTGTTGAGGCACAGGGTCAGTCATTCAACGTCAACAGGTGCGGAGGCGCATTGATTCACATGAATGGTGAACGTGCATTCGTTGAGTACCCTTCGACAACATCACGAACAGTAAAAGTGAATGGTGCTGAGGCAGTCCTCACATCATATATGCGTCTGTTATACCGCGTCGAGAAAAGAAAAGGCGTATGGAAAATTGTAGATATGCTTTCACTCGATGAAGCCGATGAATTAGCTCCAGTTATACCCGGCACAGACCTCAAGATTAATCCCGATGACGTTAAAGACCTCAGGGTATCATACAGATGGCTAGCATATACCCGAAAGATTGCAGGCGGAGAGATAAGCAATGATCTTCCAGGAACAGACAGACCTGAAGACGTGAACAGAATTTACGGCGAGGCTTTTGACTGGCTCAATGGAACCGGCAAATAAGATTGCAGTACTGATAAAGAAACTCAGCCTTGAGATTGATAAACTCTCAAATCCGATTCTTGAACAGCATGACCTCACTAACTCACAGTTTAAGATATTGAAGTTCCTGTTAGTGAATTCATCTAGTCATGTTCGGCAGGTTGATATTGAGCGTAACTTCTCGATGACGAACCCAACAGTAACGGGATTAGTGAAGACATTAGAGAGGAAAGGCTTAATCGAACGCAGAACGAATCCTGATGACAATAGAAGCAAACTGTTATGTCTTTCAGAAAAAGCTATTGAGATGAAAGAATTGCTGTTCAGGCTCGGAGATGAACTCGAAGAAAATTTAACAGGAGTTCTGAACGAAAACGAAAAAAGAGAGTTAATGAGGCTTCTAAAAAAATTATTGAAGCATTGAAGGAGGGAAATACATCAATGAAAATCAACAGGTTAGGGCTTGGCTGTATGGGAATGTCGCGAAGAAATGAAGCCCAATCGATTCGCACAATTCATGCGGCCATTGAAAACGGCGTAACGTTATTGAACACTGGAAGTTTCTATAACGGCGGCGAAAGTGAAATAGTAGTCGGCAATGCATTGAGGGATATTCCGAGAGATAAATATTTTCTGTCAGTGAAGTTCGGCGTATTATTCGAGCCTAAAGGAGGAATTTATGGTCTCGATGTACAGCCTTTTCACATCAAAGCACAGTTGAATTATTCACTTCATCGTCTCGGACTTGAATACGTTGATCTGTATCAGCCTGCAAGAATGGACAGCTCAATTCCCATTGAGAGCATTATGGAAGTTCTCGTTGAACTGAAGGAAAAAGGCATTATCCGCAATATCGGACTGACTGAAGTTGACGCTGAGACATTGAGACGTGCACATAAGATTCATCCGATACATACGGTTGAACTTGAATATTCACTGATTGGACGCGAGATAGAAAAAGACTTAATCCCTGCGGCAAAAGAATTAGGCGTAAGAGTCTTAACGTTCGGTGCGTTAGGTCATGGCCTTCTTAATGACAGAACTCTTGAAGGCAAAGTTTCAATAGCAATGCCTTCACCGATGTTTTCACCCGAAAATCTTCCGAAGAACCTTCCGTTAGTCCGTGAGCTGAAAGATTTCGCAAACAGCAAGAATGTATCTCTCTCGCAGTTAATGACAGCTTGGACACTGGCTAATCTGCCTGAAGCATCAACACTGATAGGCACGACTAGCCCTGAACACTTACGGGAAAATATTGATGCGTTAGCTCTCGAACTTTCAGATGAAGACATGAAGGCGATTGAAAACATTGCTTCATCTCACAAAGTTTATGGGAACGAAATGCGTCAATTGATTTTCAAAGATGGAATTGCAGTATTCCAAAAATAACAAATAGGAGGAAGTATCATGAAAAGATTTGCAGTTATTTTAGTAGTAGTATTCGCTCTGTTGAGTGCATCGGTTTCATTCGCGGCTGAAAACATCAAGCTCCCTGATCCTGAGAAGACCGGCGGAATTGGTGTTCTCGATGCAATTGCACAGCGTCAGAGTGCAGGTGATTTCGCTGACACAGAGATTAGCCTTGAGGAACTTTCAACGCTCTTATGGGTTGCAGGCGGAGTGAACCGTGAGAACGGAAAGCTGACTTATGCAACAGCATCAAATGTTCAGGACATAATCATTTTTGCCTTCACGAAATCAGCAGTGTACAAATACAACCCTGAAGGACACAGCGTAACGAAGGTTGCTGACGGAGATCACAGAGGCTTAACAGGTACACCCAGACAAGCATTTGTGTCGAAAGCTGCGGTTGATTTGCTGTACGTTCAGGACACAGGGAAATGGCCAGAAGGAAGACCGGCAGATGTAGTTCTTAATTGCGGGTTTGCTCATGTTGGTTTCTCAATGCAGAATGTATATCTTTATGCTGCGTCAAAAGGTTGGGGCGCACGTACACGAATGAACTTTGACCGCAAAGAACTCACAAAACTTCTTGGCATCACTGACAAACATAACTTCACTCTCATGCAGTGCGTAGGGCCTAAACCGTAACACTTTGACATTCAAAGAGGAGAGCTGATTAATCGGTTCTCCTAATTTTTTTATTCTGAATTAAGGAGGAGATTTATCATGAAAACTTTTTTGATTGCATTGATGTTTTGTGTCATGTTCGCAGGAATTGCATCTGCGGATTCAGAGGAGCTTGTGAAAATCAACGGCGTAAATCTCTCAGTTCTGGAAGCTGGAGAAGGTCAGCCTATGATTTTGATTCACGGACGAGGATACTCAAAAGAATATATGAACAGCCTCTTTGATTACTACAAGGGCAGGTATCATGTATTCAATTACGATACAAGAGGACACGGCAAGAGCGATAAGCCGAAATCATTCACGCTTGATGATGATGCTGAAGATTTAGTTAGTCTGATTGCTCATTATAATTTGAAGTCTCCTGTCGTAATCGGTTTCTCAATGGGCAGTTACATAACACTGAAAGCTGCCGAAAAACATCCCGGCATATTCTCGAAAATAATTCTGATTGGAACTCGCGGAAAAGGCGACAGGTATGCAGACGAAGATGTATCGAGCATGAATGAGAATGAGATAACGATATTGAAATCTCTGATTGGATTCGACAACATGAAGAACATCAAGAACGTAAAAGTTCCTGCACTGGTTATTACGGGAGAACTTGATTCAGTTAATCCCGTTCCTGAAGGTAAGAAAGTTGCTGACGCTCTGCCTAATGCAAAGTTTGAAGTTATACCGAACGCAAAACACGTAGCCTTCATGAATGCACCTGAACGCAAATTAGTGTTCTCACTGATAGATGAATTCCTGAAAGATACCTCGAAGTAAACATGAATTTTATCAGCAGACCTCGTATTGATTGCTGGGTCTGCTATTTTTTCCGCGTTCTGTGATAAAATTTTCTGCAATTTGTCATTTCATTTCATTCTAAGGAGTGATGTTCCTTTGTCCCCAAAAGGCGTTCATTATATCGTCGAAGTATCCGGGTGTGATGACACCATCACCAACGTATCAAAACTTCAGGACATTCTCGTAGAAGCAGCTAACCGTGCACATGCTCAGGTATGGTCTGTATCGTTCAATCGCTTTCCTCCAAACGGAGTGAGTGGTGTAGTCGTAATTAGCGAGTCGCATTTATCATGTCATACATGGCCTGAAGTTAATTATATGGCTCTGGACATTTATACATGCGGAGAGCATACAGAACCTATGATTGCAGTTGATTATGTTCTCGAAAAGGTGAGAGCCTCACACATTCATGTAACGGAGATAACACGAGGACTTGATGATAATGATGAAGTGTTCTATCACTCATTCATAACGTGGGAAGAAGACAGAGTAAAAGGTCTAAAGAAAGGAAAATGATTCACATGGAAAACTTTTTCGCTAAACCAGCACCAAGCTACACATTCGAGATATTTCCCCCAAAAGGCAACAAAAGTACAGAAGGCACATACGGAGTTATAGACAGTCTCGCAAGTTTCGGGCCTGATTTAATCAGCGTAACATACGGTGCAGGAGGATCAAGCAGAGATAACACAGTCGAAATAGCATCAGGGATTCAAAATCGCTATGACACATGCGGAGTTGCACATTTAACATGCGTTGGAACGACGAAAGATGATATCAAAGCAATTCTCGATGAACTGAAAGCTAACGGAGTACGCAACATACTTGCATTAAGAGGAGACCTGAACGATAAATCAATACTTGGTGATTTTCATCATGCGTCAGAATTGATTGCGTTCATCAAGGACAATTACGGCGATGACTTCGATGTATTCGCGGCATGTTACCCTGAGAAACACCCTGAAGCTAAATCTTTGGACGAAGATTTATATTACCTGAAGGAAAAATGCAAACTCGGAGTTAAGGCTCTAATCTCACAGTTATTCCTCGACAATGATATCTTCTGCGACTGGAGAGACAAAGCTCGTGCAATGGGAATAACTCAGCCGATAATCGCGGGGATAATGCCGATAACATCAGCGGCACAAATACAAAAGGTAGTTGAGATGTGCGGAGCAAGTGTGCCTGAAAGAGTGCGAAGATTCGTGAATGCATACGGCAATAATCAGGGTGCAATCAGAGAAGCAGGAATAGCTTACGCAACCGAACAGATTATAGATTTGCTTGCACGTGATGTTGAAGGGATTCATCTTTACACTATGAATCAGGCTGATGTTGTCAGACGTATCGATGCCGGAATACGTTCCGTGCTTTACGTGAAGCGTCATGAAGCTCTTCTCGGAAAATAGCAAATCAATAGCTGATGCCCTGCGTTACATGCGGGTACCTCCTGATGCACATAACGATGAATTGATTCTTACTGTTCAGAATGCGTTCACTAAACTTCAGGAATTCATTACGCCGCGTTTCCTGTGGGGCAGGTTTCATATTGTTCACTTCGATGGAGGAATTCAGATCGATGATATGTACATATACAGCAATTACATATCTCGTCTGACCTCCAGAGGTGATGAATGCATTCTCCTTGCTGCAACTTTAGGCCATGAAACTGACAGACAAATTTCGATTGCACAGCAGAAGAATATGTTAGACGGTCTTGCTCTTGATGCATGTGCAAGCGTGATGATTGATTCATGCATTGACGGATTCATTAAGAGCGAGATTATGCCTTCATTGCGTCAGAATGAAAGAATGACACATAGATTCAGCCCTGGCTACGGAGACCTGAGCATGAATGTTACTGAAGATATTATTGCGGTTCTCGATGCAACGAGACGAATTGGTCTTAGTGTTACACGTTCACTTATGATGTCGCCAATTAAATCCGTAACTGCCATAACGGGATTATACCGCAATAACTGATATAACAGTGAACTACCGCCACTTATTGAAGTGGCAGCTTCCTAATTCTACGAGGACTGCGCTCCAACCTCAAAAGCTGAATTCGTCTTACACCCTCTCCAAAGGCGTTACTTCCCGCAGCACCTGCGGTAGACTGGAGTATGCAGAATATGTAGTTTTTGTAGTCTGCACTATGTTCCAGTGCTAAGTTAGCGCAATTCATCTCGCCGCCTATAGAGGCGGAAGACTTCTTGCGCGATTATGTTAAAATTTGCAAATCCCAATTCATATAATGAGGTGAAAATTCATCATGAAGACAGCAGCAGTATTTCTCATCGACGGTTTTGAAGAGACCGAAGCATTAACGACAGTAGATATATTACGTCGCGGAGGAGTAGTAGTAACGACAGTATCACTCATGAACGGACAAGAAGTAATCAGTAAGCACAAGATTCATGTGAAGGCTGATGCAATGTTCGACGCAGTGAAGAATGAAAAGTTTGACATGATTATTCTTCCCGGAGGCACACTCGAAATCGCAAATCATCTCGGACTTCGTGAGCTTATCCAGAAGTACAATGCAGAAGGAAAACTCATCGGTGCAATCTGTGCAGCACCAGCGGCATTGGGCAAGGCAGGCATACTTCACGGCATAACAGCAGTATGTTATCCCGGACTCGAAAAGCATCTTGAAGGTGCGGTAATCGGAAAGAATATCGTTGAGACAGACGGACACATCACGACAGCAAAAGGCCCGGCAGTAACACCATTCTTCGCATTGAAACTTCTTGAGATACTTGAAGGCAAAGCAATGGCGGATGAAGTTGCAGAAGCATTTTTGATCCCGTTAGTATACAGACGTTAATGTGAAGTGTGAATGCGTTCCTCCTGTTATGATTACGGGAGGAATTTTTTTATGTGCACAGATACGGAAAAACTCCCTCGCATTTAAGGGAGCTTCTCTTTGTGTCATCTCAATGGGCCTGCCTGGACTCGAACCAGGAACCTTCCGGTTATGAGCCGGTGGCTCTAACCACTTGAGCTATAGGCCCGAACACTTGGAGAATTTTACACGACCGATAAATTTGCGTCAAGCCCTCCGAAAAAATTTAAATCCTGCGCGAAATTCAATTTATCATAATCCGCAAGAAGACTCCCACTTCTATAAGTGGGAGATGAATTGCGCTATATAGTTTAGTTTTGCTATAATTTCAAAAATGCTCAAGTAA
>CAJOMU010000037.1 GCA_905235735.1 uncultured Synergistales bacterium
GCCTTTGGAGAGGGTGTAAGACGTATTCAGCTTTTGAGGTTGGAGCGCAGTCCTCGTAGAATTAGGAAGCTGCCACTTCAATAAGTGGCGGTAGTTCACCACCGAACCACAGAATCAAAAAATCCCCCGCTCATTTACGAACAGGGGAACATGTTTTATATTTTATTTTTATGTTCTGATTTATATTCTTCTTATATTCCTCTTGGTCTCACGTTTATTCCGCGTTCCTCATCTGTTCCGGGTATCAGTGAGTCGCATATAGCCGCACATATTCCCGCTACTGCCATAGGTGTCTTTAGTACTGCCCAGACCATTCCGCCGATTGTATGCATAACTTGACCCTGTGCATCATTCATGAAGATCGACTGATTAACTTCAACCCAACCAGGTAGGCCAAGTGCCATTAAGAATGCAAACCCGACTATCAAAATATTTCTCTGACTGGACATGTCCGCTCTCATTAGAACCTGTATTCCCATTGCACCAATCGTACCGAATAACGCTATGTATGCTCCTCCGATTATTGGTGAAGGCATCGTCGCAATTAATGCGCTGAGTTTCCCGACAAAACTCATTAGTATCAATATCACTGCACCTGTACGCACCACAACTCTCGATGCTACTCCAGTCAGTCCAATTAAGCCTATGTTCTCTGTGTATGATGTCGTTCCTACTGAACCTAATACTCCTGATAACGCACAGCATAAACCTTCTGCTCCGATTCCCCTGTTGATTGTATTTGAATCCGGATCATCAATTCCTGATGCATATGACACTGAATGATAATCACCGATTGATTCAATCATTGTCGCAAAGAATCCTGCTAGTAATGCCGCAATTGCCATTAAACTGAACTTAGGCATTCCCCAAGGAACTATCACGCTCTTCACATCTCTCAGCCAGGATGCTTCCGCTACTCTCGAAAGATTTATATACGCAGGATGTTCGGGTGAAAATACTCCGTTCATTGAGAGACCGAGACATGCAAGATATACAATTACAATCGCAAGAAGAATCGCGAAGATGTTTATGTATTTGTTCTTTAAGACTAAACTGAACAGGAAGATTAAAATTACAACTCCCAGTGATGCAGGCCAGTAGTTCGCAGCATTACCCTGAATTGCTGTTCCTGCAAGCGAAAATCCTATCGCCATTATAACTGGGCCAATTACAACCGGTGTTATGACCTTGCGAATTATTCCTACTATCTTGCTGTAACCTATGAATGAAAGTATCAATCCTCCCGCGATTAATCCTCCTCCCATGTACTGCATTATCACTTCCGGCCCTTCTGCCTTATAGAGAGCGATGACAGTCATAACGCTTGGGATAAAAGAAAAGCTCGAACCTTGTACTATTGGAAGTCCAGATCCGAGCTTTCTGCTTGTCTGAATGAGTGTTGCTATTCCCATTCCCAAATATACGGAGCTTATCAAAGAAGCTATTTGCAATGGTGTCATTCCCATTGCGGGACCGAATATTAAAGGAACTAATGTAGTTGCACCGAATAATGTTAGAACGTGCTGCGTTCCTGAGAGGAGCATTATCAAGAACGGGGGCTTGTCGTTTACGCCATAAACCATTTGTCTGGCCATGCTGGTATAAACCTCCTGAATATTAAATTTTTATCCAAGCGCGGAATTTTAACGGCAAGAATTGTTTCTGTCAAGTTTTCAGTTCCGAGTTGTGTATAATATTCGCACACACAAAAAAATTTTTTCAGAGAGGTGTATATTCTCATGACTAAGAAACACCGTTTGATTTCTTTTCTCGTTTTTTCACTTTCATTTTCATTTATGCTTTTCGGTCTTTCAGGTTCATCATTCGCAGAAGGACTCAAAATAGCACTCGTAACTTCACCAAATGATGTCCACGATGGCGGCTTCAATGAATCGAACTACAACGGAGCACTTGAGTTCGTGAAAGAAAATCCAGAAGCGACACTCACAACCATTCAGGTTAAGACAGGAGACCCCGCTGAATGCGTTAAAGTTGTCGGAGATATTGCCGCAGATTATGATGTTGTTATCAGCCCGAGTTTTGTGTTCGCAGGCATCACTGAACCAGCAGATGATAACCCTGATGTGAAATTCATTCTCGTAGACACATGGCCGTCTGACCATAACGGAAACACTGTTACTATGGAGAATATTAACGCAATGGCATACAGGGAAGAAGAAGGCGGATTCTTTGCGGGAATAGCGGCGGCACTCTCAACGAAGACGAATAAAGTTGCGGTCGTAAATGGAATAGCATTCCCCACGAACGTAAACTATCAGTACGGGTTCATGTCGGGAGTGAATTACGCGAATAAACATTACGGAACGAAGGCAAAGATTGTAGAGCTTGCATCGTATTCAGGGACGGACATAAACGGTCAGAATGTCGGAGGAAATTACATCGGCTCATTCATTGATCAGGCAAACGGAAAAGTTGTAGGTCAGGAATTGATTCGCGAAGGCTGTGATGTGATATTCGTTGCGGCAGGCGGTGCAGGTATGGGAGTGTTCACAGCGGCAAAAGAAGCTGAAGGTGTATATATCATAGGCTGTGATGCAGACCAGTATAACGACGGCAAAAACGGAGATTCAAATGTAATTCTCACGAGTGTACTCAAGGTTATGGACATGAACAATAAGAGAGTTCTGAATGACATTAAGGCAGGAACTTTCAAAGGCGGAAATTATTTGCTCGGTGCAGATACGAATTCAACAGGTTATGTTAAGACACCAGGACATCATCAGATGAGCGATGAGACGATAGCGAGACTTGATGCGGCATTTGAACTCGTAAAATCCGGCAAAATAATTCCAGCGTCATCACGCAGCGGAACAAAACCTGATGACTTCGTTGGATTGAATGCAGAATGAGTGAACCTATCGTAGAATTCAGACATATCACGAAGAAATTTCCCGGCATTATCGCAAACGATGATGTATCCCTCACAATCAATAAGGGCGAGATATTCGCTGTACTCGGTGAGAATGGAGCAGGGAAGTCTACGTTAGTGAGTATGCTTTTCGGAACGTATGAGCCTGACGGTGGAGAGATTCTGATTCGCGGAAAGAAAGAACGGATATATTCTCCCCGTTACGCTTCAAGCCTAAGCATTGGAATGGTACATCAGCACTTCAGGTTAGTATCGAATTTCTCTGTTGCAGAGAATATAATACTTGGCCTTGAACCTGAGAGAAAACTTTTTGGTTTCATTCCGTATGTAGACATTGAGAAAGCTAATCATGATATTGCAGAGTTATCCGAACGTTACGGCCTTAAAATTAACCCTGAAGATGTGATTGAAAATCTGAATGTCGCATCATGTCAGAGAGTCGAGATTCTGAAGATGTTATACCGTGAAGCAGAGATATTAATCTTCGATGAACCTACAGCAGTATTAACACCTCAGGAAATAGAATCATTCCTTGATATAGTTCGCAGTCTCCGCGAGAATGGTAAGACGATAATACTCATCACACATAAACTCGCCGAGATAAAAGCCGCTGCGGACAGGTGTGCAATTCTGAACAGAGGAAAATTAATCACTGTTCTTGATGTCGAATCAACATCAGCAGATGAAATGGCGCGTTTAATGGTCGGACATGATATTTCATTCAGAACTGAGAAGAAACCTGCTGTATTCGGAGATGTAATTCTCGATGTTCAGAACATGAGCGTGAAGAGCAGAACAGGTCTTGATGCAGTGAAGGACGTATCATTTCAGATTCATGCGGGTGAAGTGTTTGCTGTTGCAGGTGTATCAGGTAACGGTCAGAATGAACTCGCCGATTCAATTGCGGGATTGTGTCCGTGCTCGTCAGGAAAGATTACCATTAACGGCCATGACATTACACGTGCTTCTGTGCGTGAACGAATCGAAGCAGGCATTGCATATATCCCTGAAGACAGGCATAACGTAGGTCTTGTTCTGGATTTCACGTTACGCGATAACCTTCCATTGAGGCAGTACTACACGCCGAAATTCTCACATAAAGGAGTAATCAGCCGTTCGTCATTCGTGGAATATAACAGAACTCTTGAGAAGGAATATGACATACGAAGCAGTCAGGGAGGAGCAACGATAATGCGTTCAATGTCAGGAGGGAATCAGCAGAAGGCAATCATAGCACGTGAAATTGACATGCAGACACCGTTAATCATGTTCATGCAGCCGACAAGAGGACTGGATATAGGAGCAGTGATGAATGTACGCAAACAGATAATCGCAGAACGTAACAGAGGCGCAGCAGTGTTATTGATTTCGCTTGACCTCGATGAAATTATCGACTGTGCGGATACGATAGCAGTTATCTTCAACGGGAGGATAAATAAAATCTCGCCAGCTGAGAAAATTTCGGTTGATGAGATTGGACTTTACATGATGGGAGTGAAGACGGCATGAAAAAATTTACGCTCTCATGTCTGGCAATAATAATAAGCCTTATAGCCGGAGCATTAATCTTATGGCTTATGGGTAAAGACCCTGTTGCGGCATACATGAATTTACTTCAGGGTTCAGGCTTAATGCAGAAGGTGAAGTATGCGGGCCGTCAGAATATGTTCACGGACTTCATGAGTTTCATTGATGCGATGACACCAATGATATTTGCGTCTCTATCAGTAGCGATTGCATTGCGAGGAGGATTCTTCAACATAGGAGTATCTGGTCAGATGATGATCGCCGGATTCACTGCACACATGCTCTCACTGGTTGTGCCTTCGAGAATACTTGTGATAGTTGTCGGAGTGATAGCCGGAGCGTTAGTCGGGGCGTTAATCGGGTGGATGCGTTACAGGTTCAACGTGAATGAAGTAGTAAGTTCAATCATGCTGAACTCAACGATAATGTATCTTGTTACGTTCTGCATAAACACGTTCTATGTGAATCCAGTATCGAGACAGAGCAAATCAATAATAGAATCAGCACGTCTAACAATCTCAGGATTTCGCTGGGAGAATCTGAAACTCGATATTGCACTTGCATTCCCTTTAGCGATAATCACGGCCATGTTCCTTCAATGGCTTATTGAGCGCACAACTTACGGATACGAGATGAAAGCTGTCGGATTATCACCGAAGGCGGCATATTACGCGGGAATGAAAGTGAATCGAATATCATTAATCACAATGACGATTTCAGGTGCGCTTGCAGGTCTTGCAGGAGTATCATACTTCTGCGGATATTATGCATCAATTCAGCCCGGCACGACTCCTTCAATGGGATTTGATGCGATTGCGGTATCACTTCTCGGAGGGAATAATCCTATTGGCTGTATCTTTGCGTCATTCCTGATAACGATAATCTCGAAAGGTTCAGTGTACATGAGTTCGAGACAGAACATAGAGCCAGAGATTGCGAGTTTAATCACGGCATTCATACTGACGTTTGCGGCATGTTCAGCGTTTTTAAGCCGAAAGGGGAGAAAGTGATTCATGATAGACATGATAATAATTGACGGATTGAGCTTTGCACTTCCTCTTTTCATAATGGCAGTCGGAGGGATATACAGTGAGAAGAGCGGCATAACGAATCTTGCGCTTGAAGGTTTTCAGGGATTCGGGGCGTTCACAGGTTCAGTTGCGGTTGTATATCTCACGGGAATATTCGGAAGTACATCGAACGTTCCATATTATGCTGGTTTCATCTTCGCAGTAATCGGAGGAGGATTATTTGCATTAATTCATGCATTGCTGTGCATAAAGTTCAAGGCAGATCAGGTGATAAGCGGAGTAGTGATGAATATACTTGCGATGGCGATGACGAGTTTCATGACGAAGAGCATAAACGCATCATTCTTCGGGAATTCAGCGAACAAATTCATGCTTGGTGCGAGTGCGAGAATAACAGTTCCGTATCTGAGTGATATTCCTTTGGCCGGTGCAATATTCAGGGACATATACCCGTTTGAGATTCTGATTGTGCTTCTTGCGGTCATCATGTGGTATGTGCTGTACAAGACGAAATTCGGAATGCGATTGCGTGCATGCGGAGATAACCCTCATTCGGTAGATGCTGCGGGAGTGAATGTGTATGCAGTCCGAACAATGGCAGTATTCATTTCTGGATGTCTATCAGGAATTGCGGGAATGAGTTTCGCGTATTCAATCTCTGCGAATTTCTCACCAGACATTTATCTTGGCTATGGTTATCTTTCGATTGCGGCGTTAATCTTTGGGAACTGGTCGATACTTCCGTCATTAGCGGCATGTTTGATATTCGGATTTGCGAGGAGCGGAGGGAGTGCAGTGATAAATGAGCTTGGACTTCCTTCGAGCTATAACGATTTAGTTCGCATTCTGCCTTATGTGCTTACGATGTTACTGCTTGTGTTTTTCAGCAGACATAATCATAGTCCGAGAGCATTGGGTCATATATACGATAAGGGACAAAGATAAAAGCAAGCCCCCCGAAGTTGATTCAGGGGGTTTTGTTATGCGTTTAGAGTTCTGCTATATCCTCAGGTGAAAGACCTGTAAGATCGCAAATCTGTTCATCACTGAAGCCTGCTTTGCGCATACGATGTGCTGTTTGAAGATTAGCCTGAATTCTTCCTTCAAGCAAGCCTTCATTCCTGCTCCTGTGAAGCCGATCTTGTGTCTCAAAGTACTCCAGTTTCATTTCAGGGGACATCATTACCTCATTCATTTTTGCCTCCATTCTGCTTATGAAAGGGTCATCGGATTTATTACCTTTTGCGAATTCCAGAAAATTTTTCAGTCTGGGACTCACATCATCCATAGTACCCTTAGCGTTAAGAAAAACTGTTACTGTTCCGTCATCGAGTTCAATGCTTGTGTCTTCTCTGCAAATATTTCTAAACGTGTAAATATGCCTTCCTTTTTTGAACAAATCAAACATACAGATAAAAATTACGAATGCCTTGTGAATATCATTGTAATCTTTCATCTTTTCTGCGTCCATTTCACTGCCCGTTATCATTGCGTGATATGCTCTCGTTCTTTTCGGAAGATTGCCGGTATTAGCCATTTGCATTTCTACGTCAATAATTTCACCTTTACCTGTACGTGTATAGACATCGAAGCGTACACCATGTGAAAAAAGTCCCTCATTAAATGATTTCTGTCTTTCAGGGAATTCGATTCGCTCTATATCGAGTTCAGGCAATATGATTTGAATTAGTTCCGTGCAAAGACTTTTATCCTGCATAACCTTTCCGAACATGAAATCATCTGCAATAGTAAGATTCAGCCACTGTTCATTAAGATCTCTGTGCAACATCTCACCTCCTGATGACATTATACGCTGAAAGATGCTAATATTGCTTCAACAGACATAATCACAGCCCTAGAGCGTTAGGTCAGATATACGATAAGGGACAAAGATAATATGCTATAATTCTGAACATGAAGAAGACAGAAAAATACTTGACAACATCAAATAAAGTCAGTAAAATCGACTATCGACTATCGACTATCGACTATCGACTATCGACTATCGACTATCGACTATCGACTATCGACTATCG
>CAJOMU010000038.1 GCA_905235735.1 uncultured Synergistales bacterium
GTTAAATAGGCCAGAAGTGTAAGTGCAGTGATGTATTGAGCTGACTGGTACTAAAAATTGAAAAATCTTTCTTTCTTTCATGGTTGCTTTTTGAGATTTAAGATTTATTCAGGGAAATAAATAAATTATTGGCGGCAAATGCGGCAGGGAAACACCCGGAAACATGCCGAACCCGGCAGTTAAGCCTGCGAGCGTCGATGGTACTGTGTGGGGTACATACGGGAGAGTGGATCGCTGCCAGTTAAAGAATGCAAGAGGAGGAAGTTCTACGAGTTAGGGCTTCCTCTTTTTGTTATGTTTGTCAGTTCATTATATCCTTGATCACTTCAGCAAATTTTTCATGGCCAATCCTGGTAATGCATTTCCTTAAAGAATTTTAATGCCGCATCACAAACCGCAAATAACTTCTCCTTTTCATCAATGAATGGCTCGTATGCTTCCCAGCCACCACCCATATATAAAAAAATTTCAGGAACACATTCATTCTGCATCCCTGAACTTTACCTTCACATAAAAACAGAGTGCCGATTCTTTTTCGTACACCCTGCTTTGATTTTTTACATTTTCAGTTAAATCCTGTATTTACGATTCCGAGCTGCAAGGGTACGCTGAATTTCTACAATTACACATTTTCTCTGGAGGTTTCATGATTATCATGACAGGAAACGAAATTAATTTATCTCAAATGCTCGAACGAAGAGAATTACGTGCTCGTAAACAGCAGGAATTCCTTCAGAAACATGATTCGCCTTTGGTATCTTTCACTATGAATATTCCAGGCCCTATTAAAACGAATGAACTCATTCGCAGAGCTTTTGACATCGGTGAAATTTTATTGCTCGAAGGTTTAAATCATATTCATGCAGAAATTCTTGATGCACATGAAGTTCATGATGATACTGGTGATGAATTACTGCTCGCTGTCAGTAATACTGAAGCTGAATCACTAAAGGACTTGGCCATGACTATCGAAAATTCTTCGGATATTGGAAGATTATTTGATATTGATGTTATTGATGCAAACGGGAATAAATTATCTCGTGAAACTTTCAGGAAATGCATTATATGTGATAAGCAGGCTCAGGAATGCGCACGCTCAAGAAATCACAGCGTAATTGAAATGCAGAACGCAATTGAGAACATGCTGAACAAAATCAACATGCAATAAAAAAAGCCCCCTCCCATAAAACAGAGGGGACAATTTAATTCTATTCTTCCCAGAGACGTTCTAACCGGTAAAAGTCCCTGCCCTTATGACTGAATACATGTATCACTATGTCTCCTGCATCAATCAACCGCCAGTTCAAACTCGAAGCTCCCTCTATCTTGCACTTCCTGCCCTCCCGCAGTAATACTTCTTCTGCCGCTTCCGTCAGTGTGTGCATGTGTGTTTCAGAGTTCCCTGTTACGAGTATGAACGCGTCTGCTAAACTGCCTTTGCCTTTCAGGTCAAGTGTTACTATATCTTCACCGTTCTTTGATTCTAATGCCGTTACAATGCTTTCTAGGAGTTTTTCCATTTAACGTTTCACTCGCGCTCCTGCTCCGCCCATTATGGCCTCAACTTCCTTCACACTCGCCATTGATGTATCGCCTGGTGTCGTCATCGCAAGTGCTCCGTGTGCTGCTCCGTAATTCACTGCCTTCTCTGGGTCGCCTGTCGTCATTAAGCCATACACAAGACCAGACGCAAATGAATCTCCCCCGCCTACTCTGTCCATGATTTCAAGTCCGTCATATGCCTTCGACATGTAGATTTCTCCGTCTGCCCAGCATATTGCTTTCCAGTCATTGACCGTTGCAGTGCGTACTGTCCTTAATGTCGTTGCTACTGCCTTGAAGTTCGGGTATGTCTTCGCAGCTTCACCGATCATCTTCTTGTAACCGTCAATATTTAATTCTTTCAGGTTCTCATCGTTGCCCTCAATCTGAAAGCCTAAGCATGCTGTGAAGTCTTCTTCGTTGCCTATCATCACATCTACATATCTCGCAACTTCCTTGTTCACTTCCTGCGCTTTTGCCTGTCCTCCGATTGCACTCCACATTGACGGTCGATAATTCAAATCATATGATACTAATGTTCCGTACTTCTTGGCCGCCTTGCATGCAGCGATTACTGTCTCACATGCCTGCTCTGATAATGCCGCGTAAATTCCGCCCGTATGAAGCCAGCGTACTCCGAGTTTTCCAAATATATACTCAAAATCAAAATCTGCAGGTGTTGCCTGTGATATTGCAGTGTTCGCCCTGTCTGAACATCCGACTGCTCCGCGAATTCCGAAACCGCGCTCTGTGAAGTTGATTCCGTTTCTGCAGATGCGTCCGATTCCGTCAGTCTTCTTCCAGTAGATTAAACTCGTGTCTACTCCGCCCTGTTCAATGAAATCCTTCATTAACTTTCCGACTTCGTTATCCGCAAATGCCGTTATTACCGCAGTGTTCAGACCAAAGCACTTATGAAGTCCGCGAATTACATTGTATTCTCCGCCGCCTTCCCATGCTCTGAAACTTCTCGCTGTTCTGATTCGTCCCTCGCCTGGATCTAATCTCAGCATTACCTCGCCTAAACTTACTGCATCAAATTTGCATTCTTCAGCTGGTCTCAAATTCAACTGCATTCTATTTACCTCCGCGAATTTCTTTCACTATATCTGCTGCCTCTTTAACGAGCTTTCCAAGTTCATCCCATTTTCCTGATGTGATTAAATCCTTCTTCACCATCCATGAACCTCCGCACGCTATTATCTTGTTGTATGCGAGATAATCACGGACATTCTTCGCATTAATTCCGCCTGTGGGCATGAACTTCAAATCTACATATGGTGCCGCTACTGCCTTTATCATTGCTAGTCCTCCTGCCGGTTCTGCTGGGAAGAATTTCACAACCTTCAGGCCAAGTTCTAATGCCTGTTCCATTTCACTGGGTGTCTGCGTTCCGGGCGTAACTGGAATGCTCCTGTCAAGACAATACTGCACTATCTTCGGATTAAGTCCGGGACTAACAATGAATTTCGCTCCTGCATTAATCGCACGGTCGACCTGTTCCTTTGTCAGAACCGTACCTGCTCCAACTAACATGTCAGGAAATTCTTTCGACATTACGCGAATTGTTTCCTCTGCCGCCGCTGTCCTGAATGTTACTTCCGCGCATGGAAGTCCATTCTCACATAATGCTTTTCCTAACGCTGATGCATCTTTCGGATCATCAAGTACTACTACGGGAATTATTCCTATTTTGCTGAACTGTTCAAATATCATGATACATATCAGCCTCCTTTAATTGAATATTATATTAGAAATTGGCTTATTCTTGATACTTTTGTTACCTAATAATTTTTCATATGCGGAAAAAATCCCTCAGCCACTAACGACTGAGGGAATACAGTTAAGGTAATCTTCTGATAATTTCAATTCAATTTAGTTCAATTCAGTGGGCAATACTGGATTTGAACCAGTGACCTCTTCCGTGTGAAGGAAGCGCGCTAACCCCTGTGCCAATTGCCCATCTATTAACGTAAAAAATTTTACAGCAAACATTCTCAAAGTCAAGAATTTATATCTACACACAAGAAAAATTTTACGCTACAATCTTTACATTCCAAATTTTATTTTCACAGGAGGCTTTTTATCATGAAAAAACTTTTTTCACTCATGGCTCTAGTCGCAGTGTTCGCTTTATCGTTCGCTTCTCTCGCATTTGCAGAGACCTTTGAACTCAGAATCTCAACAACTCAGACTGAGACTTCAATGATCTATGCAGGTCTCAAAGCAGCAGCAGATGAGATAAACGAGAAGACCAACGGCAATGTCAAAGTTACAATCTATCCGTCTTCTCAGCTCGGAGGGGAAGAAGATATGATTGACCAGGCAATCGCAGGAATCGGAATCGCTGTTCTCAGTGATGCAGGAAGAATGTCCAATTACGTTAAGGACATCGGCATATTCAACATGGCCTATTTCGTTGAAAATTATGATGACGGTCTGAAAGTCATGAACACCGCAACGTTCAAGAAATGGACAGATGAACTCGTCAATCAGGGCTTGCGCATTCTCTGCTTCAACTATTATGACGGAGCAAGATCATTCATGCAGAACAAAGAAGTGAAAACTCCCGCAGACCTCAAAGGCGTTGTAACCAGAACTCCAAGCGCTGCACCATATAACGCATCAATTAAGGCAATGGGTGCAACTCCGTATAACATCGCGTGGTCGGAAGTCTACAATGCAATTCAGACAAAAATGATTGACGCTTGCGAAGTTCAGTACACTTCAGCCGTATCAACTCACATCTACGAAGTCTGCAAGTATGTGGCCAAGACTGAACACATCAACCTCTTTAACTGTCTCGTCTGCGGTGAAGCATGGTTCTCAAAACTCCCTGATGAATACAAGAAAATCATACTTGAGGCTTGCTACAACAACGGCATAAAGAATGCTCGCGAGATTGAAGCAGCACAGGCAGATTTAGAGAAAGTGTTAATCGATAACGGAATGACAATCACGAAGGTCGATAAGGAAGAGTTCAAGAAGGCAGCCGCATCTGCATATGAAGAACTCGGCTGGACAGAATTACGCAAAGCAATATACAAGGAAGCAGGACTTTAATCGTCATGTGAAAATCAGCGGGGGTTAATATGCCCTCGCTTTTTGTTTGGAGGAATATATATCATGAAGACGTTCTACAAAAAATTCTGTGAGCTTGAACAATGGACTGCATTATTGCTCCTCGCAGGCATTACCCTTCTCGTATTCATTGCGGCATTAACCCGCACTTTCGGTTACCCAATCAACTGGGCACAAGATGCTGCTCTCGTTATGTTCGCATGGATGTGCTTTCTAGGAGGAGACATAGCAGTACGTACAACAGGTTTAATCGGCGTTGATATGTTCGTGAAAATGCTCCCGAAATCGATTCAGAAAACTCTCGATATTGCATTCAAGATTATCATTCTCGTATTTCTCGGTGCACTAGTCGTTTACGGGTATCAATACGCAAAGGGTTATTCACGCCGAATGATTACAACACTGAATATATCTTATGCATGGGTTACGTCATGTGTACCAACAGGAGCATTCTTGATGTTCATAAATACGGCAGTGAATCTCATTGATTCGATTAAGAGACCAGCATCAAAATGGGGTGAAAATTCATGAGTACCGCAATAATAATCTTTCTCGTATTTCTCGTTCTCGGAATGCCCGTAGCTTTTGCAATCGGTATTTCAGGTTTCGCATTCTTCATCATTAAGGGACTTCCCATGAGCATACTTGTGCAGAAGTCCATATCAACAACTCAGAGTTTTACCATGCTTGCGATCCCTCTTTTCATTCTCGCAGGAAATCTAATGAATGCTACAGGAATAACACGACGCTTAATGAGGCTCGCAAATGTTCTAACTGGACATATGTGGGGAAACATCGGACAGGTATCATGCGTACTCTCAACCTTAATGGGAGGCGTATCAGGTTCTGCTGTTGCTGATGCGGCAATGGAGACGCGTATACTTGGCCCTGAGATGACACGATTAGGTTACGCTAAAGGCTGGTCTGCGGCAGTCAATGGGTTATCTGGTCTGATAGTTGCTACTATTCCTCCTTCAATGGGATTAATCATCTATGGTACTGTCGGTGAAGTCTCAATCGGAAGGTTATTCATGGCAGGCTGGGTTCCCGGATTGCTCATGATGATTCTTATGATGATTGCAACAAGTCTATCTGCTCACAGGCTCGGCTATAAACCTGAACACGAAAAGCGGGCATCATTCACAGAGATTCTGAGAGAAGTTATATCATCAATATGGGCTTTAATGTTCCCTGTTCTCTTAATCGTACTGATTCGATTCGGCATAATGAGCCCGTCAGAATCAGGTGCATTTGCGTGTGCATATGCTATCTTCGTTGGGACTGTAATATATCGTGAACTCACATGGAAAGTTCTGATTCAGACGCTCAAGGATTCAGTTCAGGACATAACAGTTATCACAATAATATTATGTTTCTCAGGCGTATTCGGTTACGGAATAGTCTTCGATAATCTCACTACTGCAATTGCATCCGCTCTCGTATCCGTAACATCGAACTCAACTATGCTTCTGTTTCTTGTCGTATTGTTCCTGTTACTTTGCGGCTGTTTCATGGAGACTACGGTTATCGCTCTCATTCTCACACCGATATTGCTTCCCGTAATGCAGCGTGTAGGAGTTGATCCTGTAGTATTCGGAATGATAATGATGACTACTGTAACATTCGGTGTCATGACTCCTCCAGTTGGAACTGGCCTTTATGCCGTAAGTGATATTATGGGATGTCCGATTCAGGAGACGGTGCGTTATGGCTGGATGTTCTACCTCGCTGTCATTCTCGTAGTTGTGTTTATGGTCTTCTTCCCTGAAGCTGTATTATGGTTGCCGAACCTCGTTTATGGAGCATGAAGGATAGATGATATTGATGAATGATGTGATAAAATAGGGACAACGTTGAGGGGAGTTGTTCCCTATCGTAGGAAATGGGGCTAAACTTCAACCCCAAAAACGCCCGTTTACCGAAACCCGCCAGAAAGCCCTTAGCTTTAGCTATGGGGATGAATGGCGCAAGGTAATTTAGTTTTGCTATAATTTCTTATGCATAATGGCAAATGAGATACGATGTATCGGAAAAACCAT
>CAJOMU010000039.1 GCA_905235735.1 uncultured Synergistales bacterium
AAGAAAGCACTCAAAGAGAAAAATACCTATGGGACGTAGGGAATTAACGCCTTTGGAGAGGACGTAAGACACAGGCAGAACATCGCGGTGCAGCCTCGTTGAATTAGGAAGCTCCAGCCTCTGTAGGCGGAGTAGTTCACTGAATTGTATTCTTGAACTCGGAGAATTAATGCTGGGAAGTGGTGCAGAGATAAGCAGAGTTGAAGATACATTGATACGAATCGCTTCTGCATATGGAGCTGTACATGTTGATGCATTTGTTATAACTTCAATAATAAGTCTCAGCATTGAATTTTCTGATACAGACTTCGTAACTGAAACCAGACGTATATATTCAAGCACAGGAACAGATTTTTATCGTCTCGAAGATTTGAATGCACTCAGCAGAAGAATATGCAGAGAAAAAATTTCGCCTGAAGAATTTCACGATGCACTTAATGCTATTGCCTCACTGAAGAAACCTTTTCCATTAATCTTAATCGGGAGTATTCTTGCGGCAGGAAGTTTCACTGTCTTCTTCGGTGGCACGTTTAATATCCCGTGTAGTATTATAATCGTAAATGCTATACGGGAATTTTTTTAGGGAGAACAAATTTTGCTTCATAAGGACAGAATTAGAAAAAGCGCGAGAGAAACCCCAAATGCTTTAGCTTTGGGATGATAGTGCGTATGTTATAATGACACAGTCTCTCCGGAACAGAGAGCGTAGAGTCTTGTGGAGGCTGGTACCGCTACACAAGTATCGCAAGGTACATGTGCAAGTATTCGCCGATGAAGCAAGAAGCCCAAAGCCTTTAGGCTTGGGTAGTTCATAAATATAAAACAGATAATTCAAATGGAAAAAAAATCTCTGTCTCAGAACTCAGCACAAAATTTAATGTTATGACAGAGACAATCAGAAGAGATTTAGCCAGGCTTGAAGCTGACGGTATACTCACACGTACTCACGGCGGAGCGGTCATAAATTCCAGCAGTGTAATCGAGAACAGTAGTTTTATTTTACGTGCGAATCACCACATTCACGAAAAGAGAATCATTGCAGGACTTGTACGCAGTCTCATTCCGAAGAGTGCAGTCATAGCTTCAGATGCAAGTACAACATCGGTTGAGGCAGTACGTCTTCTCAGAGATGAACCAGACATAACGCTACTAACGAATTCAACGCAGATAATTGCAGAAGCATACGGTGCATCATTCAGGGTAGTATCAACAGGAGGTGCAGTGAATAGAAATACATTCTCAATGCAGGGAAGCATAGCACGAAATGTTTTGATGAGCCTCTATGCTGATATTGTTATTCTCAGATGAATGGAAGAAATTATTTCATGATAAGAATGTTACGCTTATATATTGAATCCCCCCTGCCATTATGACAGAGGAGACAGGTTTACGAGTTCATTAATCGTATTCGAGATATGCACCGCGCATCGGACTTGCGGCTAATTCGCTGAACAGACGCAGTACTCCCTTTTTGTATTTCTTTGCGTGAGGCTTCCAGTTCTTTTTACGTTCAGCAAGTATCTCGTCAATTTCTTCCGGCGTTTTGCGTTCACCTTTTACACCGATAATGTTCAGCTTGCGTGCGAACACATCAAGTTCAATGATGTCTCCCTCTTCAACAAGTGCAATCGGCCCTCCTGCTGCTGCCTCTGGACTGCAATGACCAATCACAGGCCCAGTTGAGGCACCCGAAAATCTTCCGTCAGTGATGAGTGCAATCGTTTTGCCGAGTTCCTTATCCGAACTTATTGCTTCTGACGTGTAGAACATCTCAGGCATTCCTGAACCCTTTGGGCCTTCGTATCGAATGAATACAGCATCACCCTTCTGCACTTTATGATGTAACACTGCATCAAGGCATTCCTCTTCACTGTCGAAAGGTCTCGCATTCAACACTGCCTTGTACATTTCCTTCGGACATGCCGTATGCTTAATCACTGCACCTTCAGGAGCAAGATTGCCTTTGAGGATTGCAATGCTTCCTTCAGTTCCAATTGCCTTATCATATGGACGAATGATGTCCTCTTTCGTGATATTGATTCCGTATTTCTTGTTCGCTTCGTCGAGCCACTTCTGACATCTATCATAGAACCCATTCGCTTTGAGTTCCGCGAGATTTTCTCCGAGTGTCTTTCCTGTTACGGTCATCACATCAAGATGAAGGACTGATTTAATCTCTTCCATGATTGCAGGTACACCACCAGCATAATAGAAGAATTCAGCAGGCCATTTACCAGCAGGACGCAAATCAAGAAGATAATGTGCTCCTCTGTGCAAGCGGTCGAAAGTATCACCTGTAATTGTGATTCCGTATTCGTGAGCTATTGCTGGAAGATGAAGAAGGCAGTTCGTACTTCCTGATATTGCCGCGTGAACCATGATTGCATTTTCGAGGCTCTCCATTGTAACAATGTCTGAAGGTTTCAATCCCTCGTATGCAAGTTCAACTGCTCGTTTTCCGGCATTGTATGCGTAATCGATGAGGTCAGGACTCGTTGCAGGAAGTAATGCACTTCCCGGCAGTGTGAGACCGAGTGCTTCAGCCATTATCTGAAGTGTTGATGCAGTTCCAATGAATGAACACGCTCCGCATGAAGGACATGCATTATGTTTTGCCCAGAGCAGTTTTGCTTCATCAATCTCGCCGCGTTCAAATTTCGCTGAATACATACCTAGCTGTTCGAGTGTGAGAAGTTCAGGCCCTGCACTCATTGTGCCTCCAGTAACCATAATCGAAGGTATGTTCACTCGTGCCATGCCGATTAAGTTTCCCGGCATACCTTTATCACAGCTTGCAATGAATACACCTGCATCAAACGGAGTAGCATTCGCATGAATCTCAATCATATTCGCAATCATCTCACGGCTCGCGAGACTGAAATTGATTCCGTCATGGCCTTGAGACTCTCCGTCGCACATGTCCGTACAGAAGTATCTTGCACCGAAACCTCCTGCATCGAGGAATCTGGTACGGAAGTTTCCTGAACAAACAGGACAAGAAAGCCGGAAAGACATGGGACTTCTCAGACATGGACGCTGAGGTAAAAGCAGAGGCAAAAGAAGCAAAGACAGAGAAGCCGAAGATGAGCGGAGGACTTGCGATGTCAATTCTGTTAGTTCCGATTATCCTGATACTCTTGGGTTCATTCGGTGCGATGATACTTCCAAAAGGCCCTGTGCTTGACGTTATAGCATTCTTAGGTTCAAAGAACGTAGCTATGACTGTAGGAGTACTTTACGGAGCATTCGTATCAATACCGTATCTTAATCGTTCAGTAACAGAGATCATGTCAGACGGAGCGGATACAGTAGGATTGATTCTTTTAATCACTGGTGCAGGCGGAGCATACGGCGGAATACTTCAGGCATCAGGAATAGCGACATTCATCACGGATTACTTCGGGAACTTCAACATTCCGATTCTTGTTCTGTGCTTCGTGATTGCTCAGGTACTCAGATGTGCGCAGGGATCAACTACAGTAGCATTAACGACAACGGCGGCAATCATGGCCAATGCTGCATGGTCTTCAGGTGTATCACCGATACTCTGTGCAATAGCGATATGTGCAGGCGGAATAGGTCTCTCACTTCCGAACGATTCAGGTTTCTGGGCAATTTCACGTTTCTTCCACATCAGCGTAACGGACACAATAAGAGGCTGGACGATAGGCGGATTTATTGCGGGAGTAACGATACTGATATTCACTTGTATACTTGCGCAGTTCCAGGCATATTTACCTGGACTATAGACACATGACATTGTGATATAACATGAGGGTCGGGGAAAAGAACTTCGGCCCTCTTTCTTTAGGGTGAAGATGATGATGAAGAATAAATTGAAAGAAAAATTAGAACGCGGAGAAAAAACATTAGGTACATTCTTTGAGTGCGGAAGTACAGCTGTCATTGAGAGTTTAGGTTTGACTGGTCTCGATTACGTTGTTATTGATACTGAACATGGCCCGTTTGAATCTGAAAGTGTCGGTGAATATGTATGTGCAGCAGAACGCAGAGGACTTACTCCTCTTGCAAGAGTGAAGGAAATATCAAGAGCCGCAATCCTGAAGACGCTTGATGTAGGAGCAAAGGGCATAATAATTCCGCAGGTAAAGACCGTTGAAGACGTGAAAGAAATCGTGAAGTACGGAAAATATCAGCCCATTGGTGAACGCGGTGTTGCTGGTCAAAGGGCTAACGGTTTTGGTTTCGACATGGGCGGAAGTTTAGAAGACTGGTTCAGAATCTCAAATGAAGAGACGCTCATAATCCCTCAGTGTGAAACGGTTGAATGCCTCAACGACATTGAAGCTGTTGTATCAGTAGAAGGCTTAGTAACAGCTACACAAAAATTATAAAAATATGATAAATTGTTCTAAAATTTATACTTTTAAGAAAGGGGGAAGCCGCTTACAGAGAAATTTATAAATCAGCTTTACCTGTATTAATTGTTCGGATATAATTTCTCTCATTGGTGTATATAGCCTTTGATTTTTGAACATTTGGGCTGTTGGACGGAAAAACACGAAGCGAGAACCAAGCATAAAGGTTTCGTCTGTAAAATGTTCA
>CAJOMU010000040.1 GCA_905235735.1 uncultured Synergistales bacterium
ACTGTTACTTTTGAATGCAGCATAAGATATGACGGAGACGAGTACTATCCAGAGGCATATCTGAACGGAATAAATCTGAAACCAGGAGTACTTGAGCAGGCAGGTGAGGGCTTCATTCCGTCTCAGGATGATATAGAGAGCAATTTCCTTGTGCATAAAATGGCACTTGTACCGCATACGACAACGAAATTCATGATGACGCTCTCGCCACGTGGAATAGATTGGGAGAATGGAGCAGGCTTTGAGATATATGTACCAGAACTCAGCGGAGCATCAGTGCTTGAAGAAATAGCGAACAGCAACGAGCCAGAAGATTCATCAGAAAATCCTGAAGATAGTGAAACTCCAGACACTCCTGACGGAAGTGATAAACCGAGTGGAAGTGTTCCGGGTTCAGCTGGTGGCGGAGGCTGTGCAATGGGCTTCAGTGCATTAACGTTAATCATGCTTTCAGGTTTAGCGTTGAAGATTCGCAAAGGTAAATAGCATTCAAGAAACGAATTTTTGCAGGGGAGATTCAGAAAATAGAATCTCTCCTGTTTTTTTTTGTCCTCATTCCCTGTTGTAACATTGATATTTGCAAACTGAATGTATATAATTTATCAACAATTCAAAAAGGAGGGATTTGTTATGAAAAGGCAAATTCGATTCATCGCATTGATGACCGTTGTGTGTGTCCTCAGTGCATTTTCGTTCTGCGTAACTGCATCTGGAGATGTTCAGATTAAGGGTAAAAGTCTGGGATCAATTTCAGATATAGTGAAGGAGACGACAGGCTCAGAGTTCCCGGAGATACCGAAGCATTCACTGATGCTTTATGAGAGGTTCACGCTTAATTCAAATTACATCCGTTATCAGCCTCGCGTATTCACAATCAACACGGACGGCTCACTGAAGCAGTCGCATTCATCATTATTATCTACAACTGATCTACCCTATAAGCCTGTAAACCCTACAAGCAATGTAGTGCAGAAGATGAATGTATCAATTTCCCCGAAACGCTTCGGAACAAGGCGCAATGTAGCATACACACTTGCAGGTCTTAATATCGATGGCGGCAACCCTTCCAGCATTGGCGGTTTCAGTACAGTAGAGAGTACCGGCACATGGGATAACGTCAGTATGAAATCTCCAGAACTAAAAACTCCATACTGGATATTGAGAGCGCGTAACACGTGGGGGAATGCCCATTTGACCATTAAGGGTATGGAGGGCAAAGACGTTTTTGCTTTCATTCACTCGGATAGAATGGCTCCTAGCGGTAGTTTATATGTGTACTTTTTAGGAGTAGACAGAAACGAAACCGGTACTGTCAGCAGTAATCGTGTGGACGTATCCGGAGGAGATAGAATTCTGGGCAGCAAGCTCTGGGATTACACAAGAGGCATTCAAGCATGCGATATAGCAGCAGGAGACTTTGACGGAGACGGCTACAAAAACGAATTTGTTGTTGCCTGGAATAACAATAACGGAGTTTATGCTTATGTATACAAGGTATCAAGCACAGACGGAAAGACCGTAAGCGTAACACGTATTATGCCTGAAACCTTCGTTCATGGCAGCGAGACATGGGGCATTGATTATACTCAGCAGGCATCTCTTGCAGCATTAGCCGGAGATTTTGACGGTGATGGAGTGGAGGAAGCAGCAGTTGTAACGCGAACCAACGGAACCAGCGTGAGCGATATGAGAGTAAAAGTCTTCAAGTACAACAAGGACTCTAATATCTGGGCAAGTGATGAGCTGGATGCCTACAATGATTTTTGTGGAACGCTCAAAGCAACAAAGGCGGATTTGAACGGAGACGGACAAGATGAGATTGTGATTCTGGTCAATCAGGCTGTCAACGGAACTGTTTACATACGTTTTGAAATTTACCCGCGTCTTGAAGTCTGGAGCTTCAATAGAGGTTCAATAAAGCCTGTGCGAAATGAGCAATACAACAAAGGGGGAGCATACGATACAAGCCTTCTGGGATACTATATGACAGGCGATGTGTATGACTACTACTACAAAACTGCTGAAGACTTCTCAATCACGGCCGGGCCTCTCACTGGTACAGTGGGACATATTAAATTAGCGGATGACATTGCGATAAGTCATGTGAATTCTGATGCAAGCAGGGTATTTGTGATTCCGTCAGTGCTGAATGCAAATAGAGATTTCATAGCATTCGGAGAGACAAAGAGGATATACAATGTTCAAGGTTCAGACTATGCGAGAAGGGGTGCTATTGTTACAGGTGATTTTGCAAATGAAGCCTTAATGCTCGACAAGCCTACACACACATTCGATGATCATGATATGAGTTACGCAGTGGTACTTCAGGCGATGCCCTATCACGTCGATAACGTATCATACATGGACGGAAGTTTGACTGATGGCCCGATAAATTATACTTTCAGCGGATTTGAAGGTGATGAAGGCAACGGGAAAATGAAAGTAGCCTACTCGAAAGCAAGCAGTATCTCAAAGACCAAAGATGTATCATTCGGTATGGCCTCAACAACAGAGACAATATCGGTTCTTGGTGATGCAGGTGAATTCGTTCACGGCTATCTGAAGTTCCAGACAATGGGAGCTAATATCGCAGGAAACTTCGATGAGAGGGTCAAAGGTGCAGCAGATACTGTGAATACTGTCATGGATTTTGTCACTGATAAGATTGATGAGACGACAACGAACGCAACTAAGGAGAGTAATCAGACTAAAGTAGCCGAAACTATGGATGCACTTATCTGGGACAGACTGCTATCGTATTCAGCGAGGCAGCATATATGGCGTTACAAGATTCTGAATGATCCTCTGCCGTCATGGTTCAAGGCTGGGCCTAAAGCAGATAACTCAACGAAAGAACTTCAGAGTGAGAGTAAAGAGCATTATATTACGTTCTCAATGTATGACTCAGTAACGCCGAGTAAGACACCGTCAGACAGGAATAACACTTATCAGGCCAGACATGAAGAAGGGAATCTCTTTTCATATCCTTCATCGCTTGAGGAGATTGAAGGCTACAACCGTAACGGAGAACTTGCAGCCGATCCAGCATGGATAGCGTGGACGAAGGGCAGCGAATCATCGACAATAATTAATTTTGAACAGTCGAAGATAGACTCGCAGAAGTATGAAGAGGAAGTGCACAAGAGTGAACTCACAAAGATTGTATCAGCAATAAAATCATTCTTTGGAGCTGAAGACTCTGCGCCTCCATATACATCGCATAGTGAGACGTTCCAGAAGAGCCTTTCGGAAGCGGAACAGATAGACATTGAACTTTACGGCAGAAGTACGATACCAGGAGAACAGGCAGGACATTCAATAAGGACAATGCCGTTCATAGCGCGTGAAGGAACTCTGAAAGTTGCACATGCAGTACGTCTTGATGACAGTATAAGTATGAGAAACATATCACGTTTATGGGGAGATGACAGCAGATACAGAAAGTATGCAGATCCTTCATTAGTGCTGCCCATGAAATACACACGCAATGGAGCAACTCTCATATCAAACATTTATAACGCTTCAGCAATGAGGATTCGAGGACTGAGATTTTATGTTCCTGCGCTTGATCTTGATTCAGATACCAATCTGGTTGCAGGTCTGACCTATGAGATACGAGTTCCGATTTACAATGCGAGCTTCAAGGACACAGGAAATTTCTCAATGAAACTTTCATATGCGCTTGCAGGTGAATTCAACACGAGTAATCCTGAAAAGACAATGAATGTCCTGAAAGAGATTCAGACGCTGAATAATGTATCGTTAAAGGGCTGGGCAGACAATAAGGACTGGGCAGTCTTTACATGGAAAATTCCTGAAAGTATGGCGACAGGAGATTATATCTTCTTTGTGCAGATAGACCCAGAAGGCAAATTAGAGGAAGTTCACGATTCCAGAATTGATTATTCGACGGGCAATACGATAGATGTCGGAGGCAATAATGAGGGCTATTTCCATTTCAACGTTACATCTCTTTTAGATGTCGAGAAGAAGTACAGCACAAGAGCTGCAATAATGGCAGGGTCAGTCAAACCGGAACATTCAGACGGTGTACTGTTCAGCACATTGTACAGAAAAGGACAGGGAGCAGTAAACGGCAGTACAGTGAGACCAGCAATTGAGATTGAAGACAGGGAAGGCAAGATAAAAGCAGACATAAAATTTGCAGACCTTGAAAGTGATGAAGATAATGTGAGCTTCATAATGCTGTTAGGTC
>CAJOMU010000041.1 GCA_905235735.1 uncultured Synergistales bacterium
GAAGCTAGTAACTTCACGGCTTGAATTCTGCGCTTTACTGAATATCCACCGTCCATATTCATTGGCATCTCCATCGGGGGCTTTGATACCGTTTGCCTTTGCTATTCGTCCCACCTTATTCGCAGTGAGACCAACCACTTCACCGATTTCTGTTGCTGTGTACCATTTTTCTGTGCAGACGGGGAGCATAGCAAGATAAGAATGGCCGGTAACGAGTTTGAAGACTTCATGAGCGAAAACAGTGCGTGTCTCAGGTGTTACTGGGAAAGTATTGTTATCAATCATGCTTTGGAGGATTTGAGCACCTCTGAGGTCTTGGTCTCGTTTGTGATCCTCAAGTTCCTTCATTCGAACCTCATAGTCCTTTTCTTCCGATTTCCTGACTTTGTAGCTCCCAGTCTTGCGAATAGTCGGCAGTACATCGTGTGTTACCCAGCGCGTGAACTTCTTGGCCTCTGGCTTCTGGCTTCTGAATGTCAACTTGTAGAGTCCAGATTCATTAATTACGTTGAAGAATTGAGCACCTCCACGCTGTCCAGAATGACCCTCAGTATCTCTTAGAGTCATTTTTTCATCGTTGTCAAGCGATCTTATTGCTTCTGTTGGGTTCGTAAGTTCCAAGACATCACAAACATCCTTCGCGACAAACCACACTTCGCCGTCTTTATCAACAGTCCTTATTGTTGAACCGTTGTAATCGAATACCTGTAAAGCGTTATTCATTTTGTAACCTCCTTGAGTTTAGTACTTGAATTACTCTGTGATACTATCAATGCTTACTAGCAGTTTTCTAGCACGAAGCCTGACTGCGGCTTTAGTGGTACTATCGCTGCCATTGGGATATGCTAATGCTTTCAGCAACTCATACATTTCTGGTGCAGCGGCTATTAGCTGGGCGTTAGCTTGACGCGCTGCCTCCTTCTCTTCTGAATGGCCTGTATATCCGCAACTACGAATTACTGCTATGATTGCTTCGCCATCATCTGCATATATGTACTGACCGTATTTTTCATGGATACCTACGCTCCACTTACCCGGCGTGAACTTACTCATGCTTCGGCCTCCTCACCGTCAATGCTAGCTAACAAATCCCAAAGAGAATGAATGAGTTCCTCAACTTCATACAAATCAGCAGCCTCATTGCAATCATCGCGAAGACGGATAGCTTCGAGAGTATTAGCGCATTCCGTGATAGCCTCGTACATCTCAGGAGCAGCAGCAATCAGTCGGGCGTTGGCTTTTGCTTCTGCTGTAGTTCCTGAAAGTGTTGCGATTGTCTTCAATGTTCCGTCTTCTCGACTAACTACGCAGTAGATTTTTGTACGCCTATGTTTACCCGCTTTTATCTCAGACTGGGCAGAAAACCAAGAACCTTTGGTGAACTCACTCATTGGATGACCTCCTTAAATCGTGAAGCAGGCCGTTAATGGGAGCCAAGTGAAGAAGAATATTAACCAGCCCCGATACGCCGAGTTTACGGGATAATCTTTGCAGTTGATTGCTGACGGCAGAAGTGGAAGCAGCATCAATGATTGCAGCGATTTCCTCTAAAGAATAACCTTTAGCGAGGAGCTTCAGGATATTCATCTCATGTTCAGAGAGTTGAACCTCCATAGGAAAGAAAGTATCTCGAACGTCAACAACTTTTCTATCTTCAAGCAGCAACAATCTGCGATATTTATTGCTTGAAACGTTTCGATTGCACTTGAAAACCTTGCAAATGAGGGGGCGAGCGTCATAAATCATGCACTTTTTATGGGCATCAAGAAAAGGACAAGTGTCAGCGTAAACGTATTTACCTCCTCTTACGAGCGGCATAGGTAGAATGTGATGCTCAGAAATGTAAAGCGAGATATGAGAGATTTCCGAAGCTGACAGAGGCAAGAAATTAGAACAGCATTTGCCACAATGTGAGCACTTTCCTTTTCGAGTGAAATCATCGTAGATATGCGTGTTAGCATGACAGGTTAGAGCAGCAAGTGCTGCATTGTTTTCCATGTCATGAAGTGTTTGTGTGCTTGTGATTGACTTAACATTTATCATGATCTAATCTGTTCCCTCCTTTCTGTAAGTTTCTTCGTGAGTATCAAGCCGTTCAACGAGTTGTAAGGTGTATCTGAGGGTATAAATAGCCCTATTGAGGAGACTGTAGGAATGGAAATAGAGAGCGATAGACGCGCCAAAGAAGAAGATTGACGCACCAAGAACGTAGAATTGCATGTGAATCACCTCCTTTCAGACCTTGAACGAATCCAAGCAGCAAGTGCACGAATTAACTATGTCATCATGGAAAGCCGTCCCAAAGAAAAGGACTAACCCGAAAATCATTGCTTCCATTATCCACAACTCCTTGAGTTCCAAGCTGAAATAGCATCGTCTGCACTTGTCCATAGCCTTGATGTCATGCCGCAATGAATGCATTGAACATAGAAGAACCCCTCGCATGTTTCGACGAGCTTAGGTATATTCCCACAAATCGGGCATGGTTTCAGTGATGTATCCTTACGAGTTCGCTTATTCCATTTCGTGATTGCTGTTTCGCTCCATAGCGTATGTGTGCCGCATGATGGACATGAAACCATAGCTAAACTAGCCTCACCGGTCTTAACTTCAGCTTCACCGCCGCAAAATGGACATGGTTTTAGTTCATCTGTCATGGGTTTCATCACCTCCTTGTTCCTGCTCTCGTAACTGCATTTCGATATATGCATCAATCAGCTTGAAACGTTTCTCTTGATTGCGTTTAGCTTCAGCACATGCCCTTATGTATTCCGATATTGCCTCTTCACATACACTTATGAATGTGCACCCAATGATAGTGAGACATAACATACCCATGAGAATAATAATCATCAGTATCTATGCCTCATCGTCT